>JAFQQM010000044.1 GCA_017410585.1 Clostridia bacterium
GCAATCGGGGGTCGCAGCGCCGACCGAGCCTGCTCCGGCGGACGCTCCCGCCACGCTCAACGGCGAAGAGATCGAGTAAATAAGCATACGGAAAGAGTCCGAAGAAGATCTTCGGACTCTTTTTATTTATGCCGCCGCCCCCAACCCCAACACGATGATATAATGATATAATGATATAATGATATCATTATATCATTGGGAAAGAGGGAACTTGGCTCTCCCCAAAGGGAAAGCCAAGAGGGTCATTGGCACCAACTGCCGCCCCTACAAGGCCCCCTTGCTTAAAAGGGCTGGCAGCCGTAGGCTGACTGGGGGATACTGCCGCTTGGCGGCAGATCGCCCTGAGGGCGGTTATCCCTCCACCGCCTAACGGCGGTCCCCCTCCCTCTAGGCGAGGGAGGCTTTTTCGGGCGGCGGGTTGCCGCCCCTACGGGTTTGCAAAAACCACCGGCAACCGCAAGGCCCCCTTGCCTAAAAGGGCTGGCAACCGCAGGTTAACTGGGGGATACTGCCGCTTGGCGGCAGATCGCCCAACGGACGATTATCCCTCCACCTTCTAACGGCGGTCCCCCTCCCTCTAGGCGAGGGAGGCTTTTTCGGGCGGCGGATTGCCGCCCTTACAACGTCTGTCTGTCACCACCCTCTTTTCCCTAAAAGGGAACTGCCTTTTTCTTCCAAGCCGAACAAATGTTTGACAAACACAAAAAGATGTTCTATAATAAGGGGGCAATCTGAAAAAAGGGGAGGAAATGGCGGTGGATGCGACCATTCAACGAAAATTGGAGATATTGACCGATTCGGCGAAATACGATGCCGCCTGCACCAGTTCGGGCGGCGACCGCAGTCCGGTGGCGGGTAAGTTAGGCGGCACCTGCGCGCCCGGTATCTGTCACAGTTTTTCGGCGGATGGGCGTTGTATCAGCCTGCTGAAGGTATTGCAATCCAACGTCTGTGCGTACGATTGTCAATACTGTGTCAACCGCCGTTCCAACGACGTACCCCGTGCCAGTTTTACCCCGCGGGAATTGGCTGATCTGACAATCGGGATGTACCGTCGCAATTATATTGAGGGATTGTTTTTGAGTTCCGGCGTTTCCGGTACTCCCGATCACGCGATGGAGCAGATGATCCAAACCATCCGCATTTTGCGGGACGAATACGGTTTTCGGGGGTATATTCACGCAAAAGCCATCCCCGGTTGCAGTCGGGAAGCGGTGACCTTGTTGGGGCAGTTGGTCGACCGGATGAGCGTCAACATCGAACTGCCCAGCGAACAAGGGTTGCAGACGTTGGCACCTGCCAAGACCAAACAGAATATTTTAGCGCCGATGCGGCAGATCCGCGACGGCATCGTCCAAAGCAAGGAAGAACTGACGGTATACCGCCACGCCCCCAAATTCGTTCCGGCAGGGCAATCCACCCAGATGATCGTCGGCGCTACGCCGGATGATGACCGCCAGATTCTGCGATTGACCGAGGCGTTGTACAAACAATACGGTTTAAAGCGGGTGTTTTTCTCGGCATACATTCCGGTTGGCACCCACGCACTTTTACCAAAAAATACCCCGCCGCCGCTGTTACGGGAACATCGGCTGTACCAGACCGATTGGCTGTTGCGGTATTACGGCTTTTCGGTGGATGAGATCGTGGATGACGAGCATCCGACCTTGGACCCGTTTCTTGATCCGAAATGTGCGTGGGCGTTGCGCCACCCCGAAATTTTTCCGGTGGAGATCAACACCGCCGATAAGGAACTCTTGTTGCGCGTCCCCGGTATCGGGGTGAAATCGGCGTTGCATATTCTGCGGGCGCGGCGGGTCGGACGCCTTCGCCCCGAAGATCTGAAAAAACTGGGGGTGGTGGTCAAACGCGCCCGTTACTTTGTGACCTGCGGCGGGCGGATGTTGCCGGACACGCCCGAAGACCCGACGGTCATCTACCGTTCGCTGGCGGAGTTATCCCGTCCCGAATTGCAAAAAGCGGCCTTACCGTTTGAGCAGTTGACCCTGTTTGCCGCCCCCAACCTGCCGACCCGAGAGGATGTGATACAATGCTTGAGCGGACAGCTTTGATCTACGACGGTACGTTTGACGGGTTGCTGTCGGCGATATTTGATGCGTATGAACGCCGCCCGATGCCGCAGGATATCATCGAGCCGGACGGTCAGCCGCGGCTGGATACCCATTACGAGACGGTGGTGGCTGACCCCGCCAAGACCGAGCGTGTACGGCGGGGGATCCGTCGGCAGATGGGGCAGGAGGCGTACGAACATATCTGGAAGGCGTTTTTATCGTTGCATCCCGACCGCAGTATGCGGATTTATGAATATCTGCAACTCGGATTTCGTATCAAGGATCGTCTGGTGCGCAGTTTGACCGATGACCGCGTGATCGCGGTCAACAAACTCTCGGCGCTGGTCTCACGGGAGGCAAGCCATCTGTTGCAGTTCGTGCGGTTTGCCGAGACGACAACGGGGGTATATTATTGTCAAATCGAGCCGACCTATCCCGTGTTGCCGCTCCTTATGCCGCATTTTGCGCATCGGCTGAACGTGCAGGCGTTTGTCATTTACGATAAGACCCACGCGGAGGCAGGACTGTACGATGGGCGGCAATGGGTGGTGCGGCAGGTGGAACAGTCCTTGTGTCCGCAATTGACCGCCGAGGAGAAGCAGTATCAACGGTTGTGGAAGACTTTTTACGATACGGTGGCCATCACCGAGCGGATCAACCCCTCACTTCGCCGACAGAATATGCCGAAAAAATACTGGCGAAATCTCACCGAATTGCAACCGGACGAGGGGTTGCTGTTGCCAAAATAAAATTTTACAAAGTTTTTACAGGAAAACTATGGCAGATTTTGAGAGACTGTAGTATAATAAAGATATTATAGTGGGAAATCTGTCTTAGGAGGACTTTTTATGGATTTCGGCAACGTGTTGGAACTGATCCTCGGCCTTTGCCTCTTCCTGTTCGGTATGAACGTGATGGGCGAGGCGCTGGAACGCAGTGCCGGTAACAACCTCCGCCAGACCTTGAGCCGCCTGACCTCGAAAAAGAGTGCCGGCTTTTTGACCGGTCTGGGGGTGACGGCGGTCATTCAGAGTTCGTCGGCAACGACGGTCATGGTGGTCGGCTTTGTTAACTCCGGTCTGCTGTCGTTGCGGCAGGCGATCAGCGTGATCATGGGCGCCAACGTCGGTACTACCGTCACGGCATGGCTCTTGTCGCTGACCGGCATCGAGAGCGGAGCGTGGTACGTCACGATGTTTAAGCCCTCTTCCTTCACACCGATTCTGGCGTTGATCGGTATCGCTTTGCAAATGTTTGCCAAGAGCGGTAAAAAGAAGGATATCGGCGCGGTGCTGTTGGGATTTGCTACCTTGATGTTCGGTATGGATACCATGTCCGGCGCGGTGGCAGGACTCAAGAGCGTGCCCGCTTTCCAGCAACTGTTTTTGATGTTTGAAAACCCGATCCTCGGTGTGCTGGTCGGTGCGGTGCTGACCGCGATCATCCAGTCCAGTTCCGCCTCGGTCGGTATTCTGCAATCGCTGGCGGCGACCGGTGCGGTCAGTTACAGCGCGGCGGTACCGATCATTATGGGGCAGAACATCGGTACCTGCGTTACGGCGATGATCTCGTCGGTGGGTACCAACAAGAATGCCCGTCGGACGGCGTTGGTGCATTTGTCCTTTAATATCATCGGAACGGTCGTTTGCTTGGTGTTGTTCACACTCGGCAATACGTTTATCGGTTCGATCGCCACCTTTATGAGTGGGACGGCTTCCGCCTTCGGTATTGCGATCGCTCACACCATCTTTAACGTGGCCTGCACCTTGATCTTGCTTCCGTGTGCCGGTCTGCTGGAAAAGTTGGCGCTCAAACTGATTCCGGACGACAAAAAACCGGACGAGTTCTCCGAACTGGACGAGCGTCTGTTGGTTACTCCGTCGCTGGCGTTGGAGCGCAGTCACGTGCTGACCTGCGATATGGCGGTGGTGTCGGTAGGGGCACTGAAAGAATCGTTGCAGGCGTTGCAGGGCGGCTACACGCCGGAACTGGCGGAGCATATCCGTGCTTGCGAAGAGCGTAGCGACCACTATGAGGACGTGTTGGGCACTTACCTCGTTAAGTTATCCACCCATCCCATCAGTGAGCAGGAGTCGGCGGAATCGGCCATGTTGCTGAAGATTATCGGCGATTTCGAGCGTATCTCCGACCACAGCGTTAACATTTTGGAATCGGTAGAAGAATTGCGCAACAAGGAACTGAGTTTCTCCGAATCGGCGATGAAGGAACTCAACGTCATCTGCTCGGCGTTGGATGAGATCTTGGAACTGTCGCTGGCGGCGTTTTTGGATAACGATCCCACCGCGGCCGCGTCCATTGAGCCGTTGGAGTCGGTCATCGACCGTCTTAAGGAACAGATGCGTACCCGCCACATTCTGCGTCTGCAACAGGGCGGTTGCACCATCGATGCCGGTTTTGTGTGGTCGGATCTGCTGACCAACATCGAGCGCACCTCCGACCATTGCTCGAATATTGCGGGTTGCATACTGGATCTGTCCCACCGCGATATGAACATCCACGAATCCATCCGTTTGCTGAAGGCGGACGAGGAGAACTACAAGCGGGTGTTCAACGATTACCGCGCAAAATATGCCTTGGCGGAAATGAAATAAGAAAAACGGTCGAAACCGATTTGGTTTCGACCGTTTCTTTATTGTTCTTTGCGTTTGTTCCGATAGGCGGTGGCGTGCTTGACCAGCGCCGATACCACCACGATCCCGAGCGACAACGCCGCCGCTAACGCCAGCGTATGTAACGCTTTTTCCAAAAATTGCGGCAGGTCACCGTTTAGCGCAGAGGCGACGGTGTAATACAGGCCGCTTCCGGGGATGAGCGAGATGAGCGATACCATCACGAAGGTGGTGGTGGGGGTCTTGAGTACACGGGCGAAGATCTCGGCATAGCCGGCGATGGCGACCGATACGAGGAAGTAGCGTGCCACCTCGCTGGGGATCCACAACCCGAGCAGTAAGAACAGCGCCCACGCGAGCATACCGCCCAGCGCACCGACCAACAGTTTTTTGCCGCGGATGTTAAAGATGAGGCCGAACGCCAGCGTGCCGATGAGTGCGGCCGATACTTGAATGATGGCGTCCATCATACCGCAACACCTCCCATCAACAACACGGCGGCGACGTAGCCGCAGGCAATGGCGAGGGCAAGCAGTACCGCTTCGATCAACCGCAGGATGGCGGTGAAAGTATCGCCGATAAACAGATCGCGGATGGACTGGGTGAGGCCGACGCCGGGGATGAGGGACATAATGTTGCCGATGATGATGGTATCAATGGTCTGCACCAGACCGATACGCAGAGCGGCTATGGCCAGCAAGGAACCGGCAAAAGAACAGAAAAACCGCGCCAAAATGCGGTTGACCGTGAATTTTTCGGTCAGTTTGATCAGCAGACCGGTGAGACAGCCGACCAGCAACGCCACCAGTATCTCCCACGGGGCGCGACTGCCGAAGAAAACGCAAAATGCCGCGGCACAGATCCCGCAGGCCAGAATATAGATCCATGCGGGATAGCGGTTATTGCGGGAAGCGATAGCGGTCAGTTGCCGCCGGATGCTTTCCGCGTCCGGACAGGTGGCGGTAATGTGGCGCGCCAGCGCGTTGAGGCGGTCTAAACGTTCGATGTCGGTGCCGGTGGAGAGGATGCGGCGAGTCTGCGTGTACACTTCGCCGCCGGTATCCTCCACCGAAACGATCAGGTTGGAGGTGGTGGCGAAGATATCGGTCCGCTTGGCACCGTAGGCGGTGCCGATGCGGCAGATACTGTCTTCCACGCGGTGGATCTCCGCCCCTGCTTGGATCATCTGTACGGCGATCTCCACGACGGTTTTGAGCAGTTCGGTCGTCATTTGGTCACCTTTTCAAAATCCGAGGCGGGATGTTTGCACAGCGGACAGACAAAGTCGGCCGGCAATTCCTCACCCTCGTATTCGTAACCGCAGACGGTGCAACGCCACACCGTTTTATCGGTGGCGGGCGCGGCGGCCGGCTTCGGCTTGATATGGCTGTGATAATAACGGTAGGTTGCCGACGGTGCGTCGTCGAGCACTTCCATATCGGTCACCGCCGCAATAAACAGCGTGTGGGTATCCAGATCGACCGTATCGGTCACCCACGCAGAGATAAACGCGTTGGTGCCTTCGGTGACGATGGCGGTGCCGTTGTAGCCGCGTTTCCAATTTTCAAAGCCGGCAAACTTGTCGGTATCCCGTCCCGATTGGAAACCGAAGCGCTGAAACAGCGCAAACGGTGCTTTTTCCGAGAGGATGGACACGGTGAACTTGCCGCTTTTTTGGATCATATCGTGAGTGAGATTTTGCTTGTTGACCGCAATGCTGATGCGATTGGGGTCGCTGGTCACCTGAATAGCGGTATTGATGATGCAGGCGTTGTCGCGCTCGCCGTCGTTGGCGGACAGCACAAACAGACCGTAGGACAGGTTAAACATGGCTTTGGCATCCATTGTATTCACTCCTTATGAAAAAGGCGGCAGGGGAGACCCTGCCGCCTTGTGATTACTTGCGGGCGATAACTTCCTTCGCTTTGGCGGCGATGTTGGCGGCACACAGACCGTATTTCTCTAGCACCTGCACGGCAGGGCCGGATTTGCCGTAGGCATCTTCCACGCCGACGCGGAGCATCGGAACGGGGGTGGTCTCTACCAGCACTTCGGCAACCGCCGAGCCGAGACCGCCGATGATGCTGTGTTCCTCGGCGGTGACGATCGCACCGGTCTCCGAAGCGGCCTTGACGATGATCTCTTTGTCGATCGGTTTGATGGTCGCCATATTGATGACGCGGGCGGAGATCCCCTCAGCCTTCAGATTTTCGGCGGCGATGAGCGCTTCGTTGACCATCAGACCGGTGGCGATGATGGTGACGTCGCTCCCTTCGGTGAGTTGCACGCCCTTGCCGATCTCAAACGGATAACTGTCATCAAAGATGACCGGCACCGCCAGACGGCCAAAACGCAGGTAGAACGGGCCGTCCGCTTCGGCGGCGGCAAACACCGCTTTTTTGGCTTCCACCGCATCGGCGGGGTTGATGATGGTCATACCCGGAATGGTGCGCATCAGCGCGATATCTTCGTTGCACTGGTGGGTGGCACCGTCCTCACCGACCGACAGACCCGCATGGGTCGCGCCGATCTTGACGTTGAGGTGAGGATAGCCGACAGAGTTGCGCACCTGCTCGAAAGCACGGCCGGCGGCAAACATCGCAAAAGAAGAGGCAAACACCGTCATACCGGCGGCGGCCATACCGGCGGCGACGCTGATCATATTGCCTTCCGCGATGCCGCAATCGATAAACCGTTCGGGATGGGCCTTTTTAAACACGCCCGTTTTGGTGGCGGCGGCCAGATCGGCATCCAGCACCACGAAATCCTTGTTGACCTCGGCAAGGTCGACCAGCGCCTGACCGTAGCCGTCACGCGTGGCTTTTTTGATCACTTCTGCCATCTTGCTCACTCCTCCTCAAACGCGGCCAGCGTGGCCTTCAGTTCGGTCATCGCAGTCTCATACTGTTCGTCGTTGGGGGCGGTGCCGTGCCAGCCGACTTGGTTTTCCATAAACGAAACGCCCTTGCCCTTGGTGGTCACCATCACGATGGCGGTCGGGCAACCTTTGGTCTCCTTCGCCTTGGCGAGTGCCGCTTCGATCTGGTCGAAGTCGTGGCCGTCAATGACGATGGTGTTGCACCCGAAGGCGGCGAATTTTTCGGGGATGGGATAGGGGGAGTTGACCTCCTCCAGCGTACCGTCGATCTGCAGGTTGTTGTTGTCGACGATGATCACGAGGTTGTCCAGTTTTTTGGCGGCGGCAAACATGGTTGCCTCCCACACCTGACCTTCTTCGATCTCGCCGTCACCCAGCAAGGTGTACACGCGGTAGTCCTTGCCGTTTAATTTGGCGGCCAGCGCCATACCGTCGGCGGTGGAGATACCCTGCCCCAGAGAGCCGGTGGACATATCCACACCCGGCGTGCCCTTCATATCGGGGTGACCCTGCAGCATCGCGCCGAGGTGGCGCAGTCGACCGATCTCCTCGACGGAGAAATAACCTTTGTCTGCCAAGGCGGCGTAAAGCGCCGGTGCGGCGTGACCCTTGGATAATACAAACCGGTCGCGATCGGGATCCTGCGGGTTGGCGGGATCGACCTTCATTTCCACATTGTAGAGATACGCCAACAGATCCGCAGACGACAGCGAACCGCCCGGATGACCGCTTTTAGCGGCATGGGTACCTTCCACAATGAGCATACGCAGTTTGGTTGCGGTGATGTTCAGTTGCTTTTTGGCAGATGCATTCATCGGTTTCCTCTCCTTTAGAGCATTGATAAGATTACTATACCATATTTTTATGGATTACGCAACGGGTTTTCAAAGAAAATTTCGCAGTTGCATCTAACGTCAAAGCGATGTATAATAGGAGACGGAAACGGAGGGATACCGATGGAATTGACCGAAAAGACCGTCAGCCGCACCGACTTACTGGACGGGCGCGTTTTGAAGATGCATCTGGATGAAGTGGAACTGCCCGACGGTAGCCGTGCCACCCGCGAATGCGTCGATCATCCGGGCGGAGTGTGCGTGGCGGCACTGACCAAGCAGGACGAACTGCTGTTTGTGCGGCAGTTCCGTTATCCCTACCGCGAGGTGGTGAGGGAACTGCCGGCAGGCAAGCGTGACCTCGGCGAAACGCCGGAAGAGACCGGCCGCCGCGAACTGCGGGAGGAGACCGGCGTCACCGCCGGTCGTATGATCGGGCTCGGTCGGTGTTATCCGTCTCCGGGTTACACCGACGAGGTCATTTATTTGTTCGGTGCCACCGACTTGCAACAGGGCGAGACCGACCCCGATGAGGACGAATTCCTTGAGGTCGAGCGGGTGCCGTTTGCCAAGGCGGTGGAATGGGTGATGAGCGGTGAGCTGCCGGATGCCAAAACGCAGATCGCGGTTTTGAAACTGTGGCAACTGCGTTTGGAAGAACAGATTTGACAGGAGGAAATAACCATGATCTTTCATCATTTGGACCGTATTGTTTTTGCCGGTGACTCGGTCACCGATATGGGGAGCACCAATCCGGTCGGCGAAGGCTCGTTTGATAGCGTCGGCCACGGCTACGTGCGTGTGGTTGAAAATATGCTGGCGACTTGGTACCCTGAGACCTTCGTGCGGGTGACCAATTCCGGCATCTCCGGCAACACCAGCCGCGATCTGCTCGCTCGCTTTGATCGCGACGTGGTGGATCTCCATCCGGATTGGGTCTCCATCTGCATCGGCATCAACGACGTCTGGCGTCAGTTTGATTTGCCCGCCATCACCGACAGTCACGTACTGCCGGAGGAGTATCGCCGCAACGTGGAGGCGATGATCCTCAAGGTCAAGGACAAGGTGAAAGGCGTTTTCCTGCTGTCGCCGTATATTATGGAACCCTGCCGTGAGGACGCGATGCGCCGCCGGATGGATGAGTACGTGGCTATCTGCCGCGAGTTGGCGGAAAAACACGGATGCACGTTTGTGGATTTCCAGAAAATGTACGAAGATTACTGCCGGATCCGCCATTCCGCCTACGTGGCGTGGGATCGTATCCATCCCAATCAGATCGGTGCTACGTTGATGGCGAAAGAGTTTTTAAAACACTGCGACTTTGCTTTTTAAATCAAAAAAACGTCCCGATGCGATCGCATCGGGACGTTTTGCGTTTATCGGACGGTTTCCACTTTGATGAGGCTGGTATTATTGGTTATTTCTCCTTAGGGGAATGTACAGCATATCCTCGGTCTTTTTGAGGTGGGGATCCATCAGTACCGAAACCATCGTGCGGTAGACCAGTGTCGGATCCTGTAGGAAACGGTCACGCACCAGTTCCGCCTGCGCGTTGTCGGCCACCAACAGCGAGAAGGACATCAGCGGTTGCTCGGTGGCATCCACCGCACAGTTGACCCGCACGCCGATCGGTTGCGGAACGATATCCACTTTGGTGCTTGCGGCGTTCCGCTGTTGCGCCAGCAATCGCACCGCCGATTGCACCGCTCGTTCCTGAATGGTCAGCGGCAGGTTGTTGGCCAGTACGTGGGCGATCTCCCGACCGGTATCGGTCAGGGTCAGCACCCCGTCTTGCTCTAAAATGTTGCCGCGCTGGATCTGCAACTCCAATGCCGCCGCCACCTCAAAGTGGTTGGCGATCTCGTTGGATAAGATGCACTCGGTCAGCAGTCGCTCATCCAACCTGCCGCCGACGGTATTGATGAGATAACACAGCAACACTTGGATCTCCTGCTGGTCGCGCAGTCCGCCCGCGCGGACGCCCTCGGAAAAGGAACCGTTCATCGGTACCGACCTCCTTTTGTCATTCTATTTCTATTATACCATAAGCGAGCCGAACTCGCAATGGTTTTTTGAAAGAAAAGGGCGCGATACGGCCTCTGATTGCTCGTCATACGCCAGTATGCGCTCGCAATCATCGTTGTCTCGCTAACCGTTTTCTGTCAAAAAACTGCTTTGCACCGCCGGTCTTATGGATTTTGGGATGA
>JAFQQM010000045.1 GCA_017410585.1 Clostridia bacterium
CTCTCCCTCCGTCTTTTTGCTTCGCAAAAATCCACCTCCCTCGTCAGAGGGAGGCATAACATAAAACACTTTCTGCGTCTGCCTTTGATCTCTACGATTTCTGTTCATCGCTAAACCTCTTTTGAACCACGCGACTATCGCATGGTTTTTGTTTACAAAAAAAATCGTCCCCGTTTCCGAAGCGGAACGGGGACGTTATTTTTTTATTCTTCGATCCACCGCACGTCGCTGAGATCGTCGGCGCAGAGGGTGAGATAGTACTCCCGCCCCGCCACGGTGACGCGGCGGGTGACGGTGGAATAGGCGGCGGTGTCGATGGCGGACGGGCAAAAAGTCTGCGCATCCGAATATTTAAACACCGCTTCTTTTCTTGTCCAGAGCAAAGCGGCATCCGTCTCGGTCTCCTGCGGGTGACCGATGCGGTCAAGCAACCGTGCCGGTTGCCTGACGCCGTCAACCGGTTCGATATCCAATCCCAGCGGCTGACCGCCGACCGCTACGGCGACCGTTCCCGCCTTGTGGGTGACCGAAAAGAAACAAGCGGGATGGTGCGGCTTACCGCGATCGATGCGGGTGCATTCGCGCACCTCCACCCCCATCGCCCGTAACAGCCCGTAGCCGGCGCGTTTCTCCGCCGCCGCCTGCGGATTGGTGACGGTTGCCAGTTCCGCCTCAGCGTAAGGGGGCAACACCGTGTTATCCGCATACGCCGACAGCGGCGCCACCACCACCGTGATGCGCTGTCCTTTCATCCTTTCCTCCTTATAGCGCTTGAGGCACCTTCCGCGCGGAGGGTGCCTCAAGATGGCATTAATATCGACCGAAAATGTTCTCGTACAACGTGTCAAGGTCGTACACCGGTACGATATAACTGACGCTGTCGTCCAGTTTCTTCGCCTTGCCGGTGCCCTTGAACAGGTACAGATCGCCTTCTTCGCTGCTTTCGCTGATATCGTACAGGAACAACACCTGACCGCCCGGCAGGATGGTATAACTGCCCACCTCGTCGTGGATGGTCTTGACCTTGTTTTTGTACATCTTCAGCGTGTCGTCCTCTGTCATAAAGTAGAACTTATCGCTGTTCTCGTCATACCGCAACGACGCAACGTCGGTGTCCACTTCCTTGCCGTCGATCCACAGCGTGCATAGGCTGTCCTCAACGTCTTTACGGGTCACCACGTGATCGCCGTACAGCGCGAAATACGCAACTTCGTCATCGTATTCTTCCGCGTCCTTCAACTTGGTACCGGAGACCTTCGCCTCGCACAGCGTCGATCCGCCTTCGTCGCTCTCGGAGAAATAGTACAGTTTCTTGCCGTCAGCCGTAAACTGCGCGGAAGAGATCTCTTCCAGATCGATCTCGCCGGTCTTGTCCTTAGAGGCTAACATACGGACGCGCCCGTCGTCTTCATAGACGGAGAAGAGCAACACCGGCTTTTCCGCCGCGACAGCCTCGTAGCCGGAGTAGTTCTCGGCGATGGAAACCGATTTGTTGCCGTTATAGTAGTACAGCGTGCGTTCGCCGCTGTCCTCATCGGCGGTGACGTAGTAGATATCGCCGTCCTCATACACCTGAATGACCGTGCTGACGTCGCGAGCGATCTCTTCGCGGTCCTTGCCGAATTTTTTGAAGTACAGTTTATCCTCATCCGAGAAATAGAATTCTTTCAGATCCTCGGACATATAGTGCAGTTCCAGCGAATCGTCCGAACCCAGTTTTTCCTTTTCGTCCTTACCGACCCTCTGGACGTAGATGGCGTCATCCTTGCCGTACATCACCATCTTGCCGTCCTTGGTGACGATAAAACCTTCCACGTCCGAAGCGATACGGTCGGCCTCTTTCAGATCACTCTGGTACAGATCGCCGTCCTTTTGGTAGGTAACGCGGTCACCGTCCTCGTTGATGAGGAAACTGCTGACGTTACCGGCGATCTTTTCGGCTTTTTCCGGCTTGGTCGGCGGGCACCAGTACAGGTCGCCGTCTTCCACAAAGAACAACTTCTCACCATCCGCAGACAGCATATGCATCGCGTAGGTGGTCGGCTCGTCGGTGATGATATCGCCGCCCTTTTTCAGGGTGGAATAGATCAGTTCGCCGTCTTTGATGTACAATGCGTGATCCGGCGTGCCGCCGGTAAACAGCGATAAAATGACCGTCAGCAAGATGATCACCGCCAACGCCGCACCGGCAATCATCAAAACGGTTTTCGGCACTTTATTGATCAGATCGCGGGCGCTGGCCACCACGGCGCTGACCGCTTCAGACGAGACGACCGCCGACGTTGCCGGCTCGGACGGAATTTCCTCTTCTATAGGCGCCACTTCGACCGCCGGAATCTCTTCAGCAACCGCCGGCTCCGCAGAGACAGCCGGCTCTGCAGAGACATCCGTCTCCGCCGCGGCCGTTCCGCAAGTGTCGCAGAACAACGCTTCGTCTTCCAACGGCTTCTCACAATTCGGGCAATACTTCATATGATTTCCTCCTTCACTCTCCCAAAACGAATGGGAACTGCTAACAGTATACCATATTCCCTTCAATAAATCAATCATTTTATCCTTTGTATATGCGGCGAGGTTTTCCATCTTGCCAAATCGCCGAAACGGATATATAATAAAAGAAGGAGGTGACCGCGTATGGAAATGGTCTTACTAACGGCGGCGGGAGTCGGCGGTGCCACGGTATTCGGGGCACTCATCGGCTTTGTATTCAAAAAAGTGTCCCATCGGTTTTCAGATATCGTGTTGGCCTTTGCCGCCGGCGTTATGTTGGCGGCCGCTGTGCTGGGGCTCATCCTGCCGTCGTTGGAATACGGCGGCGAATGGGGGCTTCTCATCACGGTGGCGGGCATCTTTGTGGGCGCGTTGTGTTTAAATCTCATCGATAAACTGGTTCCCCATCTGCACAAATTGGTCGGGCCGGATGCAGAAACACACCACAACGCCAACCTCAGCAAGGTGTTGCTGTTTGTTGCCGCCATCGCCATCCACAATCTGCCGGAAGGCATCGCGGCCGGTGTCGGTTTCGGATCGGGTGACACCGCGCAAGCATTGCTGATCGCAGGCGGTATCGCCCTGCAAAATATCCCCGAGGGGATGGTCATCATCGGTCCGATGCTGGCGGCGGGAGTCTCCCCCGGCAAGACGTTCGTGTGCGCCATGCTCACCGGTTTGGTGGAGGTGATCGGCACGCTGATCGGGTATTTTGCGGTCAGCGTTTCCACCATCGTGTTGCCGTTTGCGTTGGCGTTTGCCGGCGGAACGATGCTGTACGTCATCAGCGACGAAATGATCCCCGAGACCCACGCCCACGGTAGCCAACGCGGTGCGACCTACGCGTTACTGGTCGGCTTTTGCGTTATGCTGATCAGCGACGTGTTACTGGGATGATCGAAAATAACAAAAGCGATCTTCGATTACGAAGATCGCTTTTTTCATTCAAACGACAATCCGAAATAAGTCGGGCAAAGCGCCGTCTCCTTGAGCGGCAACCACATCGCATACGGGGTGATGCCGTCTGCTGACCGCAGGTTACCGCACGGACATGCCAATGCCGCAACCACGTCGGCAGGCTCGGCGTTGCCAAGCAGTTCGGCAATGACCAACGTATCCCCTTCACGGCGGACAGCGCACAGCGCATCCTCCCCCGCATACAGCGTGTGATACGCCGAAAGAAACCGCAGATTTTCCCCCTCCTGCACGACACCGCCTTTGGGTAACAGACGGCGGCGAGCGGCCGCATAAGCGTTGAGGTCGATCGGTTGAAGCGGCAACGGCTGTCCGGCTGTCACCGTCCGCTTGGCGGCGGTGGTAGCCACGCGGTACCCCATCTTCTCATACATTGCCACCAACGGCGGCTCCCCCGGTACCAACAGGGCCGAGGCGTACCCTTGCTCCCTTAAGCGCGTATGGGTCTCTTCCATCAGCCGACGGCAAAGACCTCGTCCGCGATACGCCGTCTCGGTCGCCACCGCGTAGATATAGGCCACCTTTTGCCCTTCCACCATACAGTCAAACCAGTACAGCGCCGCCGCCAGTTGACCGTCCACCGTCAGCGTATGACTCCGCTCTTCTGCATACGCCGTTTGTTCAAACGTATCCAGAAAAGCATCGGTATCACCGAAAGCCTGCTTCCACAGCCGGCGTTGTTCAGTAGTCATAGCCATCCTCCCGCAGATGCGCCCAGCATTTTTCGGTCAGGTGGTGGGGGTAGTAACTTTCTTTGGCCTTCCGCAGACCTTCCAGTCCCATATCCTCCTCACGGTCGAGATATTGCACCGCCGGATACTTTTGACGCACGAACCGCGCCATCTCGCGGTTGATCATCGGATAGGCACCTTCCGCCTCTGCACGCGCTTTTTCAAACTGCACGTCAAACACCGTCTCGGAAAGACGGCTTCCCAGCGTAAACGCCAGCACCGCATCCCCATCGGTCAGCACCAGACCGTCCATTCCCAATTCCTCAAAATGGCGGAGTGCCTTGTACAGCGCCGCCTTTTCCATCTCGAAATCGGCGGTGGGGTCATCCTGTTCGCGCGTTTGATACCATTCGTCCAGCATCGCCCGAACGGCGGCCGCGTTATCCGCCGTCAGCGGCGCGATCGCGTAGGACGGGTACTTTTCCAAAAAGCGGTTGATGTGGTTACGCTTGCGCTGGTATTTCCGCCCCGCTAAATCGGCGAGATCGTTGATATCGTAGACGTAATCGTACGAGCCGCGGTCGCAATGGAAATGAAACCGATCGGGATACAAATTTTCCAGTAACGTGATATCCGGCTCGGTCAGACCGGTCAACCGGCAAGGGATGCCCCGCTCGGCGGCATCCGCTATAATGGCATCCAGCACCGGCTTTTTATCGCCGTTTCCGATCGGAAACGGGTAGACGGTGCGGCGGTCAAACTGCGAAAACAGCACGATATGTCCCGCCACCGTCGCCATCCGTTGCCGTCCCCACAAAAAGAGATTGGCAAAGGTAAATTCGCAACCGCGGGTCTTCCCATCAAAGGAAAGCCGCTCGAAAGCGGCTTTGTCCTTCGGGGTTATCAACTGAAAATCGATCATACGTTATTCCTTCGTTATGCGCCGAGCAACAACGGCAACAGCAGCGACAGCAACGCCGACAGCACCATATACAGCAGCGCGGTCATGACCTTAAACGTTTCCGGTTGTGTAAAGGATACCACCGCCACAAACCCAAGCAACACCACCGACAGCAACATCGCCACGATCTGCAACGTCCGCAGTGCGGTATGCAACCGACGGCTGCCGACCAAGGCGGCGGCTTGTCCCTCAATACGCCCGTTGGAGGCGATACCGGCAGGTTGATCGGCGGGTTCCTCCCCCACCAACTGCTCAAAGCGGCGGCGGGCGGTGGAGCCGAGCACCTCGACGTAGTAATCATCCGCCCCCAAGGTACGGCAGATCAGTTCGGAGGTGATATTCGGGTCGCAGGTACGCACCAACAGCGTGATATGCGACCGACCGAGGCGGTGGACCGCCTTGGCGATCTCCTCGCTACGGATGTAGGATACCACAAACATCGCGGATAATTCACCGGCGGTGGAAAGATACACCAGTTGGCGGTCACCCTTGGAGTACCGCATCTCGTAGTCGCGGGAAGGCACGTCCACGCCGTGATTTTCCAACAGGCGGCGGTTGCCGACCAACACACGGCGACCGTTGACCCAACCGGACAGACCCATCTCCTGCTCGTAGGTGAGGGTCTCTACCTCATGAAGCAGGTCGAGTTTATTTTCAATAATGCGGCGGAACACCTCCGAAAGCGGACCGCCGGCGGCAATCGACACCGAAGCGGCATCGATGATCGCATCGTCGATGCGGGTGCCGGAGAAGGTCTTGATGCCGCCGAGCAACACGCATTCGCCGGGGAACAATTCGATTGCATCCACCGCCAGCGCATGGGTATGCGCCACCGAAGCGGCATCCTGCCGATTGACGAGCAGACCGCCCTTGCGTAGCACGCCGGCAGAGACGCGGGTCAAGGACGCGAAAGAAGCGGCGCCGAGTGCCAACGGCTGTCCCAGCATAAACAACATGACAAACAAGCGGAAAGCCGCCATCCAATCATGGCGGAGCAGACCGTAGACCACCGCCGTCAGCAGGCTGACCCCCGCCATCACCGGAATGAAAATACGGCTCTGACGTCGGTCATCCGCCCGCTCGTACGATCGGGCCAGAAAATGAGTAAGGAAATTGGCAGGGCGGTAGTACGCCACCTGCGGCACGCCGGAGGCGACCGCCATATGCCCGATCTCCATGGCCACTTTTTCGTCTTCAATGCAACCGCATACCGTCTTGGTACCGGTATGCCCGACAAAACGGAAATTCTGCGTCAACTGCCGCAGTTGGCGTTCCCGCGCCAGCGAAGCGATGACCAGTCCCAGACCGCCCAACACCGCCAAAGCGTTTTCCGCCGCCGTATCCGGATGTGCCACCGTTGCCACCGTCTGCAACAGCGCCAGCAACCCGCCGACCGCCGCCGCGGTATCACTGCTGGGATAGCCGTCACGCAGATCGGCAAAACCGGCGCGCAGCGTACGTCCGCACACAGCCAGCAAACCGACAAACAGCAACAAGGTCACTACCCAAAACACCATATCGCTGCCCAGCAGACCAAACTGCCCCAGCACCGATACGATGACCAACGCCGCCTCCAAGATCAGCGAAGCGATCAGCGTGATGCGGCTTTTGCCCAGACGGAAATCCAACTCACTGCGAACGGCGTCCGCATCGTCGTAAGAGGCAAAATCCTCGATGTATTCGGTCTCGTATTGCTCCGGTTCTTCGTCCGGCTCGTTGTCCTCTTCCTCGCCACCCGCCAGTTTGATGCGGAAAGCGGACGCTTTGCGCTCGCGTTCCTCGCGGAGGTTGGCTTCCATCGCCTCGGTCTCCTCCGCGGTCGGCGGCGGGACCGGCTCTTCATCGTAACCCTCAAAGCGCAACTGGTTATCCTCCACCGGACGGATGGGCGCCATCGGCACCGGCGGCAACGTCTCCGCGATCTCCGGCGGCATCGCACGGGTGCGATCGTCTGCCACACGGACGGGCTCTTCCTCATCCTCCTCGATGCGGACCGCACCGGCGGGATGACCGCCTACCGAGGCTTTGGGCAGGTAGATGAGCACGTCCTCCTCCGGCTCCGCTTCCGGTTCGGTCGGTTGCGGCGAATGCTGCACCGCCGGCTCGGACACCGGCTTGACCGGAAACTCCTTGACCGGTTCTTCCTCCTCCGCCGACGGCGGTTCGGGACGGACGGGCGGCTGGGTACCAAGCACTTCCGCCACGATGAGATTCAATTCGTAATCGTCGTTATGTTCCTGATTGCGAAACATACGGGTCACCCTCCCGAGAGTTAGTTTTTACCGCGTTGCCGTACCGCCTCATACAACAAAATACCGGTTGCCACCGAAGCGTTGAGCGAATTGATCTTGCCGGTCATCGGCAACGATACCACAAAATCACACAGTTCGCGGACCAGACGGCCGATGCCGTTGCCTTCCGAGCCGACCACCAACGCCGCGGCGCCGGTCAGATCGGTCTTATCCCACGGCTGACCGTCCATATCCAAGCCATACACCCACACGCCGCGTTCTTTCAGTTCCCGCAACGTATCGGCAAGATTTCCCACGCGGCAGACCGGCAGATACTCCACCGCCCCCGCCGAGGTCTTATACACGATATTGGTCAGCCCCACGCTACGGCGCTTCGGCACAATGACACCGTGCGCTCCCGCCGCCTCCGCCGTGCGGATAATGGCGCCGAGGTTGTGCGGGTCTTCCAGTTCATCGCACACCACAAACAGCGGCGGCTCGCCGCGCTCGCTCGCCAGCGCAAACAGTTGGTCTAAACTGGCGTATTCCTTACAGGCCGCGGCGGCGGCGATGCCTTGGTGATTGGTGCCGCACAGGGCGTTTAACTTGCGGGAGTCGACCTCCTTGACGGGGATGCCCGCCTCCTTCGCCTTGGCTACCAACACGGTCAAACTGCCGGTATGTTCACCGCGAGCGACCAGTAAATGGTCGATGGCGCGGCCGGAGCGGAGTGCCTCCGCCACCGCGTTACGCCCCGCAATGAGATCGCTTTCTACCGGTTGCTGTTCCCGCTCGCGTTGCGGCGAACGAGCGGCCTGCGGCTTATCGCGGCGCGGAGCCGAGCGTTTTTTATCGTACTGTGCCATCGGTCATACCCCTAACTACATAATAATCTAAACTATAGTATACCATAAAATCTGTCAAATACAACGCCCAATCGCGAAAATTCGCAAATTTTTTCGGAAGGACTTGCGAAATCGGCTCGCTTATGGTATACCATAAGGGAATCCAATGAAACGGAGTTATTCTATGGATATGATTTTTTCCGCCCCCTGCCTGTTTGGTATCGAGGGCATTTTGGGGGACGAATTGCGGCGAATGGGCGCCGCCGACGTCCGCCCCGAAAACGGACGGGTGCTGTTTAAGGGGGATGAATCGATGCTGGCGCGCGCCAACATCGGCTCTCGCTATGCCGAGCGCATCCAGATCTTGATGGGGCAGTTTCCGGCCGTCACCTTTGAACAGTTGTTTCAAGGGGTCAAGGCGTTGCCGTGGGAAGCGTTTATCGGCAAGACCGACGCTTTTCCGATCAAGGGTTGGTCGCTAAATTCCACCCTGCACAGCGTGCCGGATTGCCAAGCCATCGTCAAAAAAGCGATCGTTGAACGGCTGAAAACGGCCTACCGCGTCGATTGGTTTGAGGAGACCGGCTCGGTCTTTCAGGTGCAAGTTACCATTTTGAAAGATCAAGTCAGCGTGTTGTTGGATACCACCGGTGCCGGTTTGCACAAGCGCGGCTACCGCCAGAACGCGATGGAAGCCCCCATCAAGGAGACGTTGGCCGCCGCTATCGGTGACGTGATGCGCGTCCGACGGGCAGAGCGCGTGGTCGACCCGTGTTGCGGGTCGGGGACGTTGCTTATCGAGGCAGGATTGGCCGCGGCGAGGATCGCCCCCGGTATCCGCCGCCGCTTCGTCTCGCAAGGTTGGGATTGCCTGCCCGAATCGGTGTGGACCGCCGAGCGCGAGCGCGCCCGCGAAATGGAATTGGCGGATAACCGGACCCTGCTGGTCGGTAGCGATATCGACCAAGCCGCCTTGCGGCTATGCCGCGAAAATGCCGTTAAAGCCGGTGTCGGCGACAAACTGACCGCCGCCTGCCGCGATCTGCGGGATTTCCAACCGGAAGGCGACAGCGGCGTGGTGCTGTGCAATCCCCCTTACGGCGAACGTCTCGGAGACAAGGCCGCCGCCCAAGCGCTCATCCGCACGATGGGCAAGGTATTCGTTCCCAAGACCGGCTGGAGTTACGGCATCATCAGTCCGGACGAGGAGTTTGAAAAACTGTTCGGACGCCCTGCCAACAAGCGCCGCAAGTTATACAACGGAATGCTGAAATGTAACTTGTATTTGTATTTCTGACCGTGATTATCCCTCTCATATTCCGCCTATACTGCTCATAGAATGAAGCAATAAAGGCGAGGTGAGAGGGATATGTTTTTTTCCAGATTAAAAGAGCAACTGGTGCGGGAACCGGCGGCAGATACCGCCATTGAGGATGCGCTTTTTGAGGTGCGCGAACAAATGGCGCTGGTACGCAGTCGGTTTGCGTGGGAGCGCGACAGCGACCTCATCGAAGCGTGTATTTACGAGATGGAAGCACTGGATGCCCGCCAGCGGTATCTGCTCGGTTTGGCGCGTTCGCAGGATCTGCGGGCGGTGCGGCTGCGCTGTCTCAGCGGGGAGGGGGTCAAATGAGCGGATGGACCATCACACTGCTCGCGGCGATCGGCGGTGGCGGTCTGCTGGCCGTGGCCGTCGCGTTGCTGAAAAGCAAGCGGCCGCTCCGGCGGCTGTTGGCTACCGCTTTACAAGGACTTTGCGCGATGGCGGCGGTCAACGTCACCGGCATCTTTACCGGCGTTTCGCTCGGACTCGGATGGCTGACCGGCGGGGTAGCAATGTTGCTCGGCTTACCCGGTGTGGCGGGGCTTCTCTTGGCGCGGTTGCTGTTTTTATGAATTTTCCGAAACTGCTTGACAAACGAAAAAAAGAGGACTATAATGAACGCAAATCAAGCAAAACCGTTGAGCAGGAGTAGTAGACCCGACCTTGCTTTTTCAGAGAGCCGCAAGTTGGTGGAAATGCGGTAAAAGTCAAGCGGGAGGAATGGACCTGCGAGGGCAAGCCGAACGAAGCGATTTTCAGTAGGTAAGACGCGTCATCCCCGTTAACGGATGGTAAGGTGCGGTCGCAAAGACCGAAGCCGGGTGGTACCGCAGGAAATATCCTGTCCCGTGTTATGCGGGACAGGTTTTTTATTTTGAAAGCGAGGCGTATGAAGAATGCATACCAACGAATGGCTGACCCCATGCGCCGTCGGGGTGCGATGGCGCGGCTGACAGCCTATCCCCCCGAAACCAAAATAAAAGGAGATTTTAGCCATGAACAAGTACAAAGATTTTGATAATTACTTAAAGGAATATCCCGATGACAAGGGCTATTTCGGCGAATACGGCGGCAGTTTTCTTCCGCCGGAACTGGTGCCGGTGTTTGAAGAGGCCGCCGATTCGTACGAGGCGATCTGCCACAACGCCCAGTTCATCAACGAACTGCGCCGCATCCGCAAGGAATTCCAAGGCCGTCCGACGCCGGTGTACCACTGCGAGCGGCTGTCCAAGAAATTCGGCAACTGCCAGATCTACCTCAAGCGCGAAGATCTCAACCATACCGGCGCGCACAAACTCAACCACTGTATGGGTGAGGGTCTGGTCGCCAAGTTTATGGGCAAGAAAAAGTTGATCGCCGAGACCGGCGCGGGTCAGCACGGTGTGGCGATTGCCACCGCCGCCGCCTACTTCGGGATGGAATGCGACGTGTATATGGGCGAGGTGGATATCGCCAAACAGCACCCCAACGTCATCCGTATGAAGATGCTGGGAGCGAACGTCATTCCGGTCACCCACGGCTTAAAAACGCTCAAAGAAGCGGTGGACGCCGCTTTTGAAGCGTATCTGAAGGAATACAAGACCGCCATCTATTGCATCGGCTCGGCACTCGGTCCGCATCCCTTCCCCAAGATGGTACGCGATTTCCAATCGGTCATCGGCATCGAAGCGCGTGAGCAGTTCCTCGAAATGACCGGCATTATGCCGGATGCGGTGTGTGCTTGCGTCGGCGGCGGTTCCAACTCGCTGGGGATGTTCACCCCGTTCCTCGCCGATCCGGTGGAGATCTACGGCATCGAGCCGCTCGGCCGCGGCAACGCGGTCGGTGACCACGCCGCCACCATGAAATTCGGCACCAAAGGCCGTCTGCACGGCTTTGAAAGTTATCTGTTGCAGGATGAAAACGGCGAGCCGCTTCCCGTGTATTCCATCGCCAGCGGTCTGGATTATCCGGGCGTCGGTCCGGAGCACGCCTTCCTGCGGGATGCCGGTCGCGTGCATTACGAGACGGTGTCGGACGAAGAAGCGATGGAAGCATTCTTTATGCTCTCCCGCTGCGAGGGCATCATCCCCGCCATCGAAAGCGCCCACGCGGTCGCCTACGCCATCCGCTACGCGAAGGAACATCCCCACGGTTCGATTCTCGCCTGCCTCTCCGGTCGCGGCGATAAAGACATCGACTACGTCTACGAAAACTACGGTTGCGGCGAAAAATTCAATCTGTAAGCATAATGAAAAGATCCCCCTTCGCTCGAAGGGGGATCTTTTTTTGTGATTTATTCGCTGACCACCACGTGTTCGACCGTGAAGCCGTCCTCGTGGACCGTGACCAGCGTACCGCCCTGTGTCGGGCCTTCACGGTCGTACAGACCGATCTTCAACGCAAAGGTCCAGCGAACGCCGCCGTAACCGATGCTGACGCTGTTGCGGTGGCTGTGACCGTTAAACACGCCGTCGGTGCCGACCTCCAGCATATACTTATGCAGGTCACCGGCATCCCACGCAGACTTAAAGATCTCACCGTGGTAACCGAAATCGCCCGGCTGGGCAATATTATCCACACCGATGGTGTAGGTGGGTTCATCCGAATCTTTCTGATAGCAGGCCGCCTTGGCGCCGTCGATATACTCGGTGGTCGGGATGTGCCACGCCATCAGCGACGGGATGGTCTTGCCCGCCACCTGATTGGTCTGCAACGCCATCGCCCGATACCACGCGATCTGGGTCGCGGTCAGACCCGCGCGGCGCAACACTTCGGGGTCGGTGGTGTATCCGCAACCGTTGGAGTCAAGCATATACACCGTGCGCTGCAGTTCGCCGTTCTTGGCAATACCGATAGAATAGTTGCCGTTGCCGACGATCTCGTTGCGGCGGTTGAATACACAGTATTCCGCTTCCGCCAACTTCTGGCTCTGCCACGCCACGCCCTTGGCGCTTTCGTTGCAGTGATTGCCGTAGACCGGCGCCCACAGCACCTTTTGCTCTTCCATAAAGTCGATCAGGATCTCAAAACTGGTGCCGGCGTCGTCAAACTCACCGTACACCAAGTCACCGGTGATGAGGATCAGATCCGGTTGGGTACGGGCGATGACCTCACGCATCTGCCCAAACAGCATCTCTTCCATTCGGTCGGGGGCGTAGTCCGCCGTTCCGGCCGTGCCGAGACGGTTGGGGTCGCGCTGTTGCGAACTGTCGATGATCTGCGGGTCAGAGAGTTGCAGGATCTTGATATCGCGGTCGACGTTCAGATCGATGACGTAGTCGTAGCCGTAGGCATCAAAGTCACCGGACGATACGTAGGCATTGTCGGTATCCGCCATACTGAACACGGTAGTACCGTTTGCCGTCTTATCGACCGAGGTGATATAACTGCCGCTTCCGGTCTCACCGATGGTGCCGGTCGGCAGGCGGTCATCCGCCTTGGTCTCGCCTAATATGAGGTTACGCAACGCCACCAGATCACCGCTGGCCAGCGCCTGCGCACTGCCGGCGGTGCCGTTGAGCGCCACTCCGCGCTTCAACTGAACAGCATCAATAACGGTAAAGCGGCTGTCCTCGTCCACGTCGTTGGGGCGATACAGCGTGACCTGCTGGGTCATGGTCGCCGTACCGAAGCGGTACACCACCGTATGCGTACCCGACTTGGACAGGGTCACCGTGCCGGACATCGGTTGCCCGTTGACGCTGTCCACGTTCCCCAGCACCAGCGGGATATCCGACGTATCGACCGTCATCGGCGGCATGGTGGCCGCCTCGTTCAGCGCCAACGTCACCCACGCGGTGCCGTTCCACTGCATCATCACCGGCGCAAACTCGACGTACTGATTATCCAGCACGTAGCGGCCGTACACCATCACGATATCCCCCACCGCGGCCGTATAACCGTAGTCGACCAAGCAGACGTAATAGGCGCCTTGCCCGTATTTCTTCAAGGCGATACGATGGTGCGAACCGTTGACGTACGCACCGCTTACACCATCGTCAGCGGGATAGATGTAGGTACCCCAACTGGTATCCACCGGCATACTGTCGGTAGTCAGTACGTAGATGCCCCGATTATCGACCGAAGAAGCCGCGATACCGCTATTATAGGTCAGCGTCACGTTTTCGCCGGCGCAAATGACGTAACTGCTCAGCGACACGCCGTACGCGTTGACGTACAACGTCTGGTCGGCGCGGAGAGTCATGGTGTTGCCTGCATCACTGCGCAGGATCTCACCCGCGGCAAACACCACGGTGAAGTTGCCCTCCGGCAACTGAGCCGCCGGAATCACCAACTTGAAACTGCCGAAATCGGTCTTGAGCATAGTCAGACCGGTCACCGCCGCACCGCCGATGGTCATAGCCGGCGTCGCGTAGACCGCTTCGTTCGGATTGCCGAGAATGCCGGTAGTCGGCTTGAGGAACAGTTCGAGGTCGCCGTCGGCGTTGATGCCGCTTTTCTCCATCTCGCTGAGTCCAAACACAAACGGGTTCAAGACCTCGTTCGGGTCGATGAAATCCACCTGCTCAAAGGTGGCGGAGTCGCCGTCGTTGCCGTAGATCAGCAGGGCGTTGCCCAGCGTCGGCGCATTGAGGATAAAGGCGTTACCGCCGTCTACCTGCGTACCGTTGATGTACACCGACAGCACGGCATCGTCCTTTTCGCCGTCCGAATCCTTATCGATATAATCCAGTTGCAGGCCCAGACGATAGGTCTGATCCAGAGCAACGCCGAGAGAGGTCATATTCACGTCAAACAGTTTAACACCGTAGGTGGCGGTGCCTTGCATCAGGTTATGTACCAACAGCACGTTATCCGCACGGTGTGCCACACGGATGCCTTCCCACTTGCCCGATTTCCGAGCGGCATAGTCGATAAAGACGAAGTTTTCCACGTCCTCGGCGGTGCCGGGATGACGGGTCACGTCGATCTCAAACAGATTGCCGCGCAGGGTAATGTCACTGCCCTTCGTGGAAGTGCTCATATTACCGTACTCGCCGGAAGTCAGACCGAAGTCATTGAGGCTCAAATGCGTCTGGGTCACCATATTGGTCAGCGACAGGGTGTGACCGGTGTTCTCGTAAAACGCCACGTAGTCGCCCAGCGCGGTATCGTTGACCACCAACGCATCGTCGGTAATGGCGGTGCCGTTGATATACAGACGCAGCGCGGCGTCGTCCAGACTGCCGTCCGCATCCGCATCGATATAATGCAGCGAAGCCGACACCTGCATCACGTCACCCTGCACCAGACCGAGATCGGACAACGCCGTTTTGATCAGGCGGGTAGTACCGTCCGGCGCGTACACGTTGAGCGTGCTGTCACCGCGGAACAGCAACTGGAAACCGCTACGGGGGGTAGCGGCGGTGCCGCCGAGATAGAAGCGGCCGCCTTCGGCGGTGTTGGCGGTGCCGTCAAAGGTATGCGCCACACGGAACAAGATCTCCTTGCCGGCCAACGGCGCGGCGTTGGCGGAGGTCAGCACGTGGCAGTAGTCGCCCGCCTCGATGCCGAGGTCGGAGAGGGTCACGCGGGTGTGTTCCGCACCGCTCACTTCACTCCAAGTGCAGGAATTGCCGCTCTTGGCCACACAGCGGAAAGACGCTTCGGTAAAATCAAGGATCGTGTTATCGTAGGAAGATTGGAACTGACCTCGAATGGTAAAGGTCTCGCCGGCGCCGACCGCACGGGAAACACCGTCCAACGGCATCCGCAGGATCCATTTGCCCAGACCGCCGCTCTCGCCGTATTTGATGAGGTAAGCATCCGTCAGCAACGCACCGTTTAAGTAGATGCCTCCCTGACCGGAGACCGCGTGGAACTGGGTGGTATAATCGGTGGTGGAAGCCGCACCGTCCGCCGCGGACAGATACAGATGCTCCGAGGTATACCGGCCGCTACGGATGGTCAGTTTGACGTCACCTTCGGCCACTTCGCCGCCTTCGCCGCCGCCTTCACCGCCACCTTCGCCGCCGCCGGCGGTCTCCACCTGTGCATAAGAGGTCGTACCGGTGCGCTTAAAATGCACCTCGGCAAACTCAATGACGTAGGACGGATCTTCCGAGCAGGCAAACTTACCGCTGATGGTCACCGTTTGGTCGATCTCCATCAGCAACGTGGCGTCCGTTTCGCCGGAATAGAAGATCCATTTACCGCCGTTTCCGTCGGTGCCGTATTTATTAAGGCAATAATCGGCAGGGGCCGCGACGCCGTCAATGGTAATACTGCCCTCACCCGCCAACGGATAATAGCGGTGGGTGGAGTGGTTGCTACCGCTCGGTGCCGAATCGGCCGCCGACAGATACAGAGCACCGTAACCGTTTTCGCGACCGGGGCGGATAAACAGTTCCACCCCCGACTCGGTCGCCTCGGTGCCGCCTTCGCCGGAGTCACCGCCGACAAAGGGGGAACCTTCACTTTCAATAATAATGCTGTCATAATAGACCATACGCGTGCTCTCACTGCCGCGATCGCGGAAAACGACCGCAAAGCGATCCACGTAACCGTCGGTATCCAACGCATTGCTATTCGTAACACCCGCGGTGATATCGATCTCCGACCACGCGCCGTAAACGCCGCCGGCAGCAGTATAGGTCGGCGTCGTAACGTTGCTTCCATCCGTCGCGCCGACGTAAACGCGCAGGTTGGACGCATCGCTTTCCGATCCCGAGGTCAGCGGTGCCACATACATACGTACCTTAACCGAGGTGATCTTGGAGGGATCAAGCGGCAATGGGAAATCCACCGCTACGGTCACGTGATTGTTACTTCCCTTGGAAGCCCCCATCACACTGCCGGAAAACCCGGCCGGCACGGCAGAGGTATCCGCAAGGATCTCCGCAAAAGTTGCCAATCCCGAATTAAGACAAGTGGTTCCGAAATCGGTGCCGTTAAAGTCATACGCCGTCACCGTCGTTTCTGCCATAACGGCAAACGCCGGCACGGCGCACAGCAACAGACACAGCGCCAAAACGAAGGCGATCCACTTGCGTTTTGATGCAAATTTCATAAAACCAACCTCCTACACGATTGTCTTTTAATATCATTATAACAAAATATAAAACGGTTGTCTATCATTTTTTTATGGATCTTGACACTTTTTTATGAATTTTGCGGGATCATCCGTCCGAATTTTACAAAAAGCCGTTGCGAGTTTGGCTCTATTATGGTATACTTTTGCTGTAATCTGAACATAACAGAGGTGTTACCGATGTCTGTCAAAAAGAACTATCCTCCCCGTTTTTGGCCTGCCTTGGTCATTTTCAGTTTGATCGGTCAGGTGGCTTGGGTCGTGGAAAATATGTATTTCAACGTGTTTGTGTACAAGATGTTCCACGCCTCCGCCGAAGCCATCTCCGCGATGGTGGCCGCCTCGGCAGTTGCCGCCACCCTCACCACCGTGGTCATCGGTGCGTTATCCGATAAGATCGGGCGGCGCAAACTGTTTATCTGCGGCGGGTATATTTTGTGGGGCATTTCCATCGCCTGCTTCTCGCTGTTGCGGATGGACCTGCTTGAGCCGTTGTTCCCGTCCACTG
Organism: Clostridia bacterium; assembly: GCA_017410585.1. Classification (GTDB taxonomy): domain Bacteria; phylum Bacillota; class Clostridia; order Oscillospirales; family Acutalibacteraceae; genus RGIG426. The sequence continues at coordinate 17,018 of JAFQQM010000045.1, forward strand.
TGGCGGCGATGTCGGCGGGTGTATCCCTGACCATCGCGCTGGACTGCGTGATGACCTTCTTCGGCTCTTCCGCCAACGATGCCTGCTTCAATGCGTGGCTGACCGATGCCACAAACGAGAGCGGACGCGGCGCCGCCGAAGGGATCAACGCGATGATGCCGCTGGTCGCCATTCTGGTGGTGTTCGGCGGGTTTATGGCGTTTGACCTCGACAAACAGCAGAGTTGGACCGCCATCTTCCTCATCATCGGCGGGGTGGTCTTGCTCATCGGTCTGCTCGGCCTGTGGCTCATCCACGAAGTGCCGTCCGTACATCCCGAAAACCGCCGTTTCTGGGGCAACATCTTTTACGGTTTCCGTCCCTCGGTGGTCAAGCAGAACCCGATGCTGTATCTCACCTTGCTGTGCTTTGCGGTCTTTAATATCTCCATTCAGGTGTTTATGCCCTATCTCATTTTGTACTACGAGGTCTCGTTGCAGATGAGCAACTACGTGCTGATCATGGCACCCGCCATCCTGCTGGCATCGGTGGTCACCGCTTTCTATGGGCGGCTGTACGACAAGGCGGGCTTTTCCCGCTCGCTGTTGCCGAGTTTGGCGATGCTGTGCGCCGGTTACGTCGTTCTGTTCTGCTTTAAGCAGGGTGCGGCGGTGTTTATCGGGTCACTTTTGATGATGTGCGGCTACCTGACCGGTATGGCGGTCTTCGGCGCGATGGTACGTGATAACACCCCCAGCGGTAAGGCGGGAATGTTCCAAGGTCTGCGTATCGTCGGACAGGTGCTGGTACCGGGCGTGGTCGGTCCGGCGATCGGCGCGGCGGTGTTGGCCAATGCCGAAACGTATCTCAACAACGACGGCACGACCTCGTTTATCCCCAACCAAAACATCTTTTTGGCCGCATTGGCGGTGATCGCCGTGTTGGCGGTGGTACTTATCCCCACCCTGCGGCTGTTGAAAAAGGAGAAGACCGATGCATAAACTGTATACGGACGCCGGTGGGCGGCTGGGCGGCATTCCGTGGAACGTCTACCCTCGCCCGCAGTGCAAGCGGGATTCCTTCGTTTGCTTAAACGGCGAGTGGGAATTTGCGGTAACGGAAGCGGACACACCGCCGGCGGAATACGACCGCCGCATCCGTGTCCCCTTCCCGCCCGAATCGTTGCTTTCCGGCATTGACGAAGTATTCCCCGAAACCGCCACACGGTGGTATCGCCGTACCTTCCCGTTGCCGACCGAATGGGCCGGCAAGCGCATCCTTTTGCATTTCGGGGCGGTCGATCAACACGCGACCGTGTTTGTCAACGGTGCCGAAGCGGGCACCCACAGCGGCGGCTACGATGCGTTTACGCTGGATATCACCGAAACGGTCAAGGCGGAAAATGCGCTGACCGTGGCGGTCACCGACCGGTTAAGCGACTACGTGTTGCCGTACGGCAAACAATGCGCCAAGCGGGGAGGGATGTGGTATACCCCCGTTTCCGGCATCTGGCAGACGGTGTGGCTGGAAGCGGTACCGGAGACCTATATCCGCGACCTCAAAATCCACGTGACCGATCACAGCGCCGACATCGTCGCTGAAGGGGTGACCGACGGCACCGTGACGGTGGACGGGCAGACGTGGCCGCTTTGCGGCGGACGGGTGACCGTCACGCCGGACGATCCGCACCGGTGGAGTCCCGAAGACCCGTATCTGTACCGTTTCACCGTGCAAAGCGGCGAGGATACCGTGGAATCGTATTTTGCGCTACGGACGCTGGATATCCGCGAGGTAGACGGGTTACCGCGGCTGTGTTTAAACGGCAAGCCGTATTTCTTCCACGGTCTGCTCGACCAAGGTTATTGGAGTGACGGTCTGTTTACCCCCGCCACGCCGGAACAATATGCCGAGGATATTTCGGCAATGAAGGCGCTCGGTTTCAATATGCTCCGCAAGCACATCAAGGTGGAACCGGAACAGTTTTATTACGATTGCGACCGTCTGGGAATGATCGTGTTTCAGGATATGGTCAATAACGGCGACTATTCTTTCTTCCGTGATACTGCCCTGCCGACGGTGGGGTTGCTTAAGCGGGACGATCGGAAACTACACCGTGACCCCGCCACGCGGCAGGCGTTTGAGGAAGCAATGGAACGGACGGTACTGCAGTTATACAATCACCCTTGCATCTGCTACTGGACCATCTTCAATGAAGGGTGGGGGCAGTTTGACAGCACCGCCATGTATAAAAAACTCATCGCTCTGGATAACAGCCGGTTTATCGACAGTACCTCCGGTTGGTTCTTCGGCGGCGAGACGCAGGTGGACAGCCGCCATATCTATTTCCGCAAGGTCAAGTTAAAGGCAAGCGACAAACCGCTGGTGCTTTCGGAATTCGGCGGGTATTCGTGGAAACCGGAAGGGCACGTGTTCAACACCGAGCAGACCTACGGTTACAGCAAACTGACCACCCGTGAGGAGTTGGTTGCCGCCATCCGCCGGCTGTACACCGCAGAGATCCTGCCGTTGCTCTCCCAAGGGCTGTGTGCGGCGGTGTATACGCAGGTGTCGGACGTGGAAGATGAGACCAACGGCCTGCTTTCCTACGACCGCCGCGTGGCCAAGATCCTGCCGGAAGAGTTTGCGGATATCTCCGCCAAACTCAAGTTATAATACCGACATTTTCTTACAAAATATTCAAACCGTTTTCACAAACGCCGGCAAATATTCTGCTATAATAAAACCGTGCTCAGGAGCGGTCGTACCGCAGCGATCGTTCCATCCCCTATGAGCACAAAGAATACCCTCCTCAAACCCCTCTGAGCAGGCCCGTCCGATGAAAATCGGACGGGTTTTGCCTTTTGTGCATAAAATGGCAACAAGAGGGCGATACTACTCCCGAAACCAACTGCAGGGAGGAAACAGTATGAGGATCACCCATCGGCAAACGCCGCCAACCGCGCCGGAGCCGAATAAGAAAAAGCGGATACCGGCGCTGGTCATTGCGCTGGGTGCGGCCGTCATCGGCGGGATTTCGCTATTGGCGACCTTGGATAAGATGCAACCCGCCGAGCCAAGCGACCCGCCCGCCGCCGAGGTGGATATTACCACTACCAAACCAAAACCGTCCACCACACGCACCACCACGACCACCCGACCGACCACGACCACCACCCAAACGGCTGAACCGTTATACGTGTTGCCGCTTTCCAACAACGTCGTGGCGGAATTCGGTACGGCACCGGTATGGAACGAGACGTTGCAAAGTTACCGCCTGCATCAAGCGGTGGATTTCGGCGGTGAGATCGGGGATAAGGTGGTCGCTATTGCGGATGCCACCGTGTTGTCGGTCGGGCAGGATACGCTGTGGGGCGGCCAGTTGGAACTGGATTGCGGCTACGGTGTGGTCGTCCGCTACAGCGGTGTGACCACCGACTTGACCGCCGGTGAGACGGTGAAGGTCGGTCAGGCGGTGGGGACCCTCTCCGGCGTACCGGGAGAATCGGAAGGCGGCGTGCATCTGCACGTCGAGATGACCGCCGACGGACAACCCATTGACGTGATGAAGGCGATCGAAAAGTGAGAGACTACGATCTCTATCATATGTTGGCGATTTCGACGTTAGCGGCGATCAATACACCCCGCCCGTATTGGTATCAGACCACGGGGTTGCCGCTCATTGCCCTATTAAATTTTTTAGCATAGCCCGCTCTCGGAAACCAACACCCGTTGGAACGGTAAGAGGAGCAACAAAAAGGGACGGATCTCTCCGTCCCTTTTTGTTATTCTACCGTCACCGTGCCGTCTTCATCGACCGTGACCGTCATACCGGTCTGCACGTAATCCAAAAATTCCGCGCCGAGGCTGTCCACCGTCGGCATGGACGCATCGGTCCATACTTCCGAAAGGATCGCACCGGCGGCCGCCAGTGAATCGATCGGCTCGGAAAACAGCAAACAAGCCGGCTGGCGACCCATCGCCGTAGCGGAAAACAGCACCAGACCGCCGGTGGTGGAGCCAATGGTCTGCGGCAGGCAGAGTGCCGTGCCGACCATCGGCTGACCGTACAGATCGGGGTTGTTCTGATCACTGCACTTGGCGGTCTTATCGCCAAACAGCAGACTCTTCTGATAGGATGCCAGCGTATTGAAGCCGCCGTGCGAGACCAGCGCCTTGGCGGTGGCTTTTCCCGGTACCACCGGACGACCCTTAAATACCTTCGCCATCAGCACGCGCCCCCTTTCACAATGCGGTCAAGCAATTGCTCATCACGGAAATACCGTGCCGAGGTATAGGTGCGCAGTTTGTTGGAGTTGGTGATGACCGGCATCTTACCGGCCAACGGGTTATTCATATACATCAGCGGGCAGATATAACTGACCACCACACCGCGGGCTTTCAGTATCGCCGCTTCCGGTGTCCCGTTAAACTGCCGCAACACCGCTTCCGGCGTGGTCATCACCGTCGGAACGGCCACCTTTTTCTTGCCGGCGGCGGTCAAGGCATCATCCAAACGATGGGCCCAATCTTTAAGTTGTTCCAGCGACAGATGCGGGCAACCGATAAACGCCAGTTTCGGGGTGGCATTCGGGTCTTTCCAAATGATCGGATAATTCTTTTCGATGCGTTCCAACTCGGCATCGTCAATGACGTAGGTCTTGGCGCCTTCCGCGATGAGGGCTTCCCCCTGCTCCACCGCCTCGGGGGTCAGACCGGCGATGTGATACAGACCCACCGCGCCGTTGGAAGCACTCGCCGCACCGAAGTCCTTGAGGTAGTCCTTTGCCGACTGGTTGAGTTCGTCTCCGAGGAACAGATCCAATCCGCGGACGTACGGCACCTCTTCCATCACCTTCATACCGATGGCCGAGCCAAGCACCTGTGCCTCCGGCTTTTTGCTGGTCTGGATATCGATCACCCAAGTGGCCTTGCGGCCTTCATCGGTCAGCAGACCGAACTTCGGCACAAAGCCAAGGATCGAGCCAAACAGATCAATGATGCCGGAGTTGCGGTTGCAACGCGCGCCCAGCACCGAGTTGGCATACACCACCGCCGACGATTCCGCCCAAGAGAGGATATCTCCCTTTTTCGGGGTGTTTCCCACTTCGTCAAAGTAGCAGGCACAGGTAAAGCCGGTCTCTTTGGATTCCAGACCCACCGCCGCCAGTTGCTCCTCGTACGAAGCCTGCTTGGTGTACATAAATTTCTTGGTGATGAGATCCATAATGGGGTTCGACGGGACGTTTTTGTCCATCGGACGCGGGTCCACCGTAAACGGTTGCTTGGACACAACGCCGGCCTCGATCAACTGATCCATCAGGTCGAACATCGCCGTCATCACGCCGAAGCCGAAACTGGTTACCAGATGCCCTTTTTCACCGGTGACTTCGACCATTTCCTCCGCACCGAAGGTATCGCCGTACATCACCATCGTCTTCATCACTTTGGCAAGGACCTCGCCTTGCTCGCCATCTAAAATGGCTTGTTGTTCCGGAGTTAATCTCATACGATCTCCTTATTCCTTGATCATCGCGCGGTACAGACGGAGATACTCGTTAGCCGAGCGCCCCCAACTGAAATCGCTGTCCATCGCGCGGTCGATGATCGACGGCCAATCAGCAGAATGATACGCCGCCACCGACCGACGCAACGCATCGAGCATATCGTCGGCATTGTAGGTCTGGAAGGTAAATCCGTTGCCCTCGCCGTCACCGGCATCGTGGATGCTGTCCTTGAGACCGCCGGTCTCACGCACCACCGGAATGGTACCGTAGCGGCAGGCCACCATCTGCGCCAGACCGCACGGTTCACTCTGTGACGGCATCAGGAAAATATCCGCGCCCGCATAGATACGGCGAGCCAGCGCCGGAATGAAGCCGGCACGGTAGGCCACGCGGTCGGCATACCGGCTCTGCAGATCGCGGAAGAAATTCTCATACGACCAATCGCCCGAGCCGAGCACCACCAGTTGCGCGTCCGTTTCGGAGAGCAACTGCTCGATGCGGGCTTTGACGAGATCCAGACCCTTATGGGAGACCAGACGGGTGACCATACCGATCACCGGACGGTCGGCCGCCTTCGGCAGACCCATCTCTTCTTGCAAAGCGGACTTGCAAGTGACCTTGCCGGTGCGGTCTTCGCGGGTGTAGTTGACCGCCAGATTTTTATCCGTTTCGGGATTATACCCATCGATATCGATCCCGTTTAAGATGCCGGACAGTTTCCATTTGCGCGCTTCCAGCATATCGTTCATCCCGTGCGCAAACCACGGGTCAAGGATCTCCTCCGCGTAGGTGGGACTGACGGTGGATACCCGATGGGAGGTCTCAATGGCACCTTTCATCAGGTTGACGCAACCGCCCATCTCCACGATGGAGGCGCGATCCTTCGGGATACCGAACACATCCTCAAGAATATCCATTCCGTACTGGCCTTGATACTGGATGTTATGGATGGTAAACAGCGTCTTGATGCCGGAATAAAACGGATCGTGCGCGTAGTACAGCGACAGATACACCGGCACCAACGCCGATTGCCAATCGTTGGCGTGGATGACGTCCGGTTGGAAATTGATCTGCTTGAGCATTTCCAATACCGCACGGGAGAAGAACGCAAAACGCTCGGCGTCATCGTAATGACCGTACAAACCGGCTCGTTTGAAATAATACTGGTTATCCAGCAGATAATAGATGACGCCATCGACCTTCGCCTCAAACACACCGCAATACTGGCGGCGCCATGCCACCGGTACCGAAAAACTGGTGAGGAAGGTCATCTGTTCGCGCATCGTTTGCGGGATGGCTTCGTACAGCGGCAACACCACACGGCAACCGCACAGACGGCGGCGCAGTTCTTTGGGGAGAGAACCGGCCACGTCCGCCAGACCGCCGGAGGCGATAAAGGGAAGCGCCTCACTGGCAACGTACAATACTTTCATCGTGTGTTTCCTTTCTTTCAGACATCAAATGGTGCGGCCCTTATTGACGTACAACGGATAGGTCGGCGCACCGCGCAACACGCGGCCTTCGCTGACCGTGACCTTCTTATCCAACACCACGTTTTCCAAAACAGCACCTTTGCGGACGATACTGCCCTCCATCAGAATGCAGTTGCGGACGGTGGCACCGGTTTCGATGCGCACGTTGCGGAACAAGAGCGAATCGGTCACCGTGCCGTCGATATGCGCGCCATCCGCCGCCAGACTGCCGGTCATTTCGGCGTTCAAGCCGTACACCACCGGCGCACAGTCGTGTACGCGGGTGTACACCGGATAGTCGCTCGGGAACAGTTTATCGCGGATCTCCTTATCCATCAGCGCCATATTCGCATCAAAATAACTCTGCAACGACGAGATGACCAGCGTGAATTCCGGTACTTCGTAACCGCGGATACGGCCGCCGACCACACGGGCCTGCAGGATATCCCGCTCAAAATTCATCTTACCGCAGGAGAATGCGTCTTCCACCAGTTCCATCAGTTTTTCACGCGCCATCACGTACAGACCGATGCCATAGCAGACGTCCCCTTCCGGACGCGCACCGATGCGCATCTCGGTCACACGGCCGCTTTCGGTGACGTCCATGGTCACCAGCGACGGCACTTCGGGACAGGCACCGACCTTATACGCCACCGTGATCTCCGCGTCGGAAGCAATGTGCTTTTCCACCAACGCCTTGTAATTGATGTTGCCGATGACGTAGCAATCGGACAGGATCACGTATTCCTCACGGCACAGTTCCAACCATTCGCGGATATCGTGCAACGGAATGATACGGCCCTCGTATTCCGTGGGGGTCGCTCCAAGGGCCGGTTGCATACTCAGGCCCTTCTTTTTACGGGAGAGGTCCCACGCTTTACCGCTGCCGATGTGCTGGGTCAGCGAGAGATATTTTTTGGTGGTGACGATACCGACGTTGTTGTAACCGGCATGCACCAGATTAGACAGCGCAAAATCGACCAAGCGATAGCGGCCGCCAAACGGAATGGATCCGAGCGCACGGACGGCGGTCAGATCATTCATCATTTCATCGTGCAGGTTCGGAAAGATCAACCCGCAGGCTCCGGTATTCTTCATTACTGATCGCCTCCCTTCTGATCCTCTTCGATCATCGCTTTTGCAGGGACTTTGACCCCTGCGCCGATGCGGATGCCGCTGGCGACGACCGCCACGCCCCATTCATCGAGATTCTCCATCTCCTCCGGCTTTTCACCGACGGTGGCACCTTCTTCGACCACCACGTCCTCCGCCAAGATCGCATACTGCACCTTGGCGTTTTTGCCGACGTGCGCGCCCGGCATCAGGATAGCATCGACGATCTCCGCACCTTCCTCGACCACCACGCCAGGAAACGCGATGGAAAATTCCATATTGCCCTCAATATGGCCGCCTTCCGAGATCATACTGTTTTGCACCTTGGCATTCTTGCCGATATAATGCGGCGGGAGACCGCTGGTGCGGGAATAGATACGCCAACCGGTATCGCTCATATTCAGCGGCACTTTCGGGTCAAGCAGGTCCATATTGGCTTCCCACAAACTGTCGATGGTGCCAACGTCCTTCCAATAACCGTCAAAGCGATAGGTATACAGTTTTTCACCGTTCCCCAACATATTCGGAATGATGTTTTTGCCAAAGTCGTTAGACGAGGTCTCGTCCGCCTCATCCTCGACCAGATAACGGCGGAGTTTATCCCAGTTAAAGATGTAGATGCCCATTGAAGCCAGATTGGATTTCGGGTTAGCGGGCTTTTCCTCAAACTCATAGATCGAGCCATCCGGATTGGCGTTCATAATACCAAAGCGCTTGGCCTCCTCCATCTCCACCTCCAACACCGCGATGGTGCAATCGGCACCGGTCGCCTTGTGCTGCTTGAGCATCTTGGAGTAATCCATCTTATAGATATGGTCGCCGGAAAGCACCAGCACGTATTCCGGATCGTAACGCTCGATAAACTCGATATTCTGGTAGATGGCGTTGGCGGTTCCCTTGTACCAACCGGCACCGGAAATAGCCTGATACGGCGGCAACACGTGCACACCGGCATCCATACGGTCGAGATCCCACGGTCCGCCCGAACCGATGTACTCATTCAGCACCAGCGGACGGTACTGCGTCAACACACCGACCGTTTCGATGCCGGAGTTGATACAGTTGGACAGCGGAAAATCGATGATGCGGTACTTGCCGCCATACGGCACAGCCGGCTTGGCGATCTGGCGGGTCAGCGCATACAGACGGCTTCCCTGACCGCCTGCGAGCAGCATCGCCACACATTCTTGCTTACGGAACATAATGAATTACCTCCCCAGAATTTTACTTAGAAATCGCGCCCGTCCTCTGCCCTGTCCGTTTGAGGCAGAAGGACACAAATATACATCTTCATTATACCACAGTTTCTGCCGATTTCAAGGTATAAATTCACTATTTTATCCAATGGCTGTAGAAAATTTCATACTGCATTTGTCAAATTTCTACAATTTTTGGCCGTTTTTGGCAGATAAGAAAAGGATATGCGAAGTTCGCATATCCTTAAATGTTGCTTTTATGAAGCGGCAACCGCCGCAAAGTGACCAACGCCGCCACGCCGATGAGCGCACCGGTCACGGTGGCGCTGACCAACAGCACCGGCAGATACCACCATAACCGCACCGTCTCGGTCACCGCCGCCGCAAACAGCAACTGACCGATATTGTGAGCCACCGCACCGGCCATACTGATCCCCAGCACGCTGAGTTTTCGGCTGTTCCACAGTAGTGCCATCACCGCAAAACTCAACAGACCGCCGCACAGCGCATACAGCATACTGTAGGGGTTGCCGAAGGTGAAACCGACCAGCACGATGCGCACCGCCGCCACGATGAGCGCCTCCCGACGGGAGAGCAGTGCCATCGTCAACAACACCACCAAATTTCCCAGCCCCAGTTTGATACCGGGGATGCCGAAATTCAGCGGCAGTAACGATTCGAGATAGGAAAACACGAAGGCCAGCGCAATGAGCAGACCGTAGGTCGCCACACGGGTGGCCACCGAACGCAATTTCATACTGCCGCCCCCCTTACGCAATAAGGTCGGGGGCATCGCCCTCGCCGATAATGGTCACGACCAATCCGTGCGGAGCACAGACGATGCTTTCCCCCACACGGGAGATGGCGCGATGGTGGACGCAGACTTGCGTTTGACAATCCGCTTCGCTCACCGTCACGCGGCCGTTGGCCACCGTCACGCGGTTGTAGCCGCCGTCTACCGTAAATACCTGCTCGGCGTCCGCCGACAGCGGCAACTCCGCCAACGTCTTACCGCCGGCGGTCACCCGAACCGTTGCCTCTGGCGGTTGCGGCCACAGCAGACAGCCGAGCAACACCCCGACCGCCACCAGTAAGGTCACCGCCGGAATCAGCCAATCCCACAGCCGCGGTTGCATTTTACTTCTATCCATCAACCGATCACCGACTCGCGCACGAAGGCGGTGGAAAACGCCACGTTATCCGCCACCGCCTGCGAGGCTTCGACCGCGCCGGCCGCCGCCGCGATCCCGTTGCCGTCAAACGGCAGGTAACGGTTTTGGTAACGGTCGGTATAATACGGCAGCGTAGCACGGATGTTGGCGTAGCGGTCGCTGCTTCCCACCGAGGTAAACTTGACGTCGGTAATGCCGCCGAGCGTCTTACCGTCCGCCGAGACCACGGCGGTCACCGTCACGGTGCCGCCTTCCTGCGCACCCTTGGTGACGGCTGTCACCAACCACGCCACCGGTCTGCCGTTGGCATCCAGACCCTTTTCGACCGACAGAATACCGTCGGCCAGCGTGTAGTCCGCCGAAACGTCCATCCGCTCGACCACCGCAAACGGCAGGTCGCTGGCAGCCGCCGCTTTGGCGGAGACCACCGCCTGATACCACGCGGTACTGCCCAACGCACAGCCGACGGTCAACGCCAGCATCACGGCGATCAGCACCGCCCACGTGGCGGGACTTTGCTTTTGATGTGCTCTTCTCATACTTGTTTCCTCGCTTGTTTAAACCCTTCGGTCATCGTTTGCGTTCCGTCCGCCGACACCCACAGCGCGTCCACGCCGTCGAGTTTTTCCACCATCTCCTGCCCTTTAGCAAGCGGTAGCAGGAAAAGAGCCGTCGACAGCGCATCCGCCATACCGGAATCAGCACACAGCACCGTTACACTGCGGTGATAGGCCGCCGGATAGTTGGTCGCCGGATCGATGATGTGATGGTATGGCTTTCCGTTTACGGTATAGTACCGCTGATAATCGCCGCTGGTGACCAGCGACTTGTTCTTGAGCAACACGGTGGTCAGCACCGATTCCGCATTTTCAAACGGACTTTCCACCCCGATTTCCCAATCGCCGTCCGGCTTACCGCCGATAACGCGGACGTTACCGCCCGCTGAAATGGCGGCGTGATCCCACAGCGTCTCCGCCATCTTCGCCACCTGTTCGGTGGCAAAACCCTTGGCGATCGCGCCGACGTCCAACCGCATCCGAGGATCGGCTAAAAACACCGTGCTGTTTTTGCGGTCGATGATCATCTTACTGATATCGGTATGGCGGGCGGCCTCGGTCAATGCCGCTTCGCTCGGCAACGCCGCCTTTTCGGGAGTACGAAGCCCGTTGGTACGCGCCGTATGCCACAGTTTCAGCACCGCACCGGCGGCAATGTTCACCCGTCCGCCCGACAGCGCATACGTCCGTTGCCCGAACTCCAGCAGATCGAGGATCTCGGGCGAGACCTTGACCGGCTGTTTGCCGGCCGATTGGTTGACCGTAAACAGGTTATTGACGCCGGTGTGCGGTGAGTAGATATCGTACAGCGCATCGAAATGCCGCAGATAACCGTGGATCTGCTCGGCTTTTTTCGTAAAGGTCGCCTCATCGGTATCGTAGGCGATCAGTTGCACCACCGTATCAAACGTATCGATAAACGTTTTTTCATAGCGGATCGGCCCGCTCGCCGGTCGGTCACAACCGACCCCCAGAAGTAGCAGTATCCCCACTGCCACCGTCACCGCCAACAGCCGTCTCATGCCATCGCGGCGGCAATGAGCGCCACCGTACCGCCGATATAGATGGTCGCCTTGCCGGCCAGATCCAGCGACGGGTCGACCTTGCCGTTGACCGCGATCGCGGTCACGCCGTCAGCGGTCTTGCCGATCACTGACTGTTGCAACGCATCCATCTGTTCAAACCATTCCAGTTTGCCGGTCACCGCCGCCATACCGTAGTGATAGCCCAGTTCCCGCTTGGAGAGATGGTCATACTGCGAGCCGGTCTCTGCCGACAGCGTTCCTTGAATGCTGTCCACCATACAGCCGGTCGCTTTGCCGTCCGCCATCGTTACGGCGGCGGCATCGATCGCCACCGAGTAAGACTCGCCGTCCGGCGTCACCCCCGCCTTCAGTTTGAGGGTGAGGGAATCGTCAGCAGAGAGCGGCTGTTCCTGTGCCTGCAACACTGCCTTGGCGACCGCATGTTGCAACGGATCCAGCGCAATGGTACAACCGGCGGTGAGATCCTGTTCGTTGCCCGAACGCAGAGACATCACTTCCTCCAGCGTGCGGCCTTCCACCGCACGGCAGAAGATATCCACCTGCTGGTACCATTCCTTCTCGGCACCGGCCCAAGCGACCATCCCGTAGTCTTCTTTCATTTCATTCTTACTGCGAAGGTCGGGGTCCTTGCCGGACTCCACCTTGATGTTAAACGCGTCGATGTCGCAACGGACGATGCGGCCGGCCGCATCCAGCGTCACCGCCGCCCAAGTTGCCTCCACCGCACCGCCGTTTTCGCTGACGGTGATACCCAGATCACCGCCCACGCCCAGACGGTAGGAATTGTCGGCCGGCTTGCCGCCGCCGACCGCACAGCCGGTCAGCAGCAAGGCCGCCGCCAGCAAGACGGGAATCAATCGTTTCATCGGTTTCTCCTTTAACTGACAGGGAAATCAAAGCGGATGATCTTACGCGGGCATTTGTCTACGCAGACACTGCAACGGATGCAGGTCGACTGATCGATGACCGGCAGATTATCCACGATAGTGATGGAATTGGTCGGGCAATTGCGGGAGCACAAGCCACAGCCGATGCAACCGCTCTTGCAGACGTTCATCACCATTTTCCCCTTGGAATGGGACGAGCAGGCGATCTCCGCCACCGCGTCGTACGGTTCCAGCGTGATGATGTGTTGCGGGCAGGCGCTGACACATTTGCCGCACGCCTTACAAGCATCCCGATCCACCTTCGCCAGACGGTCCTCGATGGTGATGGCGTCAAACGGACACGCCGCCACGCAACTCCCCAGACCGTAGCACCCGAATTCGCACGACCGGCCGGAGCCGCCCAGCAATTCGGCGGCGTGGCAGTCGGCCGCGCCGGTGTACAACGCCGCCAGCGGTGCCTGTGCGCAGTTGCCGGAGCAATGCACAAACGCCGCCTTGCGGCTGCCGGCTTCCACCGTCACGCCCATAATATCCGCAATTTTCGCCGCCAGTTCGGCACCGCCGACCGGACAGACGTCCACCGCGGCTTCGCCGTCTACGATCGCCTTGGCGCAGGCATCACAGCCCGCCAGACCGCAACCGCCGCAGTTGTTGCCCGGCAGTTCATTGCGGACCGCTTCTACCCGTTCATCGCTGACCACCGCCAGCACTTTTCCCAAAATACTCAGCAGAATACCGACGACGAGACCGATCGCACCGACGGTCAACGACGCTATGATAACAGCCGTAAAATCCATCGTCAGCACCCCCTTACAGTACCTTGAAGCCATAGAAGGCGATGGACATCAGACAAGCCGCCAGCAACGCCTGCGGCATTCCTTGAAACGCCTTCGGAATATCGTTATGCGCGATCTTTTCGCGGATGCCGGACATCAGCACGATCGCAATAAAGAAACCAAGCGCCGTACCGAAACCGGTCAGCACACTGGTCAGCAGGTCGTTTTCGTTTTGCACGTTGGTCAGCGCCACGCCCAACACCGCGCAGTTGGTGGTGATGAGCGGCAAAAACACACCCAACGACTCGTACAACGGCTTGCTGAATTTCTTGATGACCATTTCGGTCATCTGCACCAGCGCCGCAATGACCAAAATAAACACGATCGTGTTCAGATAGGTCAACTCAAACGGCACCAACACGAATTCATAGAGCAGACTGCACAGTGCCGAGGAGACGGTGATGACCAGCATCACCGCCACGCCCATACCGCTGGCGGTCTTCAACTGTTTGGAAACGCCGAGGAACGGGCACAGACCCAAAAATTGGCTGAGTACCACGTTGTTGATCAGCGCGGAGGTCACCACGACCAGAAACAGAGACATAAACGTATCCATCGTGTACCCCTCCTTTACTGCGGTTTGCAGTCGGGCGAGGGCGAACTGCAATCGGCGCAATGACCGTTACAACCGACCTCACGCTTGACCGGCAGTTTTTTCTTGGTGCGGATCTTATTAAAGGCCGCGATGAGGAACGCCAGCGTCAGGAAAGCGCCCGGCGCCATCACAAAGAGGGAGATCGGCTGGATCCATTCCGGCATCACGCCCGCAAACGAGATCCCGAACACCGAGAAATTCCCCAGCAATTCACGCACCAGACCGATGGCGGTCAGCGCCGCGGTAAAGCCGAGTCCCATACCGAGACCGTCGAAGAACGAAAGCCCCACCGTGTTGCGGTTGGCGTACGCCTCCGCACGGCCGAGAATGATGCAGTTGACCACGATCAGCGGGATATAGATGCCCAATGCCTCATACACCGCCGGCACGTACGCCTGCAACAGTAACTGCACCATCGACACCAGCGACGCCACGATGACGATATAACTCGGAATGCGCACCCCATCCGGAATGACCTTCCGCAACAGCGAAATGATGACGTTGGACATCAGCAACACGGCGGTGGTGGACAGACCCATCGAAAAACCGTTGACCGCGTTGGAAGTGACCGCCAGCGTCGGACACATACCGAGAAGCAACACAAAGGTGGGGTTATTTTTGATCAGACCGCCGAAAAACGGCTCCCAATACTTTTTCATTGTGCCCCTCCTTCCGCCTGCTGTTTGGCAAAGTCAAGCGCGTAGCCGATCGCTTCACGGATGCCGTTGGTGGTCATCGTCGCACCGGAGATAGCGTCCGCCTCGGTCTTGCCGCTGTCGGTGTAAGCGCCCCAGTAGGACTCTTCCTTACACGCCGCGCCGAAGCCTTGCGTCTCGTCGTCGGCGTACAGCACGCGCAGACCGTTAATGACCGCCGCACCGTCTTCGGTGATATCCACGCGGATAGCCAAGCGGATGTCACCGCCGTACCCCTTGCCGGTCGCGGTCACCGCATAACCGAGCGTTTTACCGTCCTTGGTGACGGTCATCGCGTCCGCAATGCCGGTAGCCTCCGCTTCCAGTTTCGAGAGAGTGCAACTGTCGTCGTACATCGAAAGATAGGCCGCCGCCTGCTTTTTGGCGGCCGCCTCTTCGATCGGACCCTTGGTCACCTGATAGACCAGTGCCAGCAGGAATACCGATACCAATGCGATCACCGTCAGCACGGTGATATTTTTAATGATTGCCTTGCTCATACCGCTTTGCCCTCCTTCTTTTTCTGATAGCCGAAGGGCTTGGAAACGGTGATCCGCTCGATCAACGGCACCGTGAGGTTGGCAATAATAATGGCGTAGGAGACGCCTTCCGCCGACGAACCGAACACACGGAACAGCGCGGTCAGCAGACCGATCAGAGCCGCGTAGATCCATTGACCGCCCTTGGTGATCGGGCAGGTAACGTAGTCGGTCGCCATAAAGACCGCACCGAGCAGCAGACCGCCGCCCAGCAACTGACCGAGCAGGAAGTTGGCGGAGAACGCCAACGCCGCCTGATCGGTGCACAACTGGAACAGGAAGATAAACGCCATCGTCGAACCGATCATCACCAGCGGGATACGCGGCGAGATGACCCGACGGACCAGCAGATAGACAAAACCGATAACGATCGCCACCGCGCAGGTCTCACCGATGGTGCCACCGTGCTGACCGAGCAACATCTGCAGCAGATCTGCCTGTTCACCGCCCTGTACCTGCGACAGCGGCGTCGCGCCGGAGACGAGGTCGGTGCCGGTAAACGGCTGTGTAAAACGGGTCATCTGGCCCGCAAAAGAGATCATCAGAAAGCAACGGGCGGTCAGCGCGGGGTTCATAAAATTCTGACCCAGCCCGCCAAACAGCATCTTGACCACCAAAATGGCGAAGATACCGCCCAGTACCGGCAGATACCACGGCGAGGACGCCGGCAGGTTGACCCCCAGAATAAGACCGGTGACCACCGCGCTGAGATCGCCGACCGTAACCGGCTTTTTCATCAGCAGTTCGTACACCAGTTCGGTGGCAACGCAGGTAATGACCGAAAGTGCCAGCGTCAGGGCGGCCTGCCAGCCGAACAGATAAATGCCGACACCGCACACGGGAAGCAGTGCGATTGCCACGTCCGCCATCACCGCCGCGGTCGGGCGCATATTGCGGATATGCGGCGCGTTGGAAATATTCAGCAAACCGTTTCCCTCCTTACTTCTTCGCCGCGTTGGCGCGACGGTTCTTGATAACGGTGTATTTACCCAGTTTCATATTCTGGGTCAACGGGCGGTACGCCGGACACACGTAACTGCAACAACCGCATTCGACGCATTCCGCACCGTACAGTTTTTCAAACTTGTCGAATTCGCCGAGCGAAGCCAACGTGGCCAACGTCTGCGGCACCAACTTTTCGGGGCAGGCCGACACGCAACGTCCACAGCGGATGCAAGCGGTGGTCGCGTTTTCCGAAACGTCGTCACGGTCAAACGCGAGGAAACCGCCGGTCGTCTTGGTCACCGGCATATCCATCTCGGTAAAGGCCGTGCCGGTCATCGGACCGCCCGCCACCAACTTGACCGGCTCACCGACAAAACCGCCGGCCGCCGCCAGCAGATCGGCAAACTTGGTACCGAGCGGCACTTCGAAGTTGCCCGGATTGGCCATTCCCTCACCCGACAGGGTCACGATGCGGGAAATGAGCGGTCTCGATTCGCATACCGCCTCATAGATCGCCACCGCGGTAGACACGTTTTGCACCACGCACCCGACATCCGCCGGCAGGCGGGTGGAATCGATATCCACGTTGGCAACGACGTGCAACATCAGGCGTTCGCCGCCCTGCGGATACTTGGTCTTGAGCGGTCGCACCGTGATGGATGGCTCGTCCGCGGTGAGTTCTTTGAGCAGGCGGATGGCATCCGGCTTGTTATCCTCCACCGCCAAAACGCCTTTGGCGTTCGGGAACAGACGCAACAGTACCTTCAAACCGCCGATCACCTTTTCGGGACGCTCTAACAACAAACGGTAGTCACAGGTGAGATACGGTTCACACTCGGCGGCATTGATAATGACCGTCTTGATGCCGTCGGCATCCTTCGGCGCCATTTTGACCGCCGTCGGGAAACCGGCGCCGCCCATACCGACCACACCGGCGGCACTGACCAGACTGCGGATCTCCTCGGCTGACAGCGTCGTATGATCGCGTGCTTCGCCGAGCGTGGGAATACTCTCGTTCTGCCCGTCGTTTTCCAGCACGATGACCATCCCTTTGCCACGCAACAGCGGGCGGACTTCGATCGCCTTGACGGTACCCGACACCGGCGAACAGATCCCTGCCGACACAAACGAAGTCGGCTGAGCGATCAGTTGACCGCGCAACACGCGGTCACCCACCGCCACACACGGGGATGCCGGTGCGCCGATATGCTGTGACAGCGGCAGTAATAATTCCTGTCCTGCCTCGACCGTCACGATCGCCGCCCCGCCGGCAAGTTCCTTTCCCTCGTAGAGATGGATCCCTCCGCGAAAACTTTTCATCGAGTGTTCCTCCTTGCGAAAATAGCGATAAACTGCAAATAGGCTGCAGTTGTGCATTCTAACAGATGGTAATAGTATACCACAGAAAATGCAATCTGTCTATGGCATATCTTGTATTCTTTTCATCAATTCTTGCCTTTTTTTGTATTTCTTTTGTCGCTTTTTTCGGTTTCTCTTGTGCTTTTGCGCCGGTTGTGATATGATAGATCCATCTGACAAAAAGGAGGCGATCACCGTGCATTCTTCTGCCTCGGTCGGCAACCGTCTGCGACGGTGGTTGACCGACTTTGGTAAGTACAGTTTATTCGGTCTGCTGACCGGTGTGGTCGGCGGGATTTCAGGCGTTTTGTTGTTGTGGAGCATCGAGGGCATCACCCACCTGCGGCAAGCACAACCGTGGACGCTGTGGTTGCTACCGGTCAACGGGCTGATCATCGCGCTGTTGTACCGCCTCGCCAAACTGCCGTTTGGCAACGGCACCCACCGGACCGTGCTGGCCGCACGCGGTGAGACCGAACTGCCGCTGCGCACCGCCGTGGTGGTCTTCTTTGCCACTATACTCTCGCACTTCGGCGGCTCGACCGGTCGCGAAGGTGCCGCTTTAGAAATGGGCGGCAGTGCCGTCGGTTGGTTAGCCAAATGTTTTCGGGCAAACGAGGCTGACCGCCGTCGGCTGATCGTCGGCGGGATGGCATCGGCCGTCTCCGGCGGTCTCGGTACCCCGCTTACTGCCGCCTTGCTGGCCACCGAGATGACCGCTCATATCCGCTCGGTATGGACGGTCTGGACGTGTCTGGTTTCCTCGTTCGTCGGTTACGGCATCCGCCTGCTCAGCGGTGCGCCGCTGGAAGCGGCTCTTCCCGCCGATCGGCCGCCGGTGGATTGGCAGACGCTATTCACCGTGATCGGCGTGGCGGCGGCAACCGCCCTGATCGGCTTGCTGTTCCGATCGGCTATGCGGTTGACAGGCAAAGCCGTCAAGCGGGTCAGCCCGTTTCTTCGCACGGTGGGCGCCGGTGTCGCGGTCGTCCTGCTCACGCTGTTGGTCGGCAACGGTGACTACAACGGCAGTGGGATGGACATTCTCCACCGCACGGTCGCCACCGGCGAGGTCGTTTGGTATGCGTGTTTGATAAAGATCCTGTTTACGGTTCTCACACTGCAAGGCGGCTACCGTGGCGGCGAGGTGGTCCCCTCGCTGTGCATCGGCGCCACCGCCGGTTGTGCCGCCGCCAATCTGCTGGGGCTTTCGCCCGCAGTTGGCACGATGGTCGGGGCGACCATGGTATTCGGCGGAATGACCGGCTGTCCGCTCGCCGCCATAGCCGTCGGCTGGGAACTGTTCGGCGGTCGGATGGGCTGGACACTGTTACCGACAGCCCTATTGGTCATCGGCTTTACGGTACTGCTGAAAAAAATATTCCACAAAAAAACGGATTGAGAAATTCTCAATCCGTTTTTTGTTATTCTTCCTGTTTTTTGACCGCGGCCAGTTTATGCTCACGGCGATTTTTGACGTGATCCTCCATCGGATGGATCTCACCCGCGGCGGTCAAAGCCTGACGGGTCATCAGCGGACCGATCAGTTCATAGATCAGCACCGCAAACAGCGTGATGTTGCGAATGAGGTTTCCCTCTTCTCCCAAACTCATCGCGGTGGTACACATCCCCAGTGCCACGCCCGCCTGCGGTAACAACGTGATACCGAGATACTTGCAGATCGCCGGTTCGCAACGGCACAACTTGGCACTGCCAAACGCACCGGTATACTTACCCAGCGAACGGAACACGATATACACCAGACCGACCAACACGATCGCCCAGTCGGCAAACACCGACAGTTCCAGTTCCGCACCGCTGATGACAAAGAACAGCGCAAACAGCGGCGAAGTCCACTTGTCGGCACGTTCCATCAGATCGTGCGAAAGCGGGCAGATGTTGCAAAATACCGTACCGAGCATCATACAGACCAGCAACGACGAGAACTGGATATGCACCGCACCGATGTGGAAATCCAACATAGACAGCGACGCGGTCAGAAACACAAACGCAATGGTCAGATTGAGACGGTTGGTATTGGAATTGAACAACTTCTCCAAATAGGTCAACAGCACGCCCATCGCCGCACCGAGTAACAACGACAACGCGATCTCCAACAGCGGATTGAGCAGGATGGAAACGAGGTCGACCTCACCGCTGACCAGCGTTTTGGCGATACCGAAAGATACCGCAAACACCACCAGACCCACCGCGTCATCCAGCGCGACGATCGGCAACAGCAGTTTGGTCAACGGGCCCTTCGCCTTGTACTGACGCACCACCATCAAAGTAGCGGCCGGCGCGGTAGCGGTGGCGATCGCGCCCAACGTCAGTACCTGTGCCAGACTGATCTTATCCGGCATCAGCAGATGCAATCCGTACAACGCCAGATCGACCAGCACGGTGGCCACAAACGCCTGCAACACACCGATGGTCAGCGCCGCCTTACCGGTCTTTTTCAGATCGTCCAAGCGAAATTCGTTTCCGATGGAAAAGGCGATAAACCCCAGCGCCACCTCCGATACCAGCGACAGCGCCGACACCGCTTCGTGCGAGTCAAAGCCGAGACCGCCGACGCCGAGCGCACCCAGACAATACGGACCGACCAACACGCCGGCAATCAGATACGCCGTCACCGACGGCAACTTCAGCGGCTTAAACAAACGGGTCATCAGCAGCCCTGCTAACAGCGCCACCGAGACCGATAACAACACGTTCATCTATCATACCCCTTTGAGCAACGATTCTTTTTCCGCGTCCCCCATTGTACGCCTCTATTTATCAAAATGCAAGAGAAAAACGAAAAATATACCAAACCGGACTTTTCCGCGCTAATAAAAATCCCCCCCCATAGCGGGGGTATTTCATTTTCGGGCATAGCCCCATACGATACTGGCGGCGCACAAGTGCGCTTTTTATTGGTCTGCCAACCACGCACCGGTTGCCGGCCACCCGTAAATGGGTTGTCAGTCTTTGCCGGCTCCCCTTGTCAGGGGAGCTGTCGGCGGCAGCCGACTGAGGGGTAGTCTTTCGTTTTCTCTCCCTCCGTCTTTTTGCTTCGCAAAAATCCACCTCCCTCGTCAGAGGGAGGCATA
>JAFQQM010000046.1 GCA_017410585.1 Clostridia bacterium
ATCAGTGCGTCATCGTCCGCCGCGACAACCGCGAAAAGACGATCGTCTCGCTGGATGAGTTGGAGACCAAGATCCCCGAACTGTTACAGGCGGTACACGACGGTCTGTATCAAAAGGCGCTGGCTCACCGCGAGGAGATGACCTACACGGTGACCGATTTCGACGAGATGAAAGAGACCGCCGACAACAAGCCGGGTTTTATCCGCGCCATGTGGTGCGGCGATCTGGCCTGCGAACTGAAACTCAAGGAAGAAGCGGGCGTCACCAGCCGTTGTATGCCGTTTGAGCAGGAAGCGGTGGCGGATACCTGCGTCTGCTGCGGCAAACCGGCGCACAAACTGGTCTACTGGGGCAAAGCGTATTAAGAGAAAGGAGATCGTACGATGTTCGATCAATTAGCCAAGCCGGTTACCGGCGAGACCGTGGCGGTGATGCACACCAACCACGGCGATATCACCATCCGTCTGTTTGCGGACATAGCCCCCAAGACGGTGGAAAACTTTGTGACCCACGCCAAAAACGGGTATTATAACGGCCTCACCTTCCACCGCGTCATCAAGGATTTTATGATCCAAGGCGGTGACCCGACCGGCACCGGTTGCGGTGGCGAGTCGATCTGGGGACGTCCGTTTCAGGATGAATTCGATAAAGAATTGCACAACCTGCGC
This sequence comes from Clostridia bacterium, assembly GCA_017410585.1. Lineage (GTDB taxonomy): Bacteria > Bacillota > Clostridia > Oscillospirales > Acutalibacteraceae > RGIG426. Next base: position 669 of record JAFQQM010000046.1, read on the forward strand.
GGAGCGCTGTCGATGGCCAATGCCGGTCCCGGCACCAACGGCAGTCAGTTCTTCATCGTGCAGGCCAAGCAGGTGCATCCGCAGTTGCTGGCGCAGATGAAGGACCTGCGCGAGTATTTCTCCGAGACGGTGGAGGCCAACTACGCCGCCGTCGGCGGTACGCCGCATCTCGATTTCCGCCACACCGTGTTCGGTCAGGTGGTGGAGGGGATGGAGGTCGTTGACGACATCGCCGGTGTCCAGACCACCTCGGCGGATAAACCGGTCGTACCGGTCACCATCTCGACCATCGACGTGACGATTGCCGAATAAGAAAGGGGCTTCCTTATGAAGAAGTTATTGGCGGTTTTGACCGCTTCGCTACTTTGCATCTGTCTGCTGGCGGGCTGTGCCGATACGCCGGCCGGAAACGGCGGCAACACCAGCCGCGGCATCGGCACGGCGTATGAAAACGAGAAACTCGGCTTCCAGTTGGAACTGCCGGAGAAGGGGGACACCGTCGCGGTGATGGAGACCACGATGGGTACGATGTATATCCGCTTTTTTCCGGAAGGTGCCCCCAAAACGGTGGAAAACTTCCTCACCCACGCCAAAAACGGCTATTTTAACGGTCTCACCTTCCACCGCGTCATCAACAACTTTATGCTGCAGACCGGAGACCCGAAGGGTGACGGCACGGGTGGCCAGTCCATTTGGGGCGGCAAGTTTGAGGATGAGTTTGACGAGAAACTGTTAAACCTGCGCGGGTCGCTGTCGATGGCCAACGGGGGTGCCAACACCAACGGCAGTCAGTTCTTCATCAACCAAGCCCCCGCCGATCAATTTGTGGACCAGTTCTCCCGTACCTATTACGAGAATCGCTACGAAGCGATGCAGGGTGTCTACGGTGCGGAGTTCCTCAAGAATTACTATTCCTCGCTGGAGGATTTCATTACCAAGGAAAGCGCCAACGCCTACGTCAACCCCAACTACGTCACCGACGAGATCATCGAACTGTACCAAAAGCAGGGCGGTAACCTGTATCTGGACGGCCCGATGCGCCACTCCGACGGTCACACGGTGTTTGGGCAGGTGTATGACGGGATGGACGTGGTGGATGCCATTGCCAAGGTAAGCACCGATTCCAACGACAAGCC
>JAFQQM010000047.1 GCA_017410585.1 Clostridia bacterium
ACCGAAGCTTTGGGATCCCTCATACGCTTTCTCGGTCAACGAGATATAGGAGTACGGTGCCGTATCCGTCCAGACACTGCTGCCATCACGGATCTTCTCCCAATCGCCCAAGCCGTCCTCAAAATCATCCGACCAATAAATGAGCTGCGCCGTTTCAACACAGACAGGAATATCCACATAGGCGTTCACCACACCGTCAACCATCACCCGAATAGTGGTTTCACCCGCCGCTACCGCCGTAACGAGACCGTTTTTATCCACCGTTGCCACCGATTTATCCTGCGAGGTATACAAAATACGATAATCCCCCGCCGGATAAGTGGTGATCTCAATTTGAAACGTCTTTCCCTCCTGCAAAGAAAGGCCATTACTGTTTGCCTGAACTTCAACCGACGGTTCTACCCGCTCCAAACCTCCGCCAATGGTGTAGACCGTAGCATCCTGCAAATAAATACGGAAAGAAACGGTCTCCCCCATCAAATTGGCCAGTGTTTTCCCGTTTTTCCAAACAACGACGCCGTTGGTGATATTGCAATTGACTGCCACACAATCAGCCGCCGAATAGCCATCAATCGGATTGCCGCTTTCATCCACAACCTCTACCAAGAGGGAACCGTTTTCCGCCACGTCGGCCGTTAATTTCAGATTATTTCCATCCACCAAAAACGGCGCCGTCACTACCAAGCCATCCTGAGAATAATACCCCGCATAATGATCAAGCGGAATGCTGGCTATATTCATTGTGGTAGTACGAGTAATGGTGCCAGCGGCATGGGCGTTTGGATTAGCCGTCACCATCGCCGCCTTGATTTCATCCGGAATCTGCGAATAATTGAAATAGTGCAGTTCCGGAACAGCGGCGTAGAAAAATTGTGTTTCGGTTGCTGTATTGACGGCCGCCGCACTATAGATCATACCATAATCGTTGCCGGCTTCAAACGCAAAGTTTTCCGCATTCGGGATAAACGGTGTACCGCCATTAACAAAATACCAGTTGATCGTGTCACGACTCCACACCAATTCCGCATGAACCGAATACATACGACCGTTTCCGTCATTGGCAAAATCCGCCATACTGACAATACCGATATAATAGCCGTCATAGGCACGTACAACCGGAACGGAATACGGCTCGGCACTCGGCTCACCGGGAATCGCCACTTGCGGTTCCGACCACAACGAATAACAATAATTATACGCATCGGTAATGGAGGTCAACGCGTCGGTACTGGTTAATTGTAGCGCCGTGCGCAACGCACCATCGTAACCACGCGTAATCACCACATAACGTTCCAATTCAGGCGACCAAATCAACTGATTGTGCGTATCGCCATAGATGCGCGGGTCGGTGGCATTGCCATCCTTGATTACCACGGGATTCGACCAATGAATACCATCATCCGACCAAGCAATCGTCAAACCGTGTGCAATCGCGCACATCAAAAATTCCGGTTCGCCATTGCCAACATTCGGATGTTCGTTGCGCGTAACACCCATACCGTGATAACCAATAAAAACGATATTGGTATCAATAATTTCGCCGTCTTGCGTTTTATAATAGAATTCACCGCAATCGGGACGCGTCCAATGTACGCCGTCATTGGATTCCATATAGCACAGCACCATCGGCGAATCGCAGGAATATACTGTGCCTTTCGCCTGATTATGCTCGTCACCCAAATCCACGTTTTTGGAATTGGTCGCATCAATAAGATTCTCGCGCCAATCGTAGCCTGCCACGGGCGATGCCGTGTAATACGATTCGTACCAAATCTTATATTTTGCGCTGCTTGTACCATCGATGCTGACACCGTTATCATCGTACACGACATAGGGATACATAATCGTCAAACGGTGTTCCCAATCCGGAACGTTTCCGCCCGTCTCCCACGCATATTGATCCGACCAAACGGCATCCGTAACTGTCTTGGTAACCTCGCCCAATTGCAGTTCTGCCGTCGTTGCGTTGCTCGTCGAATCGATCACAAGCGGATCAAAGAAAAAATACGTCGAATCGTTCACGTCATCCTCCGTCGGCAACTCCCACGGCAACACCTCGGTAATCATCACATTATCAAAAGCATTCGTGGTATTTGTGGCAGCAGTAAACCAACCGAGCGTCACTTGCGCAAAAGAGGTGAGAATTCTGTCGGTTTTGACGTAGTTGCCATCGATATAAATATCCACCGCCGAACCGGAACGAGCATCCCACGTAAATTGGTGCCAACCGGTAGAACGGGCAACACCGGTATCGGAGTAACCCGTCGTGGTATCCCACCACGCATAGTTGGCCGTTGTTGTGGC
>JAFQQM010000005.1 GCA_017410585.1 Clostridia bacterium
GGGTCGGGGTCTGCACTCGTCCCACGTTCAGGGTACGGTGATAGAGAACGGAGAAAAGACGGGTGGCATTGATACCCACCAGCCAATCCGCTTTTTGTCTGCAAAGCGCAGATTGGTACAAAGCGTCATACTCCGCGCCCGGTCGCAGGTCATTCATACCCTCACGGATCGCGCTGTCCTCCATAGAGGAAATCCAAAGTCTTTGAATTGGCTTGTTGCAGCCGGTCATTTCGTAGATCAAACGGAAAATGAGTTCACCTTCGCGTCCTGCGTCGCAAGCATTGACGACGGTATCCACATCAGGGCGGTTCATAAGGGTACGGAGATTTTCAAAGGCCGCCTCCTTGCCGGGGGCGATCACATAACGGAAGGGCTCGGGGAGAATAGGAAGGTCGTCATAGCGCCATTTCTTGAAATTCTCGTTATAGCCCGCCGCGTCCATCGGGGAAACAAGGTGGCCCACGCACCAGGAAACGATATACCCATTCCCCTGAAAAGAGCCATCGGCACCGGATTTTACACCCAGGGCCGACGCGATAGATTTTGCTACACTCGGTTTTTCTGCGATAATCAGCTTCATTCGATATCCTCCGTTTCATCGGTCGTATCCGTGTCGGTATCTTCCTCGATCAGATATTCTTCATCCTCCAGGTCAAAGTCGTCGATCTCGGACGGTACTCTCGTTGTCTTGCCTTTCTTCTTTACCACAAGGAAATAGAAGGCCGCACCGCCGCCACCTGCAAGAATGAGAAGGACAACGGCAATCATAGCACCGTTGCCGCCCTTATCTTCGGTATCATCGGTAGGCGGTTCGGGATCGGTTGGCTCCGTAGGCTCCTGGGGTTTAGGCTCCACACCTGCACATTCGGTCATATTTGCCATACAGAGCGCACAATCCGTTTTAATAGCACCCGCCGCGCATTTATCGGAACAGGAACAGACGACGGGCTCTGTTTCGGTCTCGCCGTCCTCCATAAGCGCCATAAGGTCGGCTTCATCCACCTGGTTCAAGAAATGTACGGTATATTCGCCCTCATCGTCACGGTCGATAATGAGATAGAACACGTTGCCGTTTTTGGTCTGTACCGTAATAAACTGCTTGCCGCTTTCCTCGCTGCTGCCGATATCGTCAATGAGGGTCATATTTCCGTCAGGCGTGAGGGCGTTGCTGTTGCCGCCTGTTTCTCCCAAATCTCCAAACATACCGCCGAACATATCAAGCAATCCCGCCAGCATATCGAAGTCAAGAGAGAAGGACGGTGTTTCGGTATCCGCGCCGCTATCACAGGTGGGTTTATCCGTTACGGTGAGATAATCGGAATGAACGTAGCCGATACGTTCAGGTAAAAGCACCATGACCCATTCGCCGTCTGTGCCGATCACGTCCACGGTCTCGCCGTTCTCAAGCTGGGTAAAGGCCCTGTTACCAAGACCGGCTCCCGTTCTTACGTTAAGTCTTGCTCCGTTTGTGGTGACGGTGCCAACCTGTCCGGGTGACCTTTCTTCCTCCGAAACATCACCCATGCCACCGATGAAGGATAGAACAGTATCCATAATGGCGTCAAGGTCAATGCCGGAAAGGTCGATCCCCTCCAAAAGAGAAAGATATTCCTCCGGGATTTGAAATGCGGTATCCGCCGTCCCCTCGGTCGGAGTCTCGCCGATCGGCTCGGTATCCTCGATAACGGGCGGTTCCTCGAATTCTGCGCCGACGTCACTTGCGAAGGCGGTCATAGAAAAAGCGGTGGTACACATCACCACCGCCAAAAGACAGGCCAAAAGTCGAAACATTTCTTTACGCTTCATCGTTCATATCCTCCGTTTCCTCGGGCTCGGCTCCGCTGTCCGCCGCCATCATATCCTCGGGCAGCGTAATGAGGCCGCTTGCGTATGCCTTCAGGAAGGCGGTGAGCTCCTTGTTATCCATCTTCACGGCCTTAACCATACGGACGATCTCCAGGTTTTCTTCCTCTGCAAGCTGCGCCTCCAGGGAACGCTGCTTTTTCTGCAGCTCCGCGATCTTTTCTTTCGTTTTCGCAATATCA
>JAFQQM010000048.1 GCA_017410585.1 Clostridia bacterium
TTTCACTTGATGCGATAGCATCAAATTTCACAATTTACGGAGTAAATTATTTCACCGTGAGCGTAAGCGAACGATTTCACTAAAAACGAACGGTTATGTGAGAGTTCGAAGTCATACGCAAAACGGCCGAAAATATCTTTTTTATCCAAGCCGCAGGCTTGGCATATCATCGCCGCGCGAAGTGCGGCGTATATCATCAAGGGCGGCGAGCCGCCCTTGTATCTCATCACGCGCTAGCGTGTATCTTCCTGCGGCTTGATGAGATGCAACACTGTGTGTTGATGATATGCAATTCCTTCGGAATTGATGATATACAAGGCTTCGTCTTGATTTGTTTGCTGAAAAGTAATATAATCTGATAAACAAGAATTTGCAGATGTGAATAATGAGAAAGGATATAGGAGAATTGTATGATAAAAGTAACATTACTTGGTGATTCCATTCGCATGATTGGTTATGGTCGGGTGGTTCCAACTCTTTTAGGAGAGAATTTTGATGTCTTTCAACCAAATGAAAATTGCAGGTTTGCCAAATATACTCTTCGAGGATTATTTGATTGGGAAAAAGGAATGTCTGGAACTAAAATTGTTCATTGGAACAATGGCCTTTGGGATACCTGTAATCTTTTTGGAGATGGTTTGTTTACATCCGAATCAGAATATATCGAAAATATGTTGAGAATTGCTGATATTCTTATTGCGAAATATGACAAAGTAATTTTTGCCACAACCACTCCCGTTACCATACAAAACCAGTATAACAAAAATTCTGATATTGAAAAATACAATGCTTTAATCGTACCGCTTTTGAAAGAAAAGGGAATTATCATTAATGATTTGTATCAACTTGTTTCATCGGATATTGATAAATACATCAGAAAAGATGATAATATTCATCTTTCAGAGGAAGGAATCAAGGTATGTGCCGAACAGGTAGCCGACATTGTAAGAAAGGTGTCTCAAACATTGGGACAAAATAGCAAGGGAAAATTAAATTCGTTTATAGATAATATCAATTTCATAGGAGCGCCTATATAAAATGACTTGTTGGTTTCAGATACACTTTCAATAAAAGGCTGCACAAATTCCAATTTGTCGAACAGCGCGACCACAATACTTTTGGTCGTTCTTACCCCGACTTATACTACTTTTAGTCGCTCTTTCGCAAACGGAAACGCCCTCCTCTCGGAGGGCGTTTCTGTTTTTGTGGTGGATGTCCGCATATCGAATGTTATTGACAGGGATAACAAAAATTCCTATAATAAAATTAACGCGCAAGGCGTACTTTATGGGGAGGGTTACAGTATGGCGAAGATTCTGGTTTTCGGCGATATCGATATCGCCTCGCTTTATCTCAGCATTGACGGTTGCAAAGAAATCACGGTTTCCGGCAAATATCCTCAAAGTTTCCCGCTGGAGGCGGGCAGTCACGATATTGCGGCGACCACCGTCAGCAAACTCGAACGGATGACCGAGGGTTGGGGCGGCAGCGGCGTGCTTTCGGCGGCGACAGCGGCGTTGCAAAACAGCACCAACACCACCCTCGGCGGGACGTTGACCTTTGCCGAGGATGACGTTTTGCTGATTCAGGTCGAGCAAAAGGGTTTTAAAACGCTGGTGTACAACAAAATGGTTCCGGCGGCCGAGGTGTCGCGGTACGTCAACGAAAACTTGGCGGTTACTTACGGAGACAAAAAATCCCGAAAAAAAGGAAAATGGTTGCGGCGTATTTTGGGTCTTCTCTTGCTGATCGTGTTGCTTTTGTTTTTATGGGTCTTGATGGCCAAGAGTCCTTCGCTGTAATGAACGGTTGGCGCTGATCAAGGAAAAAACGATGAATACACTTACAGAACTACTGAAACATTTCTTTACGCATAAGGATTTTTTGCCGCCGGCGGAGCAAATCGCCGGCACGATGTTTACCCCGTTGCATATCATCGTCTCGGTGATCGTGTTTGCGCTGATGCTGTGGATGGTGCGGGTGGTCTCCCGCTGTGACGAGAAGACCCGCCGCCGCGTGTTTGCGGTGCTGTGGCTCACCTCGTTTCTGCTGGAGGCGGTCAAGGTGCTGTGGGAGACCTTCGGCGGGGCGTCGGTGCGGTTTGAATTGGGCGGCAACCTGCCGTTGTATCCGTGCAGCGTGTTTATGTACGCGATGCCGTTTGCCATCTGGGGCAAAGGTTCCGTTCGCTACGCCGCTTGCGGCTACGTCTGCACCGTCGGCATGGTGGGCGGCTTGGTCAATTTCGTGTATCCCGCCACCATCATGGGGGATTACTCGGTGTTGTCCTTTCCAGGGCTGAACACGCTGTACAACCACGGCGTCATCGTATTTTGTGCGCTGGTGATGCTGTTTTCGGGGTATCATTCATATACCAAAGCGACCAAATGGTGGCATCTGCTGTTGCCGTCGGCACCGCTGGTGGCGGTGTCGCTGGTCGCCAACGCGGTCAACTTCTCGCCTATCGGGTCGGACTATATGTTTTTCCGCCTGCGGTCGTTTATCTTTGCACCGTTAGGGGAGGCTCTGCCGCTCTGGGCGGCGCCGCTTTTGGTGTATGCGGTGTATCTGCTGTTGCACGCGTTGCCTTACCTGCCGTTTTATTTCCGCAACCGGAAACAGGCCGCTTAAACGAAAAGAAAAAACTCCCGATGCGACAGCATCGGGAGTTTTCGTGTTTTCGAATGCCGATAGGCCGGCGCCTTTCTAATGAGAAAACGGAAAAAGCGCCCAAAAGACGTTCCGGCGGCGATGCGGGGTTCGGTTTGCTTATGGTATACCATCAGATGAATCAGTCCGCAAGAGAAAAATAATAAAATTGCGCGGATTTTTCTTGCGTGTTCGGCATATCTATGTTATAATGAAATCAACAAGTCGACACGTATCGACAAAGAAAGGAAGAGATCGTATGGAAGGTTTAGGTTGGATTATTTTTGCCGTGTTTGCGGCGATCGTGCTGTTTTCGTGCCTGAAGGTCGTGCCGCAGGCGACGGAGTTTGTGATCGAGCGTCTCGGCAAATACAATAAGACGTGGTCGGCGGGTCTGCATTTTCTGGTGCCGATCTTCGATCGCATTGCCAAAAAAGTGACCCTCAAGGAGCAGGTGCTGGATTCGCCCCCGCAACCGGTGATCACCAAGGATAACGTTACGATGCAGATCGACACGGTGGTGTATTTCAAGGTATTTGATGCCAAGTTGTTCACCTACGGTGCGGTCAATCCCATCAGCGCGCTGTCCAATCTGACCGCGACCACCCTGCGTAATATCGTCGGTGAATTGGAACTGGACGACACGCTCACTTCGCGCGATACCATCAACGGTAAGATGACCGAGATCCTCGACAGCGCGACCGATCAGTGGGGCATCAAGGTCAACCGCGTGGAACTGAAAAACATCATCCCGCCCAGCGAGATCCAAAACGCCATGGAAAAGCAGATGAAGGCGGAACGCGATCGCCGTGAGACGCTGTTGGAAGCGGAAGGTCACAAGGCGGCGGTCATCACCCGCGCCGAAGGCGATAAGCAGGCGATGATCCTCGCCGCGGAAGGTGAGCGCGATGCGCGCATTGCCCGCGCCGAAGGCGAAGCCAAGGCCATTTTCTTGGCCAAGAAGGCAGAAGCGGACGGTCTGGCGGCACTCAAAGCGGCCGGCGTGGACGCGGCCGTGCTGGAACTGAAAAAGTACGAAGCGTTGGTGTCGCTGTCCAACGGCACCGCCTCCAAGATCATCATCCCGACCGACGCGGTGGAGATGACCAAGGCCAACGTGATGTTCACCGAGACCACCGGTCTGGGAGATGCCACACAGGAAGCGCCCAAACCGAAAAAGGCGAAAAAAGCAGACGTTTGTTGCGAATAAATTAGGTTTCTAAAAACTACCCCCAACTCCGGTTGGGGGTAGTTTTTTGTTGTAAACGAAAACCACGCGATGGTCGCGTACTTCAAAAGAGGTTTAGCGATGAACAGAAATCGCAGAAATCAAAGACGGAGGCAGGAATTGTTTTATGTTATGCCTCCCTCTGACGAGGGAGGTGGATTTTTGCGAAGCAAAAAGACGGAGGGAGAGAAAACACTACCCCTCAGTCGGCTGCCGCCGACAGCTCCCCTGACAAGGGGAGCCGACAAAGACTTAAAACCCATTTATGGGGGGGCGGCAGGTTGCCGATCGTTTCTGCTGTTTTTGCCCCGTTTTGGCGAGGTTATGATACACATTGCGGCGGGGGTGTCAACAAACCGTATAATATATGTTTTGTTAAAAAGAGGAAAATCTATTGACCTTTGTTGATTTTTATGGTAGGATAAAACCAATAATGCGATAGTGTCCCCTGCGGCTTTAACGCTTTAAAGGGACACGTCTGTAGGAGGCACATCATGAAAAGAAAACTGTTATCCGTGTTGCTGGTCGTTTCGCTGTTGCTGTCGATGGCGGCGGTGTTGGCCGGTTGCAAGAAAAACAACGGTGGCGGCAATGCCGCGATCGGCGGCGGTACGAATTATACCGTTACCGTAAAGACCGCCGGCGGGATGGCGATGGAAAAAATGGCGGTGTATATCTACACCGACGAATCGCTCTCCGAACTCATCCAGTTTAAGGAGACCGATGCCGACGGCAAGGTGACCTTTGATCTGGCGGAGAACGACAAGTACGCCATTACGCTTTCGGGGTATCCGAAGGGCTACAAGGTGGAGAAGAGTTATCGCTTCAGCGGTACCTCCCAGACCATCACCCTGACCTCTTCGTTGGTGAAGGACGAGAGCCTTGCCGGTGCGCAGTTGGGTCTTGGCGACGTGATGTACGATTTCACCGTCACCAGCGCCAAGGGCGAACAGATCGTGCTCTCCGAACTGCTGAAAGAGAAGAAGATGGTGCTGATCAACTTCTTCTACACCACCTGCGGTCCGTGCGTCAACGAGTTCCCGTATATGCAGGAAGCGTATACCCAGTTTGAGGATTCGGTGGGTATCGTGGCGCTTGACCCGCTGGACGGGCAAAACGTGGCGACCTTCCAGTCCCAGATGGGTCTGACCTTCCCGATGGCGGCGTGTCCGGCCACGTGGTCGACGACGTTTGGTATCACCGGTTATCCGACTTCGATCGCGATCGACCGTTACGGTGTTATCTGTCTGATCGAAGTGGGCGGCCTGACCAGTACCCGCCCGTTTACCTCGATGTTTGAGCATTTCACGGCGGAAAATTACGAGCAACGCCTGTTCCCGCAGGGGTTAGCGGATCTGGTGACCAACGTCAAACCGAACGTGGAAATGGACGATCCGGCGGATATCGCCGCGGCGATCAACGCGGACGGCGCGCCCATCACCTACCGTGCCGAAGAGGGTGAGGATGCCGAGTATGCGTGGCCGTTTGTCATCGCCGAAAAGAACGGCAAGAAGTGCATCAAGAGCACCAACAAAGAGATCGACGGCTCGTTTGCGATCATCTATGCCGACGTGGAACTGAAAAAGGGTCAAGCGGTCGGTTTCGATTACATTTCTTCCACCGAAAAGAGCAGTGACGTTCTGATCGTTATCGTGGAAGGGGAGGATATCTTCCAGATCTCCGGTGTCAACGAAGACGACGATTGGATCTCCTGCTATCCGTGGGTGGCCGAGAAGGACGGCACCTACGAGGTGGCGCTGTGCTATCTCAAAGACGAATCCGATCAGGCGGGTGAGGACACCGTGTACGTCCGCAACTTCCGCGTGGTGGATGAAGACGATATCGACGTGGAGACCTATATTCCGCGTCTGACCGCGACCGAAAACGAGGACGGCAGTTTTGCCTATGCCGAGGTCGTGTATAACAGTGCCGACGGCTACTACCACGTCGGCAGTAAGAACGGCCCGTTGCTGTTGGCCGATCTGATGGGCTTTACGCTGTTCAACGAAGAAGAGAGCGTCTATCAGTTGGCATACGACGGCAAGATCAAGGAGGGCAAGAAGAATTACTACGACGATATTCTTCCGTATTTCACCTGCTGTTCCAACTCCGCGCTTAACGGCGTGACCTCGGTCAACAAGGAACTGGCCGACCTGCTCAAGAAGGTGGGCAAGATCGCCGGCTTCGACGAGGACGAGAACGAGTGGCTGAAGATCTGCAAATATTATCAGAACTACGGTACTTCCAAGCAGTTGGAAGACCCGATCAAGGGTTTGATGCCGTTCTCGGCGTACACCGCCGCCCTCGGCATCGGCGTCCGTTCCAACTACTTCTACTATGACCGCGTCATTATGCCTCGCGGTCTGCTGGCGGAGTTTATTCCGTCCCGTTCCGGCGTGTATCGCATCACCTCTCATAACGAGTCCCAACAGGGCGTCAACGGTTGGATTTTTGATGAAGACCGCAAAGAACTGCTTGCCTATGAGTTGGATGAGCGTATGTACAACGACGACAAGAACGTGTCGATGGTCTTCTATATGGAAGCCGGTAAGAAATATTACATCGACATCGCTTTCTGGGACGTGTACGAGGTCGGTTACATTTACTACGACATCGAATACATCGCTTCTTCCTATGAACTGTTCCGCCTTTGCTCGCCGGGTTACTTCACCTATGACAGCGACGCCACCGGCGATGCGATGTACTATCTCATTCACGGCGGCATCGACGTCATCCTCAAGGACGGCAAGTACTACGAGGATCTCGGCAAGGATGCGAACGGCAAACAGAAATACGGCAGTTTGATCTATGCCGATTTCAGCGGCGTGACCTCGCTGTTCAGCAACCCGATCGCTACCGTCAACGCGTACGACGAGAACGGCAACCTGATGTACGATGACGACGGCAACGTGGTCAAGATCAAGGGTATGATCGATATGGGCGGCTTCGACTTCTCCAAGACGGAGAACGACCTGTATATTCTCTCGGTGCTGGAGGCGCAGGGAAGCAAGGAAAAAGCGATCGACTACCTGAAAAAATCGTGGGGCGAGGATTACGATGCCTATGCCGAGCAGTATCAACTCGACGAGGTGCTGGCCGGCAAATACCACGGCAAGGGCCCCGATCTGACCGAAGAAATGCGCGGTTATCTGGACGATATGCTCACCTCGCCGGTCGAGGCGAAGGGTTGCGTTGTCGTGACCGAGCGTCTGGCGGAGATCTTGCAGATGCTGTTGGAAAAATACACCTTCGAAAACGTCGACAATGCGTGGACGAAGGTCTGCTACTATTACGATTACCTCGGCCCGAACGGCTGATCGATCTGAAAAGAGGGACGATCTTATGAAGAAATCTGTAATCAAACTGCTGTGCCTGACCCTGTCGGTGGCGGTCTGCCTGCCGTTGTTGCTGTGCGGTTGCGGCGGCAATACCGACTACCGCGTTAAGGTGCAGGATGCGCTCGGCAATCCGTATTCCGAGGGTGTGGTCGTTGTGTTTATGAAGGACGGCGCACAGGCGGGCATGGCGGTCGTCGGCGAGGACGGTGTGGCGACTAAGTCGCTGGCCAAAGGCAACTACACCGTGCAGTTGAATTTCACCTCTTCCGATACGGAGTACTACTACGACGCGAAGGAAGTGAAACTCACCGGCAAGGATACCGAGGCGACGGTCGTGCTGGCCAAGAAGGGCAAGAACGCCGAGCCGTTATACGTCGGCGGCGACGAGTTTTTGCCGGTGGCGGCAACCGTCGGTTGCACCTACGGTCAGTTGAAGGAAGGCCGCAACTACTTCCTGTTCACCCCGACGGTGGCGGGTCTGTATGAGTTCTCGTTGCCCACCGGCAACGGAACGCTCGGTTACTACGGCGCTCCGCATTTCGTGCAATCGCTGTCGATCGAAGAGGTGAAGGACAACAAATTCACGGTTTCGATCAAGGCGAGTATGATCGGCACCGGCGGCGCCGGCACCACCACGCTGGTCATCGGCGTGGACGTCGATCAGGCGCAGGATGCGGTGTTGGCCATCGAACGGATCGGTGAGCCGATCTATTCGGTGGAAGACGAGCCGTGGACGATCTACAAAAAGACGGTGGAACTGAAAAAGTACACCTTGCCCGAAGGCGCGACGCTGAAGGAATTCGACCTCAAAGCGGACACCTATCAACTGGTGATGGATACCGAGGGCTTCTATCATCTGAATACGGCGGACGGCCCGCTGGTGCTGATGCGTCTGGCGGAGAAATCCAAGTATCTTGACAGTTTCAAGGATATTCTGGACCGCTCCGGCGTTTCCAAGTATTTCTACGATGAAAACGGCGATTTCGTCAAGAAAGAGTCGTACAGCGAATGCCTGTTGGAGTACATTGAAATGGTCGATGAAGAGGCGGGCGTGTACCCGCTGACCGAGGACCTCAAGTACATCGTGCAACAGCGCGGCGAGTATTCCGGCTGGTTCGATCCGGAGGCGAGCCTGTATCTGTTCAAGGATGCCAACGGCGTGGCTTTAGAGGGCCTCAATGCGGAGAACCTGTGGCTGTTTATGTGCTGCTACATCGGCTGAGAGGTGAGCGACGAATGAAAAAATTACTGACGGTCTTGCTGGTCGTGTCGCTGTTGTTGTCAATGACGGCGGCGCTGGCCGGTTGCAAGAAAAACGGCGGCACCTACACGGTGGAGGTGGTCAACGGGATCGGCACGCCGATGGTTGGCATCGACGTGTATATCTACCGTGACGCGGCGAAAAACGAGTTGGTCACCTTTGCCAAAACGGATGCCGACGGCAAAATGACCTTTACCGATGATAAAGCGGCAAAATGCTTTATTGCGCTGGGCGGTGTGCCGAAGGGTTACGCGGTGGAGGATACCTACCCCGTGACCGGTGAGACCACCCGCATCACGCTGGAAACGGCGCTTCGCACCGATTTTGACCTCGCTACCGAGAAGATCGTGCTGGGCGATATTATGTTTGATTTTCGTTTCACCGATACCGACGGCAACGAGTACCAACTTTCCGAGTTGCTGAAGACCAAAAAAGCGGTGGTGCTGAATTTCTGGTACACCAACTGCGGCCCGTGTAAATCCGAGTTCCCGTTTTTACAGCAGGCGTATGAGAAATACGCCGACGACCTGACCCTACTGGCGATGGATCCGGTGGCGGACGACGACGCGGTGGCGGTGGCGGCGTTTAAAGCGCAGAACAAACTGAACATCCCGATGGGTACCTGCGACCCCAACTGGGAAAAAGCGATGCAGTTGGTGGGGTATCCCACCACGGTGGTGATCGACCGCACCGGTATGGTGACCTTTATGCACACCGGTATGATCACCGATGCCGCCACCTTTGAGACCATCTTCGCCTACTACACGGCGGACGATTACGTGCAAAAGGCCACCACCAAGGTGGAAGACCTGCAGGTGGAGGCCAGCGATGAGCCGGACGGCTCGGCGGCGGCGCCGTTTGAGGTCGGCGGTGTGTTGGAGTTTGACGCCGAGGTGAAGGCGGGCAAGAGCGTGTTTTACCACGTTTACAAGGTCAGCGGTACCGATCTGGAACTGCAGTCGACCACCGCCAATCTGGTATACAACGGCACGACCTATCAGCCGAAAGACGGCGTCATCACCTTTCCGGTCTCGACCGACGACGTCAACACCCCCATCACGCTGGAGATCATCAACACCGGCGATAAGGATGAGAAATACCATATCACCTTTGCGTATCCGGGCGGTACGATGACCAACCCGTATGCTCTCGCAACGGGGGAGGTCAGCGTGTCGCTGAAAAAAGGCAACGACCAAGGTACCGTCTATCTGTACAAAGCGACCGAGTCCGGCACGCTGACCTTCAAGGTCAACAGCGTGACCGATAACGTACAATACGACGTGTCGCTGTATAACCTCAACACCTATGCGATGCGGACGCTGGAAGAGGACGGTAGTGCCGACTCCGTCTCGGTGGTCGTCAACAAGGGCGATGAGGTGCAGGTGACGGTCAGCGCGTTGCCGAACGACGAAAACGAATACCCTGCCGCCACCGTCAAGGCGACCGTCTCCTTTAAGAAAGGCGAAGGCACCGGCGGCCAGCAGCAGGCGACCACCGTCACCTATTCGGTCACGGTGAAGGACGACAGCGGCAAGGCGGTGAGCGGGATCAAGTTCACCTTTGCGGTCAACGGCAAAACGGCCACCGCCACCACCAACGCCAAGGGCGTGGCCAGCGTATCGTTGCCGAGCGGCGACTGCGTGGCGACCATGACCCTGCCGAGCGGTTACATCGCGCCGGCGCTGGAATTCGCGCTGAATGCGGATAAGCGATCCACCGCCGTTACGCTGGAAAAAGAAGTGATCGACGAAAACGTCGGCACCACCCCCACCGATTATACGGTCAAACTGGTAGATGCCAAGGGCAAAGCGGTGACCGGCGTCACCGTGCAGTTCTATCTCGGCAAGACCAAGAAGGGCGAGAAGAAGGTGGATTCCAAGGGGGTGGCGAAGATCAACCTGCTGGATGCGACCTACACGGTCAAGTTGAGCGGGACCACCCTCAAATACGACGAGGGAACGGCCAAAGTGACCGCCACAGCCACCTCGCTGGAACTGTTGCTCACCGATAAGAGCGTGACCGGTACCACCGCGCAGAACTCGACTAAGATCGAGAAAGCGTCGGTGTCGGCGGGCGCCACTTACGTAGCGGTCACCCCCGGCAAAACCAATTATTTCTGCTTCTCCCCGTCCGAATCGGGATTGTATCTCTTTACGACAACCAACTCCGCCGCCAAGGTGGGCTACCACGGGATGCCGCATTTTGTACAACCGGCCTATACCGAGGAGAGCGAGGACTATAAACCGGATACCGAGAGCAACGCGTTTTCGCTGAATATCCGTGCTTCGCAGATCGGCGGCTCGTACGTGATCGGCATCGCCGCTCCCACCAACGTCAGCGGGTCCGTGTTGCGCATCACCCGCGTGGGGGATGCCGGCACCAGTATTGCCGACCAGCCGTGGGTGGATTACAAGGGCAGTTATACCCCCAAGCCGTTTACTTACAAAGGCGGCGCGCTGACCGACGTGGATATCACCGCCGCTACCTCTAACTACAAGTTGGTGCTTGGCTCGGACGGTTACTACCACCTCGGCTCGGCCAGCGGTAAATTGGTGTACGTCCGTTTGGGCAGTAAAGCCAAGTACGCGTCGTTGGCGGCTCTGCTCGGTTTAGACGGCGGTACGGCCGGCGGCACCTTCGGCTCGTATCAGTACGGAAGCGGAAAACTCGTCAAAGAGAGTTACAATGCGTTGTTGACCGAGTATATCAACAATATGGATGCCAAAGAAGGCATCTATCCGCTGACCCCCGATCTGGCGTATATGATCCAGCAGGGTGGCGAACATCGCGGCTGGTGGGATAGTGCCTCGGCCGATTATCTGTTTACCGATGATGATTTCGAGCCGATCCCCGGTATCAACAACGAGATCGGCTGGATGTACGCGCTTTGTTATTGATTTTTGCAACAAAAAATAAAAAAATCACATAGGTTTCTATTTGGGCCTACTTGACAATGAGGCCGCGGGAGGTGTAAAATAATGAATATGGTAAAAAAGTTATCCGTTTTTTGTCTGGTGCTGTGCCTGACTTTGTGTCTGGCGGCGTGCGTGGCCGGCGGCGAAGATACCGATGGCGGTTCGACCACCACGACGGCTTCGACCACCACCACGACCGCGTCCAATCTGTCTACCTACACGGTGACGGTCAAGACCGAAAACGGCGAGCCGGTGGTCGGCGTGATGGTGCAGATCTGCAAAGAACTGTGCGTCCCCACCGTGACCGACGCCAACGGCGTGGCCACTTGGCAGACGGTGGAGGATACCTATAAGGTCTCCTTCCTGCCCAACCAGACCGCCTTGGAAGGCTACGCGGTCGAAGAGAATTACTACTTCGACGGTGACGCCAAGGAGATGGTCATCACCCTCAAAGCGGCGGAATGAGTCTGCCGCCCCCAATCAGTCCGTAAGCGAATAACTCGCTTAGGAATAAAATTTTTAGGAGGAAATCTCTCATGAAAAAGATTTTGGCAATCGCCTTGGCGCTTGTGCTCGTCTGCTCGATGGGTATGGTCGCTTTGGCAGAAGATCCGGCTCCGGGCACGAAGGAGAATCCGTATCAGATCAGCACCCCGATGCAGTTCTCCAAGTATGTGGACGTGCCGGCTAATTCGACCGTGTACTATGCGTACAATATGCAGTTCTTCAGCGGCATGAGCATCGTCGTGCAGGGCGTGGACGCTGTTACGATGAACGATGTTGATGTGCCCTACAGCCCGGTGGATTGGGGCTTTAAGGCGGAACTGACTTCGGTCAACCCGATGTACCCCTGCGTGATCGGCTACGTCAACAACACCGAAGAGGCTGTTCAGGCTTACGTGAATCTGGTACAGCCGGCCGGTACGGAAGACAATAAGTACACGCTTGAAGAAGGCACCAATGACATTACCATGAGCATGGACGTTCTCAATATGACCATGGGTATGTACTATACCAGCCTGTATGTCGCTTGGGAAGGCGGCATTGACGTTTCTGCCGTCAGCACCACCGAGGGCATCGTCGGCGGCTTTGATGTTCTCGTGCGCTATATGGATGAAGAAATGATCGATCAGGAAGTGGTTTTGACGGCTGACGCAGAAGGCGTTGTGGCCGGCCACGTCGACGTTCCGTCGTATACCGGTGCGACCATTATCATTGCTTGCATGGATATGCTGGAGACCGTCGAATTGACCGTTGCGGGTCCGGCTGTCGGCAGCGAAGCCCGTCCGATCGAACTTTATGGTGATTACGATCTGGAAAACTTCACCATTGAGGCCGGTGAGACCGTGTACGTCGATCTGTGCGGTTTTGCCCAGAAAGGCAACATCCTGTACATTGACGGCGACGTCGCCGCCACCATCAACGGCCAAGAGGGCAACTACCTCGAACTGACCGACGAGGACTACGTCGTTTCGCTGAAACTCACCAACGAGCAGAATTACTCGATCGGCTATCCGGTGTGGGTGGAATATCCGGCCGGTACTGAGCAGAATCCGGAGTGGGTCGAGGATGGCGATATCCATCTCTATTATGACGGCAACGCCTATCATTATGTGTATAATGCTCTCAACGACGGTACGGTTACCGTGAAGGTGGATAGCATTGATACCATCGTCGGTCTGTTGGCAGAAAACGTAACCGTTACGAACGCCGAAGACTATGATTATGCCGATCACGATAAGTATTTCGACTATATGAATAAGCACGCTGACAAGGACGAGAACGGCGATATCATCTACGATGATGAGACCGGTCTGCCGGTGTTCTCCGATGCGTCTCAGTACTATGTCACCGTCACCGTTAACAAGGGTGATGAGGTCGTTATTTCTTTTGAAGGCGGCAAGTGGGATGACGAGGGTAATCCGATCCCGATGGACGCTGTCCTGACTGTGGAAGGTCCGGAGGCACCGCTCGGTCATTTTGCGAATATGGACGAGTTCGAGGCCGGCAAGAACGAGTTCACCGTTTCGGGTGACGATATGATGTATGTCGGTACCTGGATCGCTCCGGCGGACGGCACCATCACCATCACCGTGACCGGTGACGTCAGCGATTTCCTGATGGGTCACATCGAGACCGATGATCCGCTGACCATGTCCGAAGGCGACAAGTTGGTTCTGGACGTCAAGAAGGGCGACGAGATCGCGTTTGTGGCGCTGGCCGGTACGGATGCGACCAACGGCGTGTTCGTCGATACCGACGTCGTGTTGGATATCGACTTCGTGGAAGCGAAAACCGATTCTCCGGCGACCGGCGCGACCGGCGCTGGCGTGGCGGTTCTGCTGACCCTCCTCTCCGGTGCGGGTCTGGCGGTCATCAACAAGAAGCGCGGCTAATACTCGCGTAACTGGTAAACGCTAAAACAAAAGATCCCGAGGCTTCGGCCTCGGGATCTTTCTTTTTAAACAAAAACCACGCGATCGTCGCGTGGTTAAAAAGGGCTTTAGCGATGAACAGAAATCGTAGAGATCAAAGGCAGCCGCAGAAATTTATGTTATGCCTCCCTCTGACGAGGGAGGTGGATTTTTGCGAAGCAAAAAGACGGAGGGAGAGAAAAAACTACCCCTCAGTCGGCTGCCGCCGATAGCTCCCCTGACAAGGGGAGCCGACAAAGACTGACAACCCATTTATGGGTGGCCGGCAGGCCAATAAAAAGTGCACTTGTGCGCCGCCAGTATCGTATCTATGCCCGAAAATGAAATACCCCCGCATTGCCAAGTGACAATGCGGGGGGACCATTTTCTACGAGGTTTTGTTTTCGATGGGGCTTCTGCCCAAAACAGGCGGTTTATCCCAACGCCTTTTCCACGGCGTTATGCAGATCGTCGTAGGTGACCGAACTAAAGAAGATCTCGGTAATGACCCCTTCTTTATCCAATACCACGGTGTACGGATAGGTGCCGCGACCGCCGAGGGTGGTGTAATAACCGTTTTCCTGCGATCCGCCTTCCGGAACGTAATCGTAGGCGAAGATAATCTCGCTTTGGGGGTAGTATTCGGCAATATAGGCGGGGGCGGTCACCGTCGCCATTCCGTGTACCGCCAACACCGTCACGTTCTCGTACTCCGAGGCGATGCGTTCGAAATACGGCAGTTCGTTGACACAAGGCGTACACCACGTGCCCCAGAAATTGATGACCGTTACCTCGCCGGTGGCGGTGGGGTCGATCTTTTCGCCGGTCAGACCGTTCCCGTCGGCAATTTCCAGTTCATAGCCGTAGCACAGATCGCCGACCGCATTGCCGCGATCGCCGCCCGGATACGCCTGACGCGGGGTATCCGAAACCCAGTAATAAGCCATGGTACCGGCCAGCACCGCCAACATCGCCACCGCCGCCACCGCGCGGGTGATCTTTTTGGCTTTGGCGTGTTTTTCGGCGGCTTGGGGGGAGTTTTCGGGAATTTCGTTTTGGCGCAGTTTGATCAGTCCGACGCCCTTCCATTGGATGGCGCCGGTGGGGCAGACCTCGCGGCATTCGCCGCAACTGATGCATTCCTGATCGCCGACGTAGCGGATGTCCATTTGGCAATGGCTGATACAGCGATTGCAATCGACGCATTTCGGTTTATCCAGTTTGATGCCGAACAGCGACAGTTTGTTAAACAAGCCGTACAGCGCACCGAGCGGACAGAGGAACCGGCAAAACAGCCGGAACACAAAGATGCAACCGATCATAATGCTGACCAACAGCAGGAATTTCCAAGTGAAGATGGGCCCCAGCATAGAGAAATAACTGGCGTTGACCTTGTTGGCCAGCAAGGTCAGGCCGCCTTCCAGCGTACCGGCAGGGCAGATGTACTTACAAAAGGCCGGCAACGGCGTATCCCGCAGGGCGTAGAGGATGGGGATCAGCACCACGAATACGACCAACAAGACGTATTTGAGATAAGATAACAGCCGCGTGATCGGGCTTTTCTTGAGTTTGGGGGTCTTGATCTTGTAAAACAGTTCCTGTATCCATCCGAAGGGACACAGCCAACCGCAGATCATGCGCCCGAACAAAAGGCTGTATAACAGCAGGATACCGCCGACGTAAAACAGGGTGGAGTGTCCTGCCGAGAACGCCCCTTGCAGGCTGCCGAGCGGACACGCCCCGACCGCACCGGGGCAGGAATAGCAGTTGATGCCGGGAACGCAGGCCACTTTAGTGTTGCCGGTGTAGATGTTGCCGGTGGCAAATCCCTTGACGTTGGCGTTAAACAGCAGTGCAAAATAGAGTTGCATCAGTTTGCGCTTGGTGGGACGAAGCGCCTTTAATTTATTGATAAAATTTCCCATAATATCACCCCAATCCGATGCACTCGGTGCAGATGTTGACCGCCTTGGTGAGCACGTCTTTGAATCCGTCACCGAGCAGGCCGATGACCAACAGCAGGACGGCGATCAGCAGGATGGCGATCCGTGCGGCGGTCAGCCACGCGACGTTTTCGGCGGATCCTTCCGCCGGAGCGGCGGTCTGCGGGCATTGCCGCAGGAGGGCGATCTCCTTGGTGACGCAGGCGCGGCTGTCGTAGGCGGCGAACACGCCGTAGGCAAACGGTACGCCGACGCAGGGAAGCAGTATCCACATCGCTTTGATCATCGAGGAGTTGATCTCGGAGCGGTGGAAATGGTCAAAATTGCAGGCGTAGACGAGGAAGATGACCGCCCCGACCGCCAGTAACGCCGCCGTGATGGTCGTGTTCAGCCGCCGCCGATTACGCAGGCGGGTGATTCCGGCGGCATCGCCGCCCGACAGATCGGCGCGTTGTTGCAACCATCGCAGGGTCGGAAGGCTTAAATCCGGCTTGTCGGCGGTCTCTTTTTGCGGCAATACCCACGCCAGCACAAAGCCAAGCACCACCAGCGCCAGCGCGGCATACACCGGCACCGCGATGCCGCCAACGGCGGCCGCGACCGCTTCCCGCGAGAAGGGACGGTCGCCCGATTGATAGATGCCGACGCAGGCGACGATCAGGCACAGTCCCGCACCGATCAGCGCGACCGTGACCAGAAGTTGATAGACCAAACGTAGGGTCTTTTTCACGTTTTCGTTCATACCGTTTCCTCCGAATGATGCGGAAATCACACTTTATTTTACCATACGGTCGACGAAAAGTAAATGGTGAAAAAATGAGTCACAAAAAAATAAAAAGAAATGCGGAATATTTGCAATGAAAACACGAAAAACACTTGCTTTTATGCTCTAAATAAGGTATTATATAACTTGGTATATTCTGAATATAATTTTATTTATTATATTAACAGAGTAAAATCTGCTTTAGGCGGCAAAGCCGCCGTGAAAGGAACCGATTATGAAGAACACGATCCGTAAAAAAACGCTGCGTGCCGCGGTCAGTTTGCTGCTGGCGGTCATCCTTTTGGCAGGGACGATCCCGACGGCGGCGTTGGCCGGCGTGGGTGGCGTCACGCTCGCGGATAAGGAGTCGAACGGGTTGATCACCAAGTTGGATGGCTTGAAGGTCGACTACAGCGACTACTTAAACAGCGACGTGGTGTTCCAACTGCCGGAAGGCGTGACCGCTGACGACGAGGTCTCGGTCATCATTTCGGTCGGTCTGCCGACCGTGATGGATGCCTACGAGGCGACCGACAAGGCGATGAGTTTTGGCGAGTTCTCGTTGACCGATAAGGCAAAAGCGGTTGCCAAAGCGATCGCCGACCGCAAGGCGGAGATCCTCTCGGTGCTGGACGAGCAGAGCGTCGAGTACACCGTCGGCGAGGATTTCTCGTCGCTGGTCAGCGGTTTTGAGATCGTTATCAAGGCGGGGGACTACGCCGTTACCGCGATGTCGCTTAGCAAGGGCGAAAAAGCGGTGCTGGGCGAGGAGTATTACCCCAGCGAGACCAAACTGGTGGAAAATGAGGTCGACGTGTACGAGACCGGTATTTTCGACAGTTCGGACAGCCAATACGACGGCACCGGCATGGTGGTCGCTGTGTTGGATACCGGTTTGGACTCCAACCACTCCGCCTTCTCGGTGAACAACTTCACCTCACAGCAGTTGGGGCTGACCTACAAGCAGGTGGCTTCGTTGCTCAAGGATACCAAGGCGTATGAGTGGGCGGAAGGCTTGACCGTTGACGACGTGTACATTAACGACAAAGTGCCGTTTGGTTACGACTACGCCGACAACGACTCCGACGTGTATTCCACCCACAACAACCACGGTACTCACGTTTCCGGCGTGATCGTCGGCAAGGACGATACCATCACCGGTGTCGCCCCCAACGCGCAGTTGGTGTCGATGAAGATCTTCTCGGACGTGCAGGATACCGCCCGTAGCGCGTGGATCCTCGCGGCGTTGGAAGACTGCGTGGTGCTGGGTGTCGACGTGATCAATATGTCGCTGGGTACGGCTTGCGGCTTTGGCCACGAATCGGAAGAGGAACTGCTCGACGGCGTGTACGACCGCATCCGCAAAGCGGGCGTCGCGGTGGTGGTGGCGGCTTCCAACAGTTACAACTCCTCCTACGGTTCCACCGCCAACGGTAACCTCCCGCTGACCTCCAATCCGGATAGCGGTACGGTCGGTTCCCCCGGCACCTACGACGGCGTGCTGTCGGTCGGTTCGGTCAACGGCGTGGAGACGCCGTACATCAAGTACGACAAGACCATCATCTATTTCGATGAATCCAATACCAACGCCGGCAAGGAGAACAACTTCTTCGATACCCTGCTGGGCGATAAAGATTCGCTCAAGGCCGAATACGTCACCATCCCCGGCGTCGGTCGTTCGGCGGACTACACCGGCTTGGACGTCAAGGGCAAGATCGCGCTGGTGCGACGCGGCTCCAACACCTTTGAAGAAAAGGCGCTGATCGCGGAAGCGCAGGGCGCGATCGGTATCATCATCTATAACAACGTCTCCGGTGAGATCAAAATGAACGTGGGCGACGCCAAATTGGCGGTCTGCTCCATCTCGCAAGACGACGGCGAACTGCTCGCCGCCAAGGCGACCGGCAAACTGAACATCAGCCGCGACCAGACCTCCGGCCCGTTTATGTCCGACTTCTCGTCATGGGGTCCCACCCCGTCGCTGGGCATCAAACCGGAGATCACCGCTCACGGCGGTAACATCCTTTCGTCGGTCACCGGCGGCGGTTACGACCGTCTGTCCGGCACGTCGATGGCTTGCCCCAACCTCGCGGGTGTGTCGCTGTTGCTTCGTCAGTACGTCACCGAGAATTTCCCCGACATCGCCGGTAACGCCAACGAAGTGACCGCGATGGTCAACCGCCTGATGATGTCCACGGCGGATATCATCATCAACACCAACGGCGAACCGTACGCGGTGCGTAAGCAGGGCGCCGGTCTGGCCAATCTCGCCTCCGCCACCGAAACGCCGGCGTATATCGCCACCTACGATGCGGACGGCAAGGTGATGGATAGCACCAAACTGGAACTCGGCGACGATCCGCAGAAGACCGGCGTGTACGAGATGACCTTCTCGGTGGTCAATATCGGCAAAAAGAAACTGACCTACGAGATCGGTGCGCACATCATCACCGAAGGGGTCAGCGATACCAAGACCAACGCCGGTGAGACCACCGTGACCGAGCAAGCGTACGTCCTTTCCAACTCGTCCGTCGAGGTCATCTCGGTGGAAGGCGGCAAACTGAGCGGCAAGAAGAAACTGTCGGTCAAGGCCGGCGAGGAAGCCAAAGTCACCGTCCGCCTGACGCTGGGGGACGAGGACAAAGCGTACCTTGACAATTCCTTCGAAAACGGTATGTACGTCGAAGGTTTCATCACGCTGGATGCCAAATCCGGCACCAAGATCGATCTGAGCGTGCCGTACCTTGCTTTCTACGGCGACTGGACGGTGGCGCCGCTGTTCGATCTGGAATACTACGAGACCAACGCCGACGAACTGGACGACGGCATCGACCCCGAGGACAAGCTGATGGCGGACGCCTACGCGACCCGTCCGGTCGGCGGTATCTCGGAGGACTTCGTCAGTTATCTGGGTGCTTACTATTTTGAGCAGGACCCCGAAGATATGGTCATCGCCGCCAATAAGGACTACATTGCTCTCTCCAACCAAGAGGGCTCGGTCCACTCCCTCCGCTTCGTATGGGGCGGCGCGCTTCGCGGCGCGGCCAAGATCGAGATCTCCATCACCGACGACACCACCGGTGAAGTGGTGTTTGAATGCGTGGACGACGACGTCCGCAAGTCGTACGGTGACGGCGGCGACATCCGCCCGACCAACATCGAGATCGAGTTTGATACGCAAGATTACAATCTCGCCAACAACAGCGAGTACACCGTTCGCTTGGTCGCTTACCTCGATTACGGCGATGGCGGTATCACCACCAACAAGCGCAACGTGTTTGAATTCCCGCTGGTGTCCGACTTTGAAGCCCCGACCATCAGCGATGTGCGGTACTTCTACGAGTACGATAAGCAGGAGCGCAAGAACAAACTGTTTGCCGAGATCGACGTGTACGACAACCACTTTGCGATGTGCGGTCAACTCGGTTACGTGACGATGGGGGCGGACGACGACGGCAACGAGATCCCCGAATTGCTGGCGTTTGAGCAGTATATGACCCCCATCTACTCCAAGAAGAACAGCACCACCACCGTCAAGGTGGAACTGACCGATTACGTCTATCAGATCAAAGACAACGCCATCAACAAGAATTCGTTCGTCTTTACCTGCTACGACTACACCCTCAACTACGCGACCTACGAGATCCGCCTGCCGGACGATTACGTGGACTTCTATTTCGAAGGTCTGGAAGAGGGCGGCATCACCTTAAGCCCCAACGAGGTATTCACGCTGGAGCCGAAGGTGTACCCCGAGACTTCTTGGGCGGAACTCTTGGAGTTTGACTCTTCCCGTCCGAGCGTGGCCCGTGTGGTCAATAACAAGATCGTGGCGGTGTCCTCCGGCACCGCGACCATCCGCGTGACCGACCCGCGCACCGACCGCCGTATGACCTTTACGGTGAAGGTGCTGAAGGAAGGCGACGAGGGCTATATGCGGTACGACAAGCCGGTGGCGGATATGTTTATCCTGTCCGGCTACACCACCGACAAGGCCTACTACCTCGTCGACAACGAGGAAAAAGACATCGGTGAGACCGGCAACCGCCGGTTCTTCGAGGGTCGTTACAACCTGTCGATGTTCCCGTCTGAAAAAGTCACCTTAAACTACGACTTCGACCCGTACTTCCCGAAGGACGCCGAGGTGGTGTTTGAGTCCAGCAACGAGAGCATCGTGACCATCGATTCGTTCGGTCAGATCACGGCGCAGGCGGAAGGGTTCTCTTCCGTTACCGTCAAGATCCTGCAAGACGGCAACAGCACCTACTATTCCGAATCGGTGTCCATCGAGGTCAAAGACCCGTATATCGCCACCGGCGGACAGTTGACCCATTACTACGGTCTGGGCGGCGTGGTGGAGGTGCCCAAGCGCCTCAACCTCAAGGAGATCGGCGCGTTTGCCTTCTCCAACTTCGAATACGTCTCCAAGACCCCCGAAGAGATGTTGCCGGACGATAAGGAGACCACCAAGCAGTGGTATATCGGCGACAGCACCATCACCAAGGTCATCCTGCCGGAAGGCATCGAAAAGATCAACGCCTACGCGTTTGCCAACCTGACCGCGCTGGAAGAGATCGTTTTGCCGTCCACGCTGACCGCCATCGAGTACGGTGCGTTTTACGGCTGTTCGTCGCTTGAGAAGGTCACCTTCAGCGGCGAAAACAACCTTATCATCGTCAACCAGCACGCCTTTGAGCAGTGCGACCTGCGCGGTACGCTGGAACTCACCGCCGCCTGCGTCATTTCCGATTACGCCTTTGCGGGCAACAAGAATCTGGAAAAGGTGGTCACCGGCGACAGCCTGCTGTCCATCGGCCAGTACGCCTTTGCCGGCTGTGAGAGCCTTGAGGACGTGACCGTTACCGCCAAACAGGTGAAATACGGCGGCTACGCCTTCACCGGCTGTGAGGCGCTGACCTCCTTCTACGTCAACGCGTCGGTGTTGCCGGAAGGATTGTTCTACGAATGCGAAAACTTGGCGTCGGTCAGCATCGGTCCGGACGTCAAGGATATCGGCGAGTTTGCGTTCCGCACCACCAAAGTTTCGCAGTTTGAAGTGAAGAAGGGCAACAAGACCTTTAAGGCCGGCACCGCCGCCTACATCCTCTCCGCCAACGGCAAGACGCTGTATGCGGTCGCCGCCACGACCGAAGGTGCCTTTACCGCCGAGAACATCGGCGGGGCAGAGGTGACGGCGATCGGCAAGGGTGCCTTCTCGCATAACACGGGCATCACTTCGGTCACGTTGCCGTCGGTCACCAAACTCGGTGACTACGCGTTCGGTTCGTCCGAAGCGATCGCCAAGGTGGAACTCGGCGCACTGACCGAGATCGGGGAATACGCCTTCTTCGAGACGGCGATCACCGTGTTGCCGGCGTTTACCGCCGACACCGAGATCGGCCGCTACGCCTTCGCCTTTACCGACATCACCTCGGTCACCGTGCCGGATGAGATGGAGATCGCCGAGGGTGTGTTCAGCGAATGCGAAAAACTGACGACGGTGGTGGTCGGCAACGACGTCACCATCGGCAAGTACGCCTTCGGTATGGACAAGGATATCGCCTTTAAGGTGGAACACCGCGACGAAGACGGCGAACGGTATTTCTACTATACCTTCTCCACCGCCCTGAAAAACGTCACCATCGGCAACAACGCGGTCATCGGTGAGCAGGCGTTTAACAACGCCGCCAGCCTCGAAAAGGTGACCCTCGGCGAGGGTGCGGAGATCGAGAAGATGGCGTTCTATAACGCCGCATCGCTCAAAGAGATCGATCTGTCCAAGGTCACCAAACTCGGTGATTACGCCTTCTCCGGCGACGTTTATTACGTCTGCCTTGACGATCAGATGAGCGTAGCGGCGGTCAGCAAGGAAGGCCAGTATATCTACACCTACCACGGTCCGGCGTTGCCGAGCGCGGATCTCTCCTCGGTGGAAGAGATCGGCGAGTACGCGTTTGCCTACTGCCGCGATATGGTCTCGGTCAAACTGCCCGAGGCGATGGAAGAACTGAAACCGTACACCTTTGCCGGTTGTATCAAACTGAAGGACATTGACCTGTCCCACGTGGAGACGGTGGGCGAGTATGCGTTCACCGAATGCGAAAGCCTGCAAAACGTCAACCTTTCCGCCGCCGAGACGGTGGGGGACTACGCCTTTGTGTACAACAAGGCGCTGGCCGCCGTCACGCTCAACGAGAAGGGCACCGACGTCGGCGAAGGCAGTTTCTCTTACAACGATAAACTGACCACCGTCACCAACCTCGCCGCTTCCGAGAATATCGGCGACTATGCCTTCGCGTACACCGCGTTGGCCTCCGCCGACCTGACCGGCGCGGTCAGCATCGGTAAGCACGCCTTTATGAAGGAGAATTACACGCCCTTTGCGGTGGTGCTTGGCGAGGATCTGGAGACGATCGGCGACAACCCGTTTGCGATGTGCAAACTGGAGCCGTTTGCGATCAAAGAGGTCAAGGACTTTAACGGCAAGGAGTACGTCTCCTATCTGTACGACTATGAGATCAGCGATAACGTGTTCGTGCAAGACGGTGCGCTGTACGCCACCCTCCCCAACGGATACGAACTGATCAGTTACAACGGCAGTGACTCGCAGACGCTGACCGTTATCGAGGATACCGTCCGTGTCAGCGCGATGGCGTTCGTCGGCAGTGATCTTAAGATGATCACCCTGCCGTATACCACCGCCGCCCTCGGTCACAAGGCGTTCTACGACAGTAACGCTCTGGAGATGGTGATCTTCGAGAGTTACCGCGCCCCCATTCTGGAAGAGGAATTCGATCCCACCTATTACGAGACCTTCACCCATCTGCCGGGTACCGGCGACTACGGCACCTACACCGATTACGACGGTAACGAAGTGCAGATCAACGGCACCGGTTTCCTGCCGTGGTATATGTGGAACTCCACCGACGGGCTGTATTCCAACGTGTTCTACGGAGCGCATTTCAAGGATTACGTCGGCTACGTGGAGCAGAAGATCGCGATGATCCGCCCGAAGAACGGTATCCAGTACGACTCGTTTGTGTACGGTCAGTACTTCGACCTGACGCTGGACGGCGGCACCGCCCCCGATCTGATCACGATGGCCGCCATCCGTGCCATCAAGAAGATCCCCGAGCGGGTGCAGTACAAGGATAAGCCGCTGGTGGATGCGGCGCGTACCGCGTACAACAAGATCGCCACCATCGAACAGCAGTCGCTGGTGTTCAACTACGCCGACCTCATTTCGGCGGAACAGCGCATTACGGCGTTGACCCCCAAGCCGGAGGAGCAACAGCAGGAAGAGCAGAAGCCCGATTTCACCGAGCAGATCGTTGCCAGCATTCTGTTGGCGGTCATTCTGCTGGCGATCGGCGGTGCGCTGCTCGCGCTCAAACTGAAACTGGCCAAACTGCCGGAGGCGGAGGCGGCGACGCTGGCGGAGAAATTCGGCCCGCTGGGTAAATGGCTGAATAAAAAGCCGAACCAAAACGCCGAAAAGAAACCGGTCTTTGCGTGGGTCAAGCCGTTCTTTGCCAAGTGCAAAGGATGGGCGGTGACCGCGTGGAGCAAGATCCGCGAGGCGGTGAAAGGGTTGTTTGCCAAAAAGCAAAAACCCGCCCCGACCGAGCCGGAGGTGGAAGAACCCACCGAAACGGCCACGGAAGAGACCGCCGACCCCGAAGAATAATCGCTTTTCGTCCGGTCGCCGCAAGGCGGCCGGACCGAAGCGGAAGGATGGAAGATACGGATATGAAATTACGAAAACAAGCGAGTTTGGCCGTGTGTCTGCTTTGCGTGGCCGTTCTGCTGTGCGGTTGTGCGGCTGAGCCGATCCCCTACGACGTCAATGATGGGGACAACTACACGGTCAGCGTGACCTACGATGCCAACGGCGGTCATTTCACCACCAACACCGGTATCATCACCGATTCCTACAATCTGTCGGAACTGCCCACCGGTAAGGATGGGCAGGCGGAGATCGCGCTGTTGTCGCCGGACGACACCGCCCGCGGTAACGATGCCTTCACCGCCACCCGCACCGGTTATTACCTCGCCGGCTGGTATGCCGAGCGTACCGAGGCGGGCAAAAACGACGCCGGCGAGATGCAGTACACCTACGGCAAGAAATGGGATTTCGCCGCCGACCGTCTCTCGGTCGACAAGAGCAAGGCCTACTCGTCCGCCGAGCCGGTGCTGACGCTGTATGCGGCGTGGTTGCCCCGTTTTGAGGTACAGTTTTACACGATGGAAGGCGAACTCCTCGGCAACTATACCTTCGAGCCGAACGGCGAAGCCTTGCAGACCCCGACTTGGGATGCCGAGACCGGCGCGATGAAGATGTACCGTTTCCCCGAGCGGAACGGCTACACCTACCATTCGGCATATTACGATGCCGCCGGTACCCAGCCGGTCGGTGAGACGGTGACCCACCCCGGCACCGTCGACCTGACCACCGCCACCGCCACGGATACGGTGCTGAAACTGTACACCAAGTGGGACGAGGGCAACTGGTACCACATCTACACCGTCGAACAGTTCCTCGACAACGCCAGTATCAACGGCCACTACGTGTTGCATGCCGATCTGGATTTCACCGGTGAAAACTGGCCCACCGCGCTGATGCACGGCAATTTCGCCGGCAGTATCGTCGGTAACGGCCACACCATCAAAAACGTGACGCTTGCGCAGACCAACGCTTCCAAGCAGAATGCGGGTCTGTTCGGTCAACTGACCGAGACGGCGAGCCTCACCGACCTGACCTTCGAGAATATCACCTTCACCATTGAAGGCGGTACCCGCAAGACCGGCGCTTGCTTCGGTCTGCTGGCCGGCAGTTTGTCTGCCGATGCGACGGTCAGCGGCGTGCAGATCAAGCAAAGCCGCCTGCTCATTGACGCAGGCAGTTACTTTGGCGTGACCGACTATGCGATCGGTCTGGTCTGCGGCTACGGCGATCCCGCCGTCGTGCCGAATGCCGATATCACCTGCGAAGCGACCGGCGAACAACCGGAAAAACTCGCGGTGACGGTGGTCGGCAACACAGTTACTCTGGAATTCGTTGAATGAATATAGAAAACGAACTCAAATCAAGAAAGGAAGCGATTTCGTGAAAAAGAAGATCCTTTGTTTGGTGCTGTGCCTGGCGATGTGCGTCGGTATGGTATCCTCCCTGTCCGGTTGCAAGAGCAGCAAGGACGCGTTCGTTATTATGACGGACCAGTTGGACGGTTTATTTAACCCGTTCTTCTACACCGCCGCGGCGGATGGCACCATTGTGGCCATGACCCAGATCGGTATGATGTCTTCCAAGTATGAAAACGGCGAAGTCAAGGTTGCTTACGGCGACGACGAAGCGGTCGTCGTTAAGGATTACGACATCACCGAAAACGAGGACGACACCATCACCTACACCTTCGTTTTGAAAAACGGCATCAAGTTCTCGGACGGTCACCCGCTGACCATGGAGGACGTGCTGTTTAACTACTACGTCTACCTCGATCCGGTGTATACCGGTTCGAACACGCTGTATTCCACCGACATCGTCGGTCTGTCCGAATACCGCACCCAGACGGTCAGTTCTTCCTCGAACGACAGCGACGATCTGATCGCTTCGTTGGCGGCGACCCGTGCGGCCGCCCGCGTCAACGAACTGGTCAACCTGTTTAACTCCAAGTTGAAGGCCTCCTCCACCAAGGAAGTCAGTTACGATGAAATGAAGGCGGCGATCCAGTCCTATACCGTCAGCAGCGGTTACAAGGCGTCCCTCTCCAACAATCCGGACGAGATCGACAACAAAAATCTGCTGGCCGACTACGAGCGTGCGCTGGAACTGTTCCGCGACGAGTTGAACGATGACTACGTCAGCGCGCAGGAGTCCTTCACCGACGAGCCGTACAAGTCCCACGACGAGTTTAAAGACGAGGTCTTCCGCTTTATGTATTCGGAAGGCTACGTTGAGACCAAGTACGCCGAAGGCGCGGACGGCAAGGTTGACCGCACCCGGATCGAGAAACTGACCGCGATGTATCCGGCCAGCATCAAGGATAAGGCGGCCGCCATCGATTATATCTTCAACGATAAGATCGCCCGCAGCCTCAACGAGATCCTTTACTACTGGGCGACCGGTACCACCCTGCTCAACGAGTTCACCGCCAAGGCGAAGGAAGTCATCCTGCATGAGAACATCGCGGATGACGGTTCGTTGGCTGTGCAAAACATCGCGGGTATCGTCTCGCTGGGTCACACCGATGCGGCCGGTACCACCATCGAAGTCAACGGCAAGAACTACAAGGTCGCGGCCGAGCACAATGCCGACGGCACCGTGAAGAATGCCGACGAAAACGACGTGTTGCAGATCACCATCGACGGCGTCGACCCGAAGGCGATCTGGAACTTTGCCATTACCATCGCGCCGCAGCATTACTACGGCGAAGGCAGTAAAGTGGGCGTGGATATCGCCAACAACAAGTTCGGCGTGGAATTTGCCAGTTACAGTTTTATGACCGATATCGTGCAGTCCACCCGTAACATCAAACTCCCGATGGGCGCCGGTGCGTACAAGGTGACCAACGCCTCCAACTCCGACACCCCGTCCGAGAGTGAGTTCTATGCCAACAACGTCGCCTATTTCAAGGCGAACACCAACTTTGAGTCGGTCGGCGCCGGCATCGAAAACGCCAAGATCGACAAGATCCGTTATCAGGTCGTTTCTTCCCAGAACGCCATTGCCGCGTTGGAGGAAGGCTCGGTCCACTATATCTCCCCGTCCCTGACCACCGATAACTACGAGAAACTGGAAGCCCTCTCCAAGAAGGGCATGGTCACCCTGACCACCGACCAACTCGGTTACGGTTATATCGGCGTCAACGCCGCCAAGATCAACGACCAAAACCTGCGTAAAGCCATTATGTGTGCGATGAACACGTCGCTGGCGCTGGACTACTACCGTGCCGGTACCGCTTCGCAGATCTATTGGCCGATGTCCAAGGTCAGTTGGGCCTACCCGAAGGGTGCAGACGCGGAAGACAACGGCTTCGATTATCCGCAGATCTCCGGCTGGAGCAAGGAAATTGCAATGGCCAACGTGGAGAAATATATGATGGAAGCCGGCGTTGCGGCCGGTGACAGCGAACTGGATATCACCTTCACCATTGCCGGTTCCAGCCTGCAGGATCACCCGACCTACAAGGTGTTCCGTGATGCGGCGGCACTGCTCAACGAACTCGGTTGGGAAGTGGAAGTCGTCTGCGACACGCAGGCGCTGACCAAGATCAACACCGGCTCGCTCGAAGTGTGGGCGGCGGCGTGGTCTTCGGCCCTCGATCCGGATATGTATCAGGTCTACCACAAGGATTCCACCGCCACCAGCACGCTGGCGTGGGGCTACAACTATCTCAAGACCAGCGGCACCTCCGAGGAGACCAAGATCCTCAATGACCTCAGCGAGTTGATCGACGAAGCCCGTTCCACCAACGATCAGGAAGAGCGCGCCGAGATCTATATGGAAGCGATGGGCGAGATCCTTGATCTGGCGATCGAACTGCCGGTGTACCAGCGCAGTGTGCTGTACGCCTACAACTCCAAGGTCATCAATCCGGACAGCCTCCCGAGCAGCGACAAGATGAACCCGTATTCCTCGCCGCTCGACCGCATTTGGGAAGTGGAGTTTGCCGGTTAATTATCGGGGGAACGTATGTTAAAGTATATTGTAAAAAGACTGGCCTTAGCGGTGGTCATCCTGCTGGGCGTGTCGCTGATCATCTACTTCCTCATTCGGTTGATGCCGGTGGATTTTATTCAAGATAAGATCAACGCCATCAATCAGGGCGGTGCGACCGTCACCGAGGAAACGGTGCAGGCGATGTACGCTATGTACGGCTTGGGTGACAACAGTTTCGGCGGTATTCTCAAAGGTTATTTCACTTGGCTGGGGGCCTTGGCGCGTTTTGACCTCGGTACCAGTTTTGTGTACGGCATTCCGGTGTCGCAGGTCATTGTGGAGCATATGGGCGTATCCTTTGCGGTCGCCCTCATTGCCACCATCTTTGAATTTATGCTGGCCATCCCGCTGGGTATCACCGCGGCGACCCACCAGTACAGCCTGCGCGATTACCTCGTCACCGTGTTGGTGATGATCGGTATCTCGTTGCCGTCCTTCTTCTTTGGGCAGATGCTCAAGGATGTGCTCGCACTCAAACTCGGATGGTTCCCGCCATCCGGTTTGGTGGACGCGACCGCATCCTATACCGGTCTGGCGTTGCTGGGCGACTACGTCCGCCATATGTTTATCCCGATCCTGACCATCGTCATTTTGAGTGTCGGCGCGCGGATGCGTATGACCCGTACCAATATGTTGGAAGTCTTAAACTCCGACTATATCCGTACGGCGCGTGCCAAGGGTCTGAAGGAAAGCGTGGTCATCAACAAGCACGCGTTCCGCAACACCTTGATCCCGTTGGTCACTTCGCTGGCCGGCCTGTTGCCGACGCTGTTTTCGGGTGCGATCATCACCGAGCAGGTGTTCGACCTGCCCGGTATCGGTAACATCGCGTTGGACGCGATGAACCGCGGCGATATCCCGTTTATCATGGGCTACAATATGTTCTTGGCGCTGCTCAGCGTCATCGGCGTGTTGCTGGCTGACCTGATGTACGCGGTGGTCGATCCGCGAGTCAAGTTGGAGTGAGGTGGCAGAGATGGAAGAAAGGAAAACGCCGGCCGTCGAATCGACGGCCGAATCCGAACTGCCCCTCGATCGTCAGGTTCGCCTGATGTCCCCCACCCGTATGGTGGTGCGTCGCTTTTTCCGTTCCAAGTTGAGTTTGGTCGGTCTGGCGATGGTGGTCGGTCTGTTCCTGTTCAGTTTTGTCGGTCCGCTGTTGTACACCCAATGGGGTGAGATCCAGTTGGACGAAAGCGGCAAGACGGAATATGCCGTTTCCGAGACCACCTACACCGTCGACGGTGTGGAGTATACGGTGCGGCAGACCACCGAAAAATCCCTCAAGGATAATTTCTTGGCGCCGCCGTCGGCGGAGCATATCCTCGGCACCGACAACGAAGGCTACGATATCTTCGTCCGCTTGATGTACGGCGGCCGTATCTCGCTGACCGTCAGTTTTATCGCGGTGTTTGTCATTACGGTACTGGGCGTGTTGCTGGGCGGCGTGGCCGGCTATTTCGGTGGCTGGGTGGATAACCTCATTATGCGCGTGTGCGACGTGCTGATCTGCCTGCCCGGTGTGCCGATCCTGCTCATCATCAGTACCTTGCTGGACGCGTCGGATATCGACGCCAAATACCGTATCTATCTGCTGATGATCTACCTGACGCTGTTCTCTTGGCCGGGTACGGCCCGCCTTGTCCGCGGTCAGATCCTCTCGCTGCGCGAGCAGGAATATATGGTCGCGGCGGAGGCGATGGGGTATTCCACCAGCCGTAAGATCTTTAAACACCTCGTTCCCAACGTGATGCCGCAACTCATCGTGCAGATGACGCTGTCGCTGGGTAGTATGATCCTCTACGAGGCCACTTTGTCTTACTTAAACCTCGGCGTCAAGGCACCGTATGCGGCGTGGGGTACGATGATCAACATCATTTCCACCAATCAGGATATCCTGCAAAATCACTTAAACGTGTGGGTACCGGCAGGTATTTGCATCGTTATTGCGGTGCTCGGCTTCAACTTTGTGGGCGACGGTCTGCGTGATGCGCTGGATCCCAAGGCAAGGAGATAAGCGATGAGTGAGAAAAAGAAAAACACCGGTTATCTTTCCGGTAAAGAGATCCGCGCCATCGCCAAGGAAAATGCCAAGGTGATGAAACGGCTGGAAGCCTACAAATACCGCAAGGCGGAAGAATCGGAATTTTTAAGCGAAATGCGCGATCCGGATAACATTCTGGAGATCGACGATCTGCATACCTACTTTTTCACCGAACAGGGCGTGGTCAAGGCGGTCAACGGTGTGTCCTTCGACGTACCGCGCAACGCTACCGTCGGCGTGGTCGGTGAGTCGGGTTGCGGCAAATCGGTCACCAGTATGTCGGTGATGCGTTTGTTGCAGGGCCCGCAGGGCCAGATCTATTCCGGTGCTATCCGCTTCCAGTCCAAAGACTACAAGCGGGACGAGAAGGGTAAACCCATCGGCACCGAGACGGAAGACAAGGTCTACGACATCGCCAAGATGCCCATCCGCGAGATCTACCGTATCCGCGGCAAGCAGATCGCGATGATCTTCCAAGAGCCGATGACCTCGTTAAATCCCGTGTTTACCATCGGTCAGCAGTTGGACGAGGTCACCCTCATCCATACCCCCGACGCGACCAAGGAAATGGCGAAAGCGCGTTCCATCGAGATGCTCAACCTCGTTGGCATTGCGATGCCGGAGCGGGTGTACAACGCCTTCCCGCACGAACTGTCGGGCGGTATGCGCCAG
This sequence comes from Clostridia bacterium, assembly GCA_017410585.1. GTDB lineage: Bacteria > Bacillota > Clostridia > Oscillospirales > Acutalibacteraceae > RGIG426. The sequence continues at coordinate 30,944 of JAFQQM010000048.1, forward strand.
CGCGTGATGATCTCGATGGCGTTGGCGGCCAACCCCCGCCTCATCATCGCCGACGAGCCGACCACCGCGCTGGACGTGACCATTCAGGCGCAGATTTTGGATCTGCTCCGCGATCTGAAGACCAAGATCGACGGTTCGATTATGCTGATCACCCACGACCTCGGTATCATTGCCGAAATGGCCGACTACGTCGTGGTGATGTATGCCGGTCGCGTGATCGAAAAGGGTACGGTGGACGAGATCTTCCACGATCCCCGCCATCCGTATACCATCGGTCTGCAAAAATCCAAGCCGACGCTGGATTCCGGCGACGAGGCGCTGTTTAATATTCCGGGTAACGTCCCGAACCCGATCAATATGCCCGACCACTGCTATTTCAAGGAACGGTGCGACCGCGCCTGCGAGAAGTGCAGTGGCGCATATCCGGAAATGATTCAAGTCAGCCCGACCCATTACGTGTCCTGCTGGCTGTATGAGGAGGGGAACGAAAATGGCTGAAGAAAAGATCGTTGCCCCCGTGTATGACGACGAGGCCGAGCAGGCCAAGTTCTTGGAAGAACGCCGCCGTCAGATCGAAGAGGATATGAAAAAGCCGTTTGACCCCGAGGCGATCTTGGAGGTCCGCCACCTGCGCAAGGCATTTCCGCTGAAAAAGACGCTGACCGGCAAGGTGACGCAGGAACTCATCGCCGTGGACGACGTGTCCTTTAAACTGATGCCGGGCGAGACGCTGGGTATCGTCGGCGAGTCGGGTTGCGGCAAGACCACGATGGGTCGTGCCATTTTAAAACTGCACCAACCCAGCGGCGGCCAGATCATCTTCAACGGTGAGGATATCACCGCCTACAAGTCGCCGCAGATGCGCGAGATCCGCAAGCAGATGCAGATCATTTTCCAAGATCCGTATTCCTCGTTGCCGCCGCGTAGCACGGTGGGCGGTATCCTGTCCGAGCCGGTGGAAGTGCATAACATCGTCCCGAAGGATCAGGTGAAAGCCTACGTCCTCGATTTGATGGACAAATGCGGCCTGCGCGACTATTACTACGAGCGCTACCCGCACGAATTTTCCGGCGGTCAGCGCCAGCGTATCTGCATCGCGCGTGCGCTGTCGGTCAACCCGAAACTGGTCATCTGCGACGAGCCGGTCTCCGCATTGGACGTGTCCATTCAGGCGCAGATCATCAATCTGCTAAAGGACCTGCAACGTTCGCTCAACTTGACCTACATCTTCATCTCGCACGACCTGTCGGTGGTCAAGTTTATCTCGGATAAGATCGGTATTATGTACCTCGGCTCGATGGTGGAATTCGGCAACAAGAAAGAAATTTTCGAAAATCCGCTCCACCCGTACACGCAGGCTCTGTTCTCCGCGATCCCGTATCCGGATCCGGACGTCAAGATGAACCGTATCGTCTTAAACGGCGATATCCCGTCACCGGCCAATCCTCCGAAGGGCTGTCGTTTCCATACCCGTTGCCCGCACGCCAAGGAGATCTGCAAACACGTCGTCCCCACCTATAAGGAGTATGAGGACGGCCACTTTGCGGCCTGCCACCTGCTGGAGGAGGAATAAACCGCTGTGGGGAAGAAGAAAGAGAAGATCACCTACGTCGACGACGGCCGCACCATTGCGGATATGTCCAACGTATCGGGAGGAATAAGCAAGTACGTCCGCTCATCGGGCGGACGTCCGAGCGCCTCTTTCCGTGAAAAATGGGGTACGTTTTGGGGAGCATTCAGAATGATGCTTGTCCCGATGGCCTGCGTAGGCGGTTGCCTGCTGGTGGCTTACCTCATTTTGTGGTTGTTGCTCAAATTTGCCTAATCAAAAAAGACCGCCTATCGGCGGTCTTTTTTGATTGTAAACGAAAACCACGCGAGAGTCTCGTGGTTCAAAAGAGGTTTACCGATGAACAGAAATCAAAGACGGACGCAGGAATTGTTTTATGTCGCGCCTCCCTCTGATGAGGGAGGTGGATTTTTGCGAAGCAAAAAGACGGAGGGAGAGAAAACGAAAGACTACCCCTCAGTCGGCTACCGCCGACAGCTCCCCTGACAAGGGGAGCCAAGAGGGTCATTGGCACCAACTGCCGCCCCTACAAGGCCCCCTTGCCTAAAGGTACGCGACGCTCCAAATCTTTGATTTGGTTAGCGGAGCCTATGCGTAGCGAAGCGTAGTTGGGCTGGCAACCGCAGGTTGACTGGGGGATACTGTCGCTTTGCGACAGATCGCCCAACGGGCGATTATCCCTCCACCGCCTAACGGCGGTCCCCCTCCCTCTAGGCGAGGAGGCTCGGACAACACGGGTGTAAACACCAACAAAAAACCTCCCCCGATAAATTGGGGGAGGTTTTGGTTATTAAAAACTTACGCAACGTAGGGAATGACGAACACGCCTTCGCCGGCGCCCAGATTAAAGGTGTAGTTGCCGTCCTGCAACATAATGGTGGTCTCTTCGCCCTTGACGTAGGCGATCGCCGCGGTGGCGCCCTTGAAGTTGACGGTGACTTTGGAGGTGACGTTCTTGCTGGGTTCGACCGAGTTGACGATCATATAGCCGTCGTTGCCGGCGCTGTCCTTCAGGTGACCGATAATGGCGTCTGCCGTAGCGGAGGCACTGCCAATGTTCAGCGGCTTGTAGGAGGCGATCTCGGAGAGAATACCAAACTCGTCGGTCTTCTTAAGTGCCATCGTGCCCTGCCACTCAAAGTTCATCAGCACGTGGTCGAATTTCTTGACCTCGTTGTTGGCGGCTTGTACCGCATAGTAGGTGTCGGTCTTGACCGCCGGCTGACCGTTTTTCTCGGGATACATCACCATCGCGTCGTAGAAGCGGTTGGTGGTGTGGGGGTGACCGTCGTGGCGGTGTTGCCAGTAGGTGAAGTAGCCGACGGTCTTGACGCCGTACGCCAGCGCGGTGTACAACTGGAAGCCGACGTCCGCTTTGGTGAGGACCGAACGGGCGTGGTCGACTTTCTGGTAGCCGCCCTCCGGACCGAACGCACAGGATTGGATGATGATGCCGAGATCGAAGTCGTTTTCGTCGGCGGTGTTAGCGGCCATTTCGAGATTCTGGTACCATTGCGTTTTCAGGTAGTTACCCCTCTTGGGGTTCCACTGCAACGGATAGAAGTCATAGCAGAAGATGCCGCTGGCCAGACCGAAGTTTTTGATATAATTTTTGTAAGTGCCGCTTAAGTAACGCTGGCCGTAGATGGGCAACATCGCGGTCAGCGTGCTGAGACCCGGTTGGATCTCGTTGATGTAGTCAGCGATCGCCTTGTAGATGTCGATGGCGGTGTCCTTCGGCTCGTCGCGCATAGTGAGACCGTAGAAACTGTCGTAGCCCTTCAGTTTATTGATGGCCGAGGAAATGAAATGTTTCTGCGTGGCGGTGAGCATTTGGGCGGTGCCGCTCGTCCACTCGGTGAGAGACGGGGCGTACACCAGCACGTCTAACCCCACTTGGTCCGCCAGTTCCATATAGTCTTCCAGAACACTGCCCTTGAAGCTCTCCGCGCTGTTATACGGCGCGTCGTATTCCGGAAACAACAGCGTGAAGCCGGCGTTTTTGTAATCCATAAAATCTTTTTCGGTGACAAACGTGTTCCAGCCGCCGACCGGATCGTCCTCCGGCACCTGACCGCCCACCTGCCACTGATAGCCGCCGCTGCGCGGGCCGGCATAGGCATAGATGGTCAGTTCCTGATTGTCCAGATATACCGGACGGTTGGAACCGGGTTCAAAGGAAATGTTGGGGGATTTGGTGGTAGTACCGGTGGGGGCTTTGGTGGTACTGCTACTGCTTCCGCCGCCGCCAAACTGCGGCATATTCGGTGCATCCGGTGTGCCTGCATAATAGGTGCTCACCGTGGTGCGCGAGGTGCTGCTCGTGGTGGTGTTTTCGGTGGTGGTCGATGCCGCCGGAATATCGCTGTCTTCCGCCGGCTGACAGCCGACAACACAACCGGCCAGCAACGCAACGGCCATCACCGTTGCCAACAGTTTTTTCAACATAAACCCCTCCCATAATAAGGTATAGTACAAGTGTATCATATTTTTCTCTTAATTTCAATGGTTTCCTTGGTTGCAAATTGATAGTTTTTATGATAAAATGAGGACATATTTCCAACAAGGAGTGAAGGCTATGGAAAACCAGTTTTGTCCGTGGTGTGGAGAATCCCATCCGGCCGATGCCGCCAAGTGCCCGCACTGCGGCAGGTCGTTGCCGGCGAAGGATCACTTGTTCCGTCGGTTTCTGATCGATCACACCAAGGATAAGTTAAAAGGGGATATCGAAGATTCCCTCTTTGAGGCGATCAAAAACTACCTGCTCAGCCATCTGTATGCCATGGCGGTCGGACTATCGGTGATCGCGGTGGCGGCGATCGCGATATTCGCGCCTTCACCGTATGATCACGTTACCCCGATCGACCGTGTGGAGGATCTCCGTCCGGTGGCGGGAGAGCCGTCGGGCGACGGCTTGACCGATGCCGACCGCGACGAGATCGCCGCTTGTTTGTCGGATTACGTGGCGTGTCTGGATATGGCGTTTTTCCAAGCCGGCACCGACGCGTTGAATTACTGCATCAGCGATCCGCTGTACGAGTCGCTGAATAAGGACGTTGCCGAGGACTTGTTGGCCACTTTTTACAACGAGTTCCCGTATATCGACATTGACGATATGCCGCGCAACTTCGCCACCATTCACGATGGCACGCTGACCGTCGGCTCGGATACGGCCAACGGTCAATGGTTGCAACAAAACGGCTACGAAGTGGCTACGCTGACGATGACCCACGCGCTGTATGCGTGGAATGTCGATCCGTCCACCCCGAAGGCGCAGGCGGATTACGTAGTGACTATGACCAAGGAAAACGGCAAATGGGTGATCGTCGATACGGTCGCCGTCGCCAAAACGGAGGGTTGAAGCGATGATCTGCAAGCAATGTCAGCATCAGAATATTGTGTCGGCACAATACTGCGCGCGTTGCGGTGCGCCGTTTACCGAGGAGGAACGGCAAGCCGCGTATGACGCCACCGTTTACGGTAAGATCGACAAGTGGGAAGAACGGAAAAGTGTCGTTACGCTGGAGAAGTTCACCTCCCACCCGATCTTCCGCATCGCGGTTTTAGCGGTGATCTTGGTGGTCGGGTTGTTGCTGGGGCGTCCCCACGGCAACAAAATGACCGTCTTGGAGGGGAGCGGCTACACCGTCTCGCAACATACCGAAACGGGGGACTTGTACCTACTGACCGCACAGGACGAGGTCAGCGTGGAACTGTACCTGCCCAAAAAAGCAGAGGCGATCACCTTGATCGCGCCGGACGGTGAGACCAAGGACGTGGATATCGAAAAGGGGATCACCCTGCCGGTTGCGGAGCAAGCGTACACCTTCACCGCCGACTATGGCAGCGGTAAAGAGACCCTCACCGTTTTTGTGTGGGAGGCAACCGAATGATCTATAAGAAGTTTCAAGACAAAGCCTTGAGTGCGCTGGGGCTCGGCTGTATGCGCCTGCCGACCAACGGGGACGGCTCGGTTGACGTGGAAGCCACCCGCGAGATGGTGGACACGGCTATGCGCGAAGGCATCAATTATTACGACACCGCGTGGGGCTATCACGGCGGACGATCCGAGCCGGTGATGGGGGAGATTTTGGAAAATTATTCCCGCGATTCGTTCTATCTGGCGTCCAAATTCCCCGGCTACGACCTGAATAATATGGACAAGGTGGAGGAGATCTTTGAGGCGCAACTCCAACGTTGCCACGTCGACTATTTCGACTTCTATCTGGTGCATAACGTCTGCGAGTTGAATATCGACCAATACCTCGACCCGCAGTATCGTATCCGCGAATACCTGCTGGAACAGAAGAAAAACGGGCGGATCCGCCATCTCGGTTTTTCCGCCCACGGCACCATCCCGACCATGAAACGGTTTTTGGATGTGTACGGTCCGGATATGGAATTTTGCCAGATCCAACTCAACTGGTTGGATTGGGATCTGCAGGATGCCAAGACCAAGGTGGAACTGCTTAGGGAACGCCACCTGCCGATCTGGGTGATGGAACCGGTGCGCGGCGGCAAACTGGCGCAACTGGAGCCGACCTACGCACAGCGGTTGGCGACCCTTCGCCCCGATTGGACTCCGGCCCGCTGGGCATTCCGCTTTCTGCAATCGATCGATGACGTCGTGGTGACCCTTTCGGGAATGTCAAATCTGGCGCAGTTGCAGGAAAATTGCGAGACCTATCGCGCCGCCGCAACGCTCACCGAAGAAGAGACCGCCGCGCTGTTGGCAGTGGCACGGGAAATGACCGCCCAAAAGACGCTCCCCTGCACCTCTTGTCGCTACTGTACCTCCTACTGCCCGATGGGGCTGGATATTCCGTATCTCATCGGTCTGTATAACGAGCATACCTATTCAGGCGGTGGATTTTTGGCGCCGATGGCGGTGGGGGCGTTGGCGGAAGACAAACGCCCCACAGCCTGCCTTGGCTGTCGCGCTTGCGAAGCGGTCTGTCCGCAGAACATCCGCATCAGCGAAATGATGACCGATTTTGCGGGGAAACTACAATGAACGAACTCGTAGAACGCGCCAAAGCGGAATTGCTGACCGGCGGCTACACCTGCGTCGTTTGCGGCAAGCAGAGGATCGAGACTTCCGCCGAGCGTGGGGTTAAGCCGCTGGTGCGTTGGGTGGAACAGCAGCGGGATTTTTCCGGCTGTGTCGCCGCGGATAAGGTGGTGGGGAAAGCCACGGCGTTTTTGTACGTGCTGTTGCGGGTGGAGACGGTGTATGCCGCCGTCATCAGCCACGCGGCGTTGCAGACGCTGACCGCCCACGGCGTGACCGTGACCTACGGGCAAGCGGTGGAGTACATCGTCAACCGCCAAGGGGACGGGGTCTGCCCGTTTGAACGGGCTGTCTGGTCGCTCACCTCTCCTGCCGAAGCCTACCAAACCATCCGCCGACAAATGGAACGGATGGGCATCACCCTCTAACAAAAAAACCTCCCCCTGCAATGGCAGGGGGAGGTTTTGGTTATTCGGAAAACAAAAAACAAGAAAACTTGGAAAAAAATATTGACAAAGTAAACTTGGAATGCTATAATGTGCTCGTACAATAAAACTTGGAAAGGAGAACAACTATGAATAGAAACGAAATTTTGGAGGCGGCTCGTAAGAATCCTGAAAGAGGAAGCGAATACGAAAATAAAGTGTCGGTAAAAAGTAACCTATGGGGAGCATTGATAAGCGCCGTTCTCTGCATTTTATTGGTAATTGTGGAAGTTTTTGCAAAGAACACAATCAATTATGGTTTGTTGGCGGTTGGTACAGTCCCGCTTGCGGTTCAGCAGTTATATGAAGGAATTGTTCTGAAGAAGAAAGGGGCAATTTGCGTAGGAATTTTTTTGCATTTGCTGGTTATCCTTGAAGTTTGTGCATTTATAAAGGCGGTGACAGTATGAATTCCCATCTAAAATTGAAAAATCGATTAAAAGAATATAGGCAGCGAGCAGGATTGACTCAGTCTCAACTGGCTCTCAAAATTGGTTCTTCAAAGAATACAATTAGTTCTATTGAAACGGGACAGTTCTGCCCAACAGCATATTTGGCTATGTTGTTATGCCTAGAATTGGAGTGTACGTTTGAGGATCTGTTTTATTTTGAAGCCAACAGGTGATTTTAGGAGATGAGAAAGGAACTTGAAACATGAGAGAAGCTCGAATATTTCGGGAAAACGGAGAACCAATTTTGGTAACGGCAGAGGCGGTTAAAAATGGACAGTATAGCCGGCACGAGGAATTTGTTGATCCCGAATATGAATTTAAGGTTATCTATGTAAATGGTGCACGTAATAACGGTGCTCCGCACTTTCGCCTTTACCTTGCAGATGAGGATTATAAGAGACTTTCGCCGGAACAAAAAAATAGATACGACATTGTAAGCAATATGCGACGATTTCAAGAAAGTAAATGGCATAAAAAATGGGAAGAAAATGTATCGGATTTTTGCGAAATAGAGAAGTATAAGAGAAATCCTTTTACTGGCAAATGGAAACGCGCAGATGCATATTATGGTAAGCACAAAATAGTTATAGAATTTCAGCATTCCTATATAGCCTTGGAATTTGAAGAGAGAAATAGTTTTTATAAAGAGATTGGACTTAAAACGATTTGGTTATATGATTTACCCAAAGCGCATGTCCGTTTTGCAAATGATGGAAACATAGAAATATTGGAGGATAATGCACGAGGCTTTTTCAAGATTGCCGATTTTCCGGAGAATTTAAAAAATCATTTGGTTTATATTCAAGTGAAAACCGGTCAAATTTATCGCATTAAAGAGTTGCATCGCCGCAGTTCCTCTACGGAACTAAAATCAACGATTCGCTACTTTTCACCGTCCGAAGTATACGCGGAAAAAGAGTTTATAGAGGCAATAAGGAATGGCCAAATAGTGTGTGATGAGCCTCAGAAAAAACTCGAAGACAAATGCGCCAGGGCGCTTACGGAATTATGGAAACCAAATTACCGTTGGATGACGGTTGAGAATGTTAAGACGAAAGAACGCATAGTTGTAAATCGGGGAATAAATGGTGAGATGTTTAGAGATTACAAGACCGGTTATCTTAAGTACAAATACGAAAAAGAAAATGGTCGTTGGATACCAAAAGACTATTTTCTTAATACTAAAAAAGAAACAGAAAAAGTGTGGGTTATAGTTAAATACGGAAAAGACAATTAAAAACCTCCCCCTGCAATTGCAGGGGGAGGTTTTGGTTATTCGGCAAGGGGTTGTTTGGGGTTGGCTTTGGCGCGGATGAGATGAACGACACCGTAGACCAGCAACACCGCTAAGAAAAAGACGATGGGGTTGATGATCATCAGCGACCATTTCGGGATGATGCCGTTGGCCACCAGACCGATGTACAGCGCGTCTTCCTCAAGGAAGAACCAGTTATGCGCCAGAATGGCGTTGCCAAACGCCGCCCACAGCGTCTCACAGCAGAGAAACACCGCGCATTTCCACGAATGGTGGATATGCGGGGTCACCGCACCAAGCGCGATGGACAGCACGCCCCACGCCAACAGTACGCCGTGGAAGAACATGGTCTGCAACGCCTGATAGCACCACGGCTCGCCGTCACCGACGCTGGCGGGGTAGCACAGATACATCAGCGGGCCAAGGATGGCCATGATAGCGATCGGCTCGGCGATCCGCTTGCCGTGGCGGTTAAACTGCGTAAACGCGACCAGCGGGCAAAGCACCGTGCAGATATGAAACGGCAGTTTGTCGATCTTCATCCCGCCGTACACGAAATCGTGTACGAAGAAATCGGACAGATAGGAGAGGACCAGCGCATACGCCAAAAAGCGCAACACGCGTTCTTTCTGTTCGGGTGACTTGGCGCGATTTTTCCACCAAAGGAGCAGGATACTGCCGAAGATCAGCAGAATATACACGATATGCGCACCCGAAAACGGGGTGATCTTGATACCGGTATCAAAGTGTGAGGTATCAAATAAGACAAAAAACAGTTCCCGCAGCATAAACGTCCCTCCGATCGGTCAATACGATTCACCGCATTTGCTAACAGTATACGCGTTTATCCGCCAAAAGTCAACAAAAACCCCTCCCCCTGCTATTGCAGGGGGAGGGTAATTTATGCGGGAGTTATAACGCATCGATTACACGGTCTATCTCTTGTTTTAGATGGCCGTAATCAATTTTTTGAAAGCCGAAGGAACGAATGTGCCCCAACGAGATGGTTTTGTTGTTTTGACAATGTTGATCCAAAAAGGCAGTCGGAACAACGTAGAATTCCCAGTTTTCCAAGTCCATCGGATTGGCGGTTTCCTTGGTTTCGCCGTTGATCAAGCAGAACACGTACAGATGATTTTGCCGCCGCAGTTCGTTATTGCCGCTGACCGCAACATCGTAGGATCCGTTCGCCGGTGCAATGCTAAAGGTGCGTTGTCTGGAAATCTTGCCACCCTCAAAGAAAAGTTCCAAGGCAGTGGTTTGAAACTGTCGGCAGAGATGGCGCAGTACATTGTCCGCACTGGGCAAAAGGAACAGTTCGCAGAATACCAACGGAACAATGCCCGCCAGCAGGGCGAAGAAAGGTCGTGAGTGAATGAGCAACAATAAAATAGACCTCGCGGACTTTAACGAATTACTGTCCTTGCAGACCGCTCCCACGGTCCAGGCAGACCCCGCTGAACCAACACCAGCACCCACCCCGAAAGAACTCGCCCAGCAGAAAGCAATCATGAAAGTCTACCGCAAGTACCAGCAACGAGAGTATGAACGAATAGAACACCCCGCCCAGTTCCCCAGCGATTACTTTTTTAGTGCCTTGGCGGAATTGATTTTAGACGAATAAAAGGGTATGAGGAGTTTTTCCTCATACCCTTTTACATACCCAAGTATTCTTAATCCGCGACAATTTCACAATCGCCAATCTCAGTTGCATTGACGGTCGTAATCTCTCGCACCTGACCAATGAATGTGTGTGTTTCACCCGTATAATCAAAGGGTTTCAGCACTTTTTCATTGACCCAACATACAATTCGCAAACCAGAACCACCCTTTTCGCCATACAGATAGAAACTGGTCATTCCAGCGACATTGTGGGCACTAAGGACTTTGCCAGTAATATGTACCCATTTGCCGTTATACTTTTCTTTTGCACCATCAATATCGGACTTAATTTCCTTAACCAATTCATCAACCGTGACCACACCAGGGTTGTACTTGGTGACCCCCAAGTACATTATCTTCTTTTCGTGAGTATCACCGCACATAGTGCAGATACCAGTTTCTGTGCCATAATCTTCAAGGGTGGGTTCTTTGGTGATAGAGTATTCGTAATTATGTTCCAATACTGCAATCTCAATATCTTCGGCAAGACCACATACAGAGCAAGTCTTTTTCTTCAAACCAGTAGTGGTGCAAGTTGCCTCTTGCACTGTTTCCTCAGAAAAAGTGTGACCAACCGCAGGAATGATTTCTGTTTCCTCTTCCTCACAGTTAGAGCATTTATATGTAATACTACCATCAGTATCACAAGAAGCATCTTTGCGGGCAGTTTCTACATAATCGTGAGACAGACAGCAACCTGCAAAACTGCATAACATTGCCATCACTAAACAAATTGCTAAAAATTTCCTCATAACAATTTTCCCCTTTGCTTTTTTTCTTAATTATAAGGCAGAAAAATGCAATATGCAAGCACAAAATATTAGAGTGCTATTTGAGAGTGCTACCAGAAAAATCATCAAAAATCATTTTCCAACTTTTTGACCTCAAAAACACAGAAAAAATGCCGAAAACAAGTTGCTTTCGGTACTTTTTATGGCTTGTGCTACCAATTTAGATGCCACCCTATTTTTAAGAAAAACGGCTTAAAATAAGGGTTTTATCGCATCCCAGAATATTTTTGACCTTCGTTTTTTCTACCCGAGGGTCTTTCTATTGATTTTTTATTAGCTACCAAAATAGATGCCACTTATCTTCTTAATCCGGTTTGTACAAATTATATCCGTGTTCACGATGATATGCAGGACCTGAAGGAATTTTTCCATCCCATTCTCTTTTGCTTATTTCTTTATCTAATATCGGAAGCAAGTTCCAAAGAGAGTTTCGATATTCATCGTTTTTGGTGTATTTTAAATATTCTGTATGAATTTCGTTGCGCTTTTCTTTAAGCAAACTTAGAGATGATTCTTTAAGAAACTTCTCTAATGTTGGTTGCTTCAAATAACATTTAATCCCAAAGAAGCAAAGAACAGAACCTCCAATAATTCCAGCGGTTATGTATATCCCTTTTTTATGCCTTTTGAAAAAGCTCTTAATCTTATTCTCTTTTTTCATTTCTTTGACACCTATTTGTTACCATGCTGTTGAGATATAAAATTTTTCAGCAACAAGTTCTTCGTTAGTGCGTGTTTTAACCTTTACATTAAAGATACCTCTTTTTCTTTTATAAGTTACACGCTTAAAAAATATTGGGTGTTTTTTTACTGTAGCATTGTTGAATTCGTTTTCAAGCAATGCGGAGTTTAACATTTCTAAAAAAACATCTGCATCCTTCGGTTCAATTTTGCTTTTACTATATAAGGCCCCACCATTCTCGATACCAACATAAATATTTTCGTCACCATGAAAATCGTCAGCAGTTGTTCCATGATCTATCCATGTTAACGAGAATGATGAGCAATTTCTTTTTCCTTGTGCTGCACTTTCTTCACATAAAACTTTAAAAGCTCTAATTTCTTCGGTGGCGATCTGTTTTAATCTTTCGATGTGCGATTTAATATTATTTTCAGATATTTCTTTTTCGCTCGGAGTCTGTTGTTTTAACTTTTCTTCGAATGACATGTGTTAACACCTCTTTGTATCAATTATAGCATGCAACACATAAAATTTCTACTGTTTATTGTTTTTTCTTTTTTCGAAACGACACAAAAATCATTTTATCCGTTTCAGAGAAGATAAATTCTCGTTCTTCATCGTAATTTTTAACTTCTAATACTGTATAGAATTGTAAAAACTTTCGATACCAAACAGGGTCTATTTCTTGCAGATAATCTTTTCGGCATCGTGTTTCAACAAGGATATCTTCAGCAAGTTCTTTAATTTTCACCCATTCGTCATCCTGTTCCAACTCGGGATAGCGAACTATGTACATATAAAATTCCTTTGCCAAATGATAGAAATCAAAATCGGCAATTAACTTTTTTGCATAAATTCTTCGTTTCGTCATTTTATCAGCCCCTACTATTATAAACGGAGAAAATGTTGTATTTGTGACATCCTTTTGAAAATATTTTTACATTCATCATATATACAACAACTCAAAGGGGCAAATAGGATACAAAATATTTTATTTTTCTATTGGAATAAGCTCTAAAAAATCATCTAATTTGCAGTTTAGTGCAATGCAAATTTTCTCCCAAACAAGTGTTGATATCGCACCTTTGCCTTGCTTCATTTTTGTGAGAGTAGCAACGCTGATACCAGCAATTTCAGCAAGTTCTTTTTGCTTCATATCTCTATCAATTAATAACTTAAATAATTTTTTATAGCTTATTCGCATTTGTAACCCCTTCAGTAAATAACAATTTCCCTCATGATACATTGTAGAACCATGAGGGATGTTATCAAAACCGCCTTGTGTGTAAAAAACGACCATACCGTTTTAGCGGTTTTCGAACTTGATCACTGCAGCAAGTGCATCTTTAAGTGAGCGACCATTGTCTAAAAATCCAACATTTACTATAATATCTCCAACCCTATATCTATATGGATTTTTAATCTGCTTAATAAAAGATATCATTCTTTCTTCCGCCGGAAGTGATGGGTCAATCTTAACATCTCTTAAATCCACAAGACCATCATTATATACTTTTGGCTTCTTTACATATTTTCTTTTTGCCATCTTTCGAATTCTCGCTGTCCTTCCTCGGTAGCAAAGTATTCACGAATTTGTGGAAGAAAGCATCGAGCTAATGACTCAATCTGCCATTTTGAAGGTCTAACATTTTTAAGGTTATATTTTTCAGTATGTGTAACATTACCTTTTTCATCAAAATGTATCACAGAGCAAGGATAACCCTTTTTTATAGCTTCTTTTAATTCATCATCCATTTTCGCATATCCTTTCTTATACGAGATAGTATGCGAGAATATCATTCAAGCCCCACTCGATTATTCTTTCTATTCCTTCATCTGTAGGATGAAAAGCAAGCTGCAAAAAATGTAAATCATCATCGCTTAAACCGATTTCTGTCTTTAAATCTAACCAATCCAAATCTCTTGCACCCAAGATAAAATCGACAAAAAAGTTATATAGCATATCGTGGTCAACTCGATGAGTGAATATATTCAGCAGGGTTTCTTTTGAAATATGATCTTTATTAGCTGCTAAAAACATCAAGTCAATATCCGCTTTTTGCAATTCAAGAACCTCATAAATCATTCTGTTGTAGTTTTCATTATCAAGTGAGTTGAGCATAACCGGACAGTGAGGGGTTATTCCTTTCGGCAAAACAATGCCGATGGGAGTGTCGAACGAACGGAGCATATTTGCTGTTTCAACAAAATGTTGAGGGTTATGCCACAAGTCCCAAATAGATCCTATGTATATGAGGTCTATCTTGCCGGATAACGCATCATTTATTAATCTTTTTAGACTTGCCCTGTCGCAAACCGAACCAATTGATACCTCATCAATGTACATCTCATAGTTTTCCCAACTATCGTTTTGGGCGAAAACACCAACATCCTCAGCCATATGTCTGAAA
>JAFQQM010000049.1 GCA_017410585.1 Clostridia bacterium
AAACGCTTAGGCGTTTGTTTGCCCGTTCGCGGTGACGAAAAAATCATCGGGCGCATCCGCGCATTTCCTCGATTTTTTCGACCGCAGCACCTCTTTTCTCCTCGCTGTATCCGCCACCGGCGGCGCTCGGAGAAAAGACCCAACGAGCACCGCTCGCCGGTCTCATAACCCGAAAGCGGGCATCGGAACTACCCCATAGCAAAAACGAACAGGGACACCCGTTTGGGTGTCCCTGTTCATTTTGGTTGCGGAGGCAGGACTCGAACCTACGACCTTCGGGTTATGAGCCCGACGAGCTGCCAACTGCTCCACTCCGCGATATCGCTCCGTTTGGAGTAATTGTATTATAGCATACTTTGGGTCGCGTTGCAACCCCTTTTTTGAAAAATCGTTCCTTATTTTTCGGGTTTTTGTCCTTTTCTTTGACTTAACCGCCTTGTGCCGGCGGAAAGTAAACGCTCGTCGATGATAAACATCGACGAGCGTTTGTTTTTACATTGGTTGTTGCGGCTGTTGCGGTTGGGGATCAAGGAAGTGTTTCTTGACCAGCACCGCGCTGACGATGTACGCGGCGGCGGTACAGCCGGCCGCCACACCGGACAGCAGGTCGTCTGCCATCGCGCCGGCCGCGGAGATGGCGTCGATGATACCGATCGCCAGCAACCAGCCGTAGACACTTTGCTGATGCACGAACGCAAACTGCAACGTATCAATACTCTCGTACAGCGACTTGGCAAAGCGGTGCAGGCGCTTGTAGCAGAAGAGGGAGATCAGGAGCATTGCTCCGCCCATCAGCGCGACGATCGCGCCCACAACGATACCACCGGCGCCGAGCAACCATTCCAGCATCGCGGCGGGGACTTCATCGATATCCATAAGCAGATCGGTGGGGATCGAGCCGGCGGCCAGACCGATTGTCAGCGCGATGAGTGCGCCGCTGACGATCAGCATAATGGCGGCCACGTTAAAAATGATGTACATCGCATACACCGTGCCGCTGACGTGGCGGAGGTTGTTGCGATCCAGTTCGCCTTTTTGCGCTTTGCTGTAGGCCAGCCACATAAAGATGGTGACCAGCAGGGCAATCAGATTGATACCGTCGCCGGCGATCAACTGAACGGCGGTCGCGGCGGTGGTGAGGATGGCGATGATCATAAACAGTTTATCCTGCACGAAGTTCAGCAGAAAGGCGTACACCGGATGCGCCGCCACCGGTTGAGCGTACATCGGCTCGGTCGGCGGGGCATAGGTCGGCTGTGCGGTCGGTTCGACCGTCGGCATCGCCGCGCCGCATTGCGGGCAGGTTGCCAACTCGACGGGGGATTCATAGCCGCAAGACGTACATTTCATTATCAAGCACTCCTTTCAAATTAAGGGGTAGTTATTGGTCAAAGCAGAAGGATCCGGACAACAGCGTTACGCGGTCGCTACCGACGGTCAGCAGACCGCCGTCCAGCGTGGCGGTACGTTTGGTGTCTTCGTCGGTCCAGACGGCGCAACCGCCTTTGACGACCGAGGTGACGAAGGGGATATGACCCGCCATCACCGCCAGTTCGCCTTCGGTGCCGCGAACGTCCAACCGGACGACCTCACCGTCAAATGCGTGACCGTCCGGTGAGGAAACGGTCAATCGGAAGGTCTTCATACGCTCTTCTTCGCTTTCTCCACCGCTTCGTCGATGGTGCCGACGAACAGGAAGGCCGATTCCGGCAGGTCGTCGTGCTTGCCCTCGATGATTTCTTTAAAGCCGCGGATGGTCTCGGCAATGGGGACGTATTTGCCGGTGATGCCGGTGAATTTCTCCGACACGTCAAACGGCTGGGACAGGAAGCGCTGGATCTTACGGGCGCGGCCGACCAAGAGTTTGTCGCTTTCGGACAGTTCGTCCATACCCATAATGGCGATGATATCCATCAGTTCCTTATAACGCTGTAGGATGCGCTGTACCTCTTTGGCAACCGCGTAATGCTCCTTGCCGACGACCGACGGCGAAAGGATACGGCTGGTGGATTCCAGCGGATCGACCGCCGGATAGATGCCCTGCGACGAGATACTGCGGGAAAGTACCGTGGTGGCATCGAGGTGAGCGAAGGTGGTGGCCGGTGCCGGATCGGTCAGGTCATCGGCCGGCACGTATACCGCCTGAATGGAGGTGATAGAGCCTTTTTTGGTGGAGGTGATACGCTCCTGCAACGCACCCATTTCGGTGGCCAGCGTCGGCTGGTAGCCGACGGCGGAGGGCATACGTCCCAACAGCGCGGAGACCTCGCTACCCGCCTGCGTGAAGCGGAAGATGTTGTCGATAAACAGCAACACGTCCTGCCCTTCGGTATCGCGGAAATATTCCGCCATGGTCAGGCCGGAGAGACCCACCCGCATACGCGCCCCAGGCGGTTCGTTCATCTGACCGTACACCAGCGCGGTGTTCGCCAAAACGCCCGACTGTTTCATTTCGTTATACAGGTCGTTGCCTTCGCGGGTGCGTTCGCCCACACCGGTAAATACCGAGATACCGCCGTGTTGTTTGGCGATGTTGTTGATCAGTTCCATGATCAGCACCGTCTTGCCGACGCCGGCACCGCCGAACAGACCGATCTTACCGCCCTTGGAATACGGGCAGATGAGGTCGATGACCTTGATGCCGGTCTCGAAGATCTCGGCGCTGGTGGTCAGATCCTCGTAATCGGGGGCGGGACGGTGGATGTTCCAGCGTTCCTCGGTGGTGGGGGTGGGTTGATCGTCCACCGCATCGCCCAGCACGTTGAAGATGCGGCCGAGCGTTTCGCGGCCGACCGGCACGCTGATGGGTGCGCCGGTATCCACCACGTCCGATCCGCGTTGCAGGCCGTCGGTCGATGCCATCGCAATGCAACGGGCGGTGTTATCGCCGATATGCTGTGCCACCTCGACCGTCAGCGTGCGCTTACCGATAGCGACGGTCAGTGCATTGTGAATGGTCGGCAACGCCCCCTCGGGGAAGCGGACGTCCACGACCGGACCCATCACTTGGGTCACTTTACCGATAGTTTGTGTATTCAAACTTACCACCTCATATTCCGTCGCCGCTACCGGCAACGATCTCCGTGATCTCTTGTGTGATCGCGCCCTGACGGGCACGGTTATACTGCAGTTGCAGGGTATCCAGCATCTGCTGTGCGTTTTTACCGGCGGAATCCATCGCCATCCGGCGTGCCGCCACTTCGCTGGCGAAACTTTCGCGGACGCAGACGGTGATCATACCGGCGACGTATTCCTGCGCCACGCGGTTCAGCACGGTCAGCGGGTCGGGTTCAAAGATCATCCCCGCTTCGCACGGCTGTTCGCTCGGCATAAACGGCAACAGCCACCGGACGGTCGCTTCTTGGCTCATCACCGAGCGGTACTGCGTATACAGAATGCCCAACCGGTCAAACTGCCCTTCCGCAAACTCGCGGCAGAGGGTCTCTGCCAACGCCGCCGCCTCCGCAAACGAGAACCGTTCGGAGGAATTTTGCGGTTGCCCGCATTTATCGCAGGCGCGCTTGCCGATGGGATACCATTGTGCATCGGGGTATTCCGCCGCTAAGCGAAACACGTTGGCATTGTAACCGCCTGCCAGACCGCGGTCGCCCGCGATGACGATCAGGCGGATGCGCCCGCTGTCCCGCTGTTGCATATAGGGGCTTTTCTGACATTCCCGATCGGCGGTCAGCGCCGCGAGGCTGCCGTCCAACGCCTTCCCGTAGTCACGCCCTTTTTGCATTGCTTCGTTGGCACGGCGGATCTTGGAAGAAGCGACCAATCCCATGGCGTTTGTCAGTTGCATGGTGGAATGGACGCTCTTGATCCGTGTGCGCAAAGCCTTTGTGTTTTCAGACATACTTGCTTACACCTGCATTTCCGCCAGAATGGCGCGAAGCCGCTGTTCGTCGTTATCGTCGTAATGACCGGCCTCGATGGTGGCCAGCCAGTCTCCATGTTCGTTTTCCAACTTGGCGAACAAGCGCTGTTCGTATTCCTTGACCTCGTCGACCGCCACGCCGTTTAAAAATCCTTTGATGACGGCGTAGACGATAGCAACCTGACAACCGACACGCACGGGGGCGTTGCGGTCCTGCTTGAGTACTTCGACGATGCGTTCGCCCAACGCCAGACGCGCCTTGGTGTCGGCGTCCAGATCACTGCCGAACTGCGCAAAGGCCTGCAGTTCGCGGTACTGCGAGTACAGCAGTTTCAACTCACCGGAGACCTTTTTCATACCTTTCAACTGTGCCGAGCCGCCGACACGGCTGACCGAGATACCGGGGTTGATCGCCGGCATAATGCCGCTGTGGAACAACTCAGTCTCCAAAAAGATCTGGCCGTCGGTGATGGAAATGACGTTGGTGGGAATATACGCCGACACGTCGCCGGCCTGCGTTTCGATGATGGGCAGGGCGGTGATGGAACCGCCGCCGTATTCTTTGGCAACGCAGGCGGCCCGTTCCAGCAAACGGGAATGCAGATAGAAGACGTCACCGGGGAACGCCTCGCGTCCCGGCGGACGGCGGATGAGCAAGGACAGCGCACGGTAGGCCACCGCGTGTTTGCTCAGATCGTCATAGATGATGAGGACGTCTTTGCCCTGTTCGCGGAAATATTCCGCCATGGCACAACCGCTGTACGGGGCAATATACTGTAGCGGCGCGCTTTCGGCCGCGCTGGCCGACACGATGATGGTATACGACATCGCGCCGTTGCGGGTCAGTTCGCCCGCCAACTGCGCCACCGAGGTGCTTTTCTGTCCGATGGCGACGTAGATGCAGATGACGCCGGTATTCTTCTGGTTGATGATGGTGTCGATCGCGATCTCGGTCTTACCGGTCTGGCGGTCACCGATGATCAACTCACGCTGACCGCGGCCGATCGGGATCATACTGTCGATCGCTTTGATGCCGGTCTGCAACGGAACGCTGACGCTTTCACGCTGAATGATACCGGGAGCCTCGGATTCCACCGGACGGGTGCCGCTGTATTCGATGGGGCCTTTGCCGTCGATCGGCTCGCCCAATGCGTTGACCACGCGACCGAGCAGGCCTTCGCCCACCGGCACCGACAACACCTTGCCGGTACGGCTGACGGTGGTGCCTTCGCGGATATTGTCGCGGTCGGCGAGAATGGCCACCGAGACGGTCTCCTCTTCCAGATTTTGTGCCACGCCGAAACTGCCGTCGTCAAACTCCAACAGTTCGTTGGCCATACAACTGCGCAGACCGTAGACACGGGCAATACCGTCACCCACGAGGATGACCTTGCCGGTCTCGGTCATATCGATCCGTGCTTTGTAATCGCGGATCTGTTGCTTGATGATATTACTGATCTCTTCGGGTCTGTTCACGAACTCATCACTTCCTTCAATTCGCCCAAACGCCGCCGCACGCTACCGTCGATGGTATGACCGTCGACTTCGACACGGACGCCGCCGATGAGGCTGTCGTCAATTTGATAGTGGGGGTCGATCTGCTTGCCGACCTTCTTGGCGAGTTTTTCGCACAGCGCGGTCTTTTGGCTGTCGGTGAGTTCCACCGCCGAGGTGATGACCGCCGTCGCACGGTTTTGTGCGGCGGTAGCCAAGCGGCGGAAATGGGCGATGCAGTCTAACACTTCCCGCATTTTGCCGTGTTCGCACAGCAATTGCAGGAAGGACAGCACGTACTCCGGACAATACCGACCAAAAGCCTCTTCCAGCGCCGCCAACCGCTCGGAAAGCGGCAGGGCAGGGGAAGCGAGAAACTCCACGTAATCGGGATTTTCCGCCAAAACGGTCTCAACCGGCATCAGCGCCGCTTCAAATTCCGCCACCGCCTGCGTTTCCAACGCCAGCGCAAACAACGCTTCGCCGTATTCGCGCTCAGTTTCCATCATCGTCGTCACCTATGCTTTCGATAAACGAGTCGATGAACTGCCGGTGGTCTTCTGCCGTCACCTCACGCTCCAACACCTTTTCGGTGAGCAGCGACGAGACCTCGACGATCTCCTTGCGGACGGCGTCTTCGGCCTTTTTGCGCTCCAATACCGCTTCGGCTTCCGCTTGACGGACGATGCCGTCCGCTTTGGCGTTGGCTTCCTGCAGGATCTCCTTTTCGCGCTGACCGGCAATGCCCACCGCCGAGCGGATGATGGAATCCGCCTCCGCCTTGGCAGAGGACAGTTTTTCCTCATACGCTTGACGGTCGGCCTCGGCTTGCGCTTTGGCGGCCTCGGCATCGTCATAATCGCTTTGGATGGCGTCCTGACGGGACTTCAGCATCTTCTTGACCGGATTATACAGAAATTTCTTGACGATCAAAAACAGCAGCAACAGGTTGATGAGAGACACCAACATCTGCCACAGATTGACCGAAATGATATCTAAACTTTGCATACCTTCACTCCGTACTTTCGCCTAAGCGAAACGGTTTTTTACAGTGCCGCGATGGTGTTGACCAAAATGTTGACCAGCAGGTTCGGTGCCACGAAAATGAGCAGGATAGCGATGACCAGCGCGTACAGACCGGTGGTCTCCGCAACAGCGCAACCCATCAACAGGGTGGTTGTGACCGAGCCTTTGCTCTCCGGCTGGCGGGCGATCGCCTCGCAAGCGCTGGCAACCGCGTTACCTTCACCGATACCGGGGCCGATACCGGCGATCATGGCCATACCGGCGCCCAGAGCGCAACAACCCAAAATAATACCGATAGCAAGTTCCATTGTTCATTCCTCCATAGAATTGGTTTTTATTTTTTGCGCTTTACGCGCTTTTCTCTGTTTGTATAGGTCGAGGTCGAAACCGCCGCCCACGTACACCATCGTCAGCATGGCGAAGATAAACGCCTGCAAGCATCCGCTGAATATGTCAAAGTAGATGGACAGTACCGCGGGAATACCGATCTGGAACAGCGGAATATCCGCCAAGAAACCGGGCAACCACGAAAGCAACAGCGAGGAAAGTCCGCTTAGTGCCGTGGCGAGCAGGACGCTGATGACCGAGCCGGAGAGGACGTTGCCGTAATGACGGAACGCCATCGAGACCGGCGTGGCCAGTTCGCTGACGATGTTGATGGGGGTCAGCACCGCCACCGGCTCGGTAAAGCCCTTGAGGTAGTTGAGCGGGCCGCATTTGAGTTTGTAGTAGGTGATCAACCCAAATACCAAGACCGCCCAGCCGCCGACGACGTTGATATCCGAGGTGGGCGGGAACAGACCGCACAGGGAAAGCAGGCTGGAAAACGCCGACAGCGCGATCACCGCGATGATAAACGGCGCAAATCCAATAAAATAGTCGCCCATATTTTCGGTGACCAGCGCGTCCACTTTCTCGACGATGAGTTCGGCTAAATGCTGGCGTTTACGCTCGCATTTCTCGGTCAGACCGTGGGTGAGATACAGGCAGAAAAACAACAGCGTGATCATCACCAACGCCGAGTTGATCTGCGCCTCGGTCACCGGCAGGTCTTGCAACGGCATCGGGATGGTAAAAAAGATGCGTGCGCCGGTGATGCTGACCCCCTCGGAGACGGGTTTGGTCAGTACGTTGAGTACGATGCCCGCTACAATGGGCAATACCATCATCACCAAATAGATCGTGTCGACAAGGCGAAATTTACGGTTCGTTTGCAAGCGGGCTTCACCTCCTTTGATAAAACAGCCGCCATTACTGTTTGAGTCTGGCGGAACGAATGGTTACGGCAATGCGGGGGAACAGATACGGGATCACCGTCGCTACGATGTGGAACACCGGCACGAGATAGGCGATCAACGCCACGACAAACAGCAACAGCATCCGCAGTGACTGGGACAGCCGCATGCGTTTTTTGACTTCGTCGGTATCCTTGCCGAGGGCGGCTTGCACGGTCATTCCCAGAAGCAGGAAGTTGCCGATCGCGGCGACCGCCCCCAACAGGTTGCCGAGCAGGACGGTGTAGTCCCACCAGCCGCCGATCAGAAAGACCGCCTGCATCAGCACGCTTAAGACCGCCGTGAAGCCGGCGACAAACACGGTTTCTTGTTTTACGGTTGCATCCAACTGTTTCACAACTGATCCGTTCCTTCCAGATTAATAGTACTATTATACCATATTCTTCTTATAAAGCAACATTTTTTTTGAAAGAAAACGCCGCCTATCGGTTGACGATAAGCGGCGTTTGGTATTACGGGATATCGGGGGTGACCTCCGGTACGGTCTCGAGGATCTCCGGCGTCTTGAGAAAACGGGTGAACTGCTTCCACGCCGAGGCGTAGTAGAACCCGTCGCAGATGCGTTCGTCGGTGACCACCGCGAGGTCGTAATAACTGCGGCGGGTCGGTTGGCCGAGCACGTCTAACTCGGTGGCATGGCGGCGCCGACCGAAGGAGATAAACGCCGGCACGTGCCCGAAGTTATACAGGTGATGGAAGATCGGTTTGATACCCAGCGAACCCATCGAAGTGATAAACAGCGAGCCGTGGAACGGGCTGACGTTGGTCAAACCGTTGGGCAGCAGTCCAAAATAATCCAGCAGTTTGAGAAGCCATACCACAAACTTTTTGATCAGTCCGGGGATATAGTTGATGATCTTGGCGGCGCTGTCAAAGCCGGTTTCCACGTCGTCGCCCACCGATTCGTTGTACGTCTTTTGGAAGATCTCGTAGACCTCCTTAATGGTATCGTCCGGCTTAAACACCATCTTGAGGATGGTCTCTTGTGCATTGAGCGCCATATCCCGCTTGATGGCCATATTGACGACGATGCGATCGCGGGCGTATATCTTCTGACCGCGGATAAAGCGGTTGATGCCGGGGCGTTCCGCCACCGTGCGGACGTAGGCGGCCAAAAGGATATGATGCAGACCCAACTCCGGCATATCTTCTTTGCGCTTTTGGCGCATATAGGTATCGATCGGGCCGGCGTCGACCGTATCGGAAAAATAATTGCTGGCTTCACTGCGTTCCACCATGATGTAGGGCGAAACGTAATCCATCGGGTGCATACTCTTGACCCGACGGTGGTTTTTTCGGGTATAAACGCGTTCGTCTTGCGATTTCATAAGCGAATTCCCTCCCTTTTCTTACAAAAAGCATTATAAATCTATCCCCCAAAAAAGTCAATAACTGTCGATTCTACCATCGGGAGAACGGTATATCGGCGTGAGAGAATGGTGGAGAGAGTAAAACAAGGGGTACATTATTGTAAAAATCTGTTTGTTGCAAGTTTTTCTTGCAAGCGGCGGTCATCTGTGGTATACTATGGGCGGAAAAGGAGGCTATGGCTTATGGTCGACAGAGAGTATACCGGTCAGGCGATCGGTGTGTTTGAATTGGACGGTCTGATGGCTTGCTACGTCGCGTTGGATGCGGCGGCAAAGGCGGCCAACGTGCAGATCCAAGGCGTGGAGCGTAACCGTTTGAAATCGGGTGCGTGCGTCAAGATGCGCGGTGACGTGGCAAACGTCAAGGCGGCAATGGAGGCGGCGCTGGCCGCGGCGGAGCAGATCGGCGCAAAGGTGACGGCATGGACGGTCATTGCGGCGCCGGATGCGGGTACCGAGGCGGGCATTGCCATGACCATCGGTAAGTAAGGGGGGGCAACGATGAACAGACCGGAAGCGTATGCAATGGTAGAGATCTTGGGTGCCGCCCACGCGGTGCAGGTCATTGATCAAATGGTCAAATGTGCCTCATTGGAGGTGTGCGGCTGGGAGACGAGTTGCGGCGGTCACGCCACGGTGGTGTTGTCCGGTGCGGTGTCGGCTTGTGCGGCGGCGGTGGACAGCATCCGCGAAAACCCGCCTTGCGAGGTA
Source organism: Clostridia bacterium (assembly GCA_017410585.1). GTDB lineage: Bacteria > Bacillota > Clostridia > Oscillospirales > Acutalibacteraceae > RGIG426. The sequence goes on from JAFQQM010000049.1 coordinate 9,777, forward strand.
TGCGGTGCCTGCGTGATCAGCGGCCCGTCGGAGGAACTCATCCGCCTCGTCGAGCAGTTGAAGATCAAACTGAAATAACAACGCGCCCCCGATGCGGCTTCGCATCGGGGGTTTTCTTGTAAACGAGAACCACGAGATAGTCGCGTGGTTCAAAAGAGGTTTACCGAGGAACAAAAATCGTAGAGATCAAAGGCAGACGCAGAAAGTGTTTTCTGTTATACCTCCCTCTGACGAGGGAGGTGGATTTTTGTGAAGCAAAAAGACGGAGGGAGAGAAAACGAAAGACTACCCCTCAGTCGGCTGCCGCCGACAGCTCCCCTGACAAGGGGAGCCGACAAAGACTTACAACCCATTTATGGGTGGTCGGCAATCGTACAGGGCTATGCCCGAAAAGGAAATCCCCCCCCGCTATGCGGGGGGGGGATTTTTATTTTGACTACACAGATGTAAAAAATGCGGATAGCGGCGAAAAAATAGAATTTTCTCTTTTCAAACGGATGCAAAAGTGCTATAATGGAAAGCGGAAAGAGGAGAGGAGGCGACGAAATGCCGCAAGAAAAACCGAATATTTTCTGTTATCGGCTGGCGCAGGGCGTATCCTGCGCGGTGTCGGCGCTGGTGTTTCGCCGCAAGATGCTCCGCAACGAGATCAAGGGGGTCAAAGGTCCGTTTGTGGTGATCGCTAACCATCAGGCGCAGTTTGACTTTGTTAATCTTATCGGTGCCACCCACCGTCCGATGGCGTTCGTCATCAGCCATTCCTTCTACAGCACTCTGCCCGTACGCGGTCTGATGGATAAGATCGGGGTCATCCCCAAGCAACAGTTCCAAACGGCCCTCAGCGATATGAAACGCATTAAGGCGGTGCTGGATGCCGGCCGGCCGGTGGCGTTGTATCCTGCCGGATTGATGTGTGAGGACGGTCTGTCCACCCCGATCCCGCAGGCAACCTACAAGTTTCTCAAGTGGCTGGGTGTGGACGTGTATATGGCGCGCACCTCCGGCGCCTATTTCGTGCAACCGAAATGGGGGAAAGGACTTCGTGCCGGACGCACCTATATGGATATCTACAAGTTGTTTGATAAGCAAGAACTGGAAACGTTGCCGGTGGAAGAGGTCAAACGACGCACCGATGAGGCCCTGCTGTTTGATGCCTACCGTGAGCAGGAGACCTACCGCGTGAAATATCGCGGCAGTAACGTGGTCGGTCTGCAAAACGTACTGTATCGTTGCCCACATTGCGGCAAGGAATTTACGGTGGTGTTGCGGGATAAGCAAACGCTGGCCTGCGAGAGTTGCGGATTTTCCGCCACGGCGGATGCCTACTCGCTGTTGCATACCGCGGACGGCCGATTGCTTTCGGTATCGGATTGGAGCCGCGAGACCTTCGCGGATCTGAAAAAGCAGGTGGCAGAGGGGACGCTCAACGACTTGAGCGTACCGGCCGCCTTCCGGATGATCGACAGCAAGAAGAACCGCTTTGTGGACGTTGGCGGCGGTACGATGACCCTGACCGGCGAAGGCTTCCGCCTGACCGGCGAAATGCACGGCGAAGCGGTCGATCTGGCCATATCGACGGTGGGAATGCCGACCCTGCCGTTCTCGCCGGGCAACTATTTGGAAGTGCAACAGAACAAGACGATTTACCGCTGTGTGCCGGAGGACGGCCGCGTGGTGATGAAATTTGTCAATATGGTCAAGGCTCTGCACGAACTGCGAAACGCATAAAACAAGCCCGTCATTGGAACTTCCAATGACGGGCTTTTGTCGTTATTTTTCCAGTTCGGCGGCGATGGCGCAGATCCGTTGCAACCGATGGTTGACCCCCGACCGCGTCAACGGCGGATCCAGCATTTCGCCCAGTTCCCGCAACGAGACGTCGGGGTTATCCCACCGCACCTGTGCCAATTCCTGCAACGTTTCCGGCAGAGTGGCAAACCCGCCGTGACGGCGGATGATGCTCAACGCCCGCCGGTGTTGCTCGCCGGCCGCCGCCACTTTGGTCCAGTTGGCCATATCGCAGTTGGCGGCACGGTTGGAACGGTTGCGGATATCCTTGACCATCTTGATCTGAATGAGTTCCAATGCCGAAGCACTTGCCCCCATCAGGGTCAGACATTCTTCGATGACGTTGCTGTCTTTGAAATACACCACGTTGTCCCCTTTGCGGCGGATGCTTTTGGCGTCGTAGCCGAGTTCCTCCCACAGCGACAGCACGTCCCGCGACAGCGGCATAGACGGGACGTTGAATTCCAGATGATAATCCGTTTCGGGATTACTTACCGCCCCGCAGGAAAGAAACAGGCCGCGCATATACGCGGCGGCGCAATCATCGCAATGGAAGTTGCCGCGATTTAACCGCACCGACAGTTCGCCGCCGGTATGGCCGAACACGGCCAGTACCGCTTCGCGGTCGGCGGACGGCACCGATACGATGGTAAACGCCCCTTTTTCCGTTTCGGTCGCCACCTCGCAGAGTTGTTCCAGCAACGCCGTATACAACGCGCTGACTTCGGTGTGCTCGGTCTGCAACGCCATTTCCCGCAAGGAGAAGCCTCGTCCGCCCTGTAACATACCGTACAACAGCGCGCGACGGCAGCAACGACGGCCCGGCAGAATTTCTGTCAGGCGTTTTTTTGTCGTTGCCGAAAAGGACATGGTCTTATTCCTCCACTGTTTTCCATTCTTCGCCGATAAGGCGCACCTCCGGCTGTAACAGGACGCCGGTCTCGCGCCGCACGACCGTCCGCACCTGCCACGCCAACTCCTGCACGTCTGCGCAGGTGGCTCCGCCGACGTTGATGACAAAGCCGGCGTGCTTTTGGCTGACTTCCGCCCCGCCGACACGCCGTCCTTTCAGACCGCAATTTTCAATGAGCGCCCCCGCAAAATGCCCTTCGGGACGTTTGAAAAAACTGCCGGCGCTGGGATACTCAAGCGGTTGCTTTTCCCGCCGTGCGGCCAGCAATTCGGTTATCCGCGCATCCATCGCGGCAGGGTCACCGACCGCCAAGCGGAAGGTGGCCGCTACCACCGGTTCGCCGGTCTGCATCAGGGTGGTGTGGCGGTAACCCATTGCCAGTTCACCGGCAGGGATCTCCACCGCGCGATCGCCGCGCAGTACCGTCACCGATTCCAGCACGTCCGCCATACAACCGCCGTACGCGCCGGCATTCATCAACACCGCCCCGCCGACACTGCCCGGAATGCCGCAGGCAAATTCCAGACCCGAAAGGCCTTGGCTCTGCGCAAAGCGGGATAGGGTGGGCAACCCCACCCCCGCAAAACAGGTCACGTGCGTCTCATCTGTCCGCACCGGCACACCGCCGGTTGCCAACTTCAGCACCACCCCGCGGAAACCCGCGTCGCTGACCAGCAGGTTGGAACCTTTGCCGATCCAAAGGTGGGGTATATTTTGGTCAACGCAGATGCCGTTGATCGCCGCCGCCGCTTGGATATCGGGCAGGGTGATCACCTTATCTGCCGGTCCGCCGATGCGGAAACTGGTCAGTTCCGCCATCGGCAGGTCGCGCTCTACGCGGCAACCGTAGGCCGCCGCCGTTCCGATCAAAGCATCGATCATAATTACACCTGATCCAAGAAGGCCGCGCCGATGATGCCGGCATCGTTGCCTAACTCACAGCGGCAGATTCTGGTCTGTTTCTCGGAATATTTACTGTAGTGTTCGCACATCGCCTTTTCCATCACCGGCACCAGCAAACGGTCGCCTTCCTTGGAGATGGCGCCGCCGATGCACAGCACTTCCGGCTGGAACACGTTGATCATATTGACCACGCCGATGCCGACGTACTCGATATACCGGTCGACCACCGCCTTGCCGGCGGCATCTCCCTCGCGCATGGCGTCCCACGCGGTGCGGCCGCTGACGTCTTCCAAACGGGGCGCCAATTTCCACATCGCGCTTTCGAGGTGAGCCTGCATCGCCGCCTGCGTCTGGCGGATGAGTGCCGTGACCGACGCGTACGCTTCCCAGCATCCGCGACGACCGCAGTTGCATTCGATGCCGTGCGCGTCGATGACCGTATGTCCCAACTCGCCGCCGGCGCTGTTGACACCGCGGATCATGGCGCCGTTGGCGATGACACCGCCGCCCACGCCGGTGCCCAGCGTGATGCAGACGCAATCCTTCGTGCCCTTGGCCGCACCGGCCTTCCATTCGCCCAACACGGCGGCGTTGGCGTCGTTTTCCGCCTCCACCGGTTTGCCGAGCAACCGTTCCAATTCGGGAACGAGCGGCGTCTGCTTAAAGCCGAGGTTGCCGGCGTATTCGATGAGTCGGGTCTGCTTGTTGACCGTACCCGGACAACCGCAACCGACAAAATACACGTCATCCAGCGTCAATCCCGCTTTGGCGACCGCATCGGTCGCCGCACCGGCGATATCCGCAATGATCTCTTCTACCGGACGGGGAAATCCGGTGGGGCGGGCGGCGGTGGCGATGATCTCGCCTTCCTCGGTCACCACGCCCGCTTTCAAAAACGTACCCCCAATATCAATACCAATTCGTACCATTTCCGTTGCCTCCCTTAAAATACCATCCACTCGGGATGCGGCGTCGGACGGGGCTGTTCTTCGGCAGCAGCGTCCATACCGAGATTTTGCATCAGTTCTTGTGCGGCGTTATAGCCCATCTTTTTCTGGCGGTTGTTCATAGCGGCAACTTCCAGAATCATCGCCAAGTTACGGCCGGGTTTGACCGGAATGGTGATCTTGGGGACGTGGATGCCCATGATATCCACCGTTTCGTTTTCCAATCCCATCCGGTCGTACACCGTCTCGGGATTCCACGGTTCCATCTCCACCACCAGATCGATCTTTTCGGTCATCTTGACCGCGCCCATACCGAACAAGCGGCGGACGTTGACGATGCCGACACCGCGCAGTTCCACGTAATAGCGGATGTTATCCGGTGCCGAGCCGACCAGCGATTTGGCAGATACGCGGCGGATCTCCACCGCATCGTCTGCGATCAAGCGGTGACCGCGTTTGACCAGTTCGATGGCGCATTCGCTCTTGCCGATGCCGCTGTCGCCCACCAGCAGGATACCTTCGCCGTATACCTCGACCAACACGCCGTGGCGGGTGATACGGGGGGCCAACTGGACGTTCAGATAGGCGATGACCGCCGCCATACAATCCGAGGTCGACTCGGTGCAGGAAAACAGCGCCACGCCGTTTTGCTCGCATTGCCGCTGCAACTCGGGGAAGATATCCAGCCCGCGGGTGAGCACGATGGCCGGCGGGTGCAGTTGGCATAACTGGCGCAACCGTTCTTCGCGTTCATCGGGGATCATTTTCTCCAAAAACGCGTGTTCCATCTTGCCGAGCATCTGGATGCGGTCGGAGTCAAAATACAACGTATAGCCGTTGAGCACCAGACCCGGACGGTTGACCTCTTTCGAGGTGATGATGATCTCCTCCGCAGGACGCGGCAGGTGACGCACCGTCCAGCCGAATTCTTTGATGATGCGGTCCATTGCAATGGTGAATTGCTTGGCCATGTCATCCCCTCCTATCCATAGATATTGTTATTATATCATAGGTAAGCCGAACTCGCAACGGTTTTTTTGAAAGAAAACGGTGCGACAAAATTTGATAAACGGTTGCAACTGCCGACAAGATGTGGTACAATGAATACAATTATGCGACGAATGGGGGATTCGTTATGCAATTATGGACACCGACCCATGCCGCGCAGTTGTTGCCGTGCTTGGCGGTGATGCTGGTTTTGGCGGTTTTACTGCGGTTGTGGTTGGGTAAAAAACCGCTGTCGGTGCGGATAATCCCGTTTCAGATCTTGGCGGTGATCATCGTACTGTTGGAGATCGGCAAACAGATCGTTTCGGCGGCGGACGGTCAGTATGACCTGTACCACATTCCGTTGCATTTCTGCTCGCTGTTTATCTTCACGATGCCGGCGATGGCGTTTTGGCGCGGGAAAGGGGCCGAAAAGGTCCGCGGTATTACCGCCGCTTTCTGCACCTCGATGGCGCTGTTATTACTGATCTATCCGGTGCTCATCTACGGCGACTGGAACATCAACAATTTCTTCGTCAACTATCTGGACTTCCACACAGTCGCGTTCCACAACGTCGTGCTGTTTGCCTTCATCCTCCTTTTGGCGTTGCGGTTGCATCCCGTCTCGGTGAAAGGGGAACTGAAGGCTACCTTGTGGTTTACCGCCGGTTTCTGTGTGGTCTCTTCGGTGATGGCGCAGATCCTCAAGACCAACTACGCCAACTACTACAGTTGCAACATCCCGCCGCTCGAAGCGGTGCGGGTGTCACTGCAAGGGGTGCTTGGCTACGTCCCGACGCAGATCCTGTATATCCTCATCGTGTCGGCGCTGAATATCGGCTTTGTGTACGGTTCGTATTGGTTTTTCCGTCTGGTTCGCCGGTTGCTGGAAGGCAAGGCAAAAGACGGGGTAGATATTGGTAATTCGGAAAAGGAGATCACGGTATGAAAAAGTTTGTTAAGGTTCTGGCACCGCTGTTGATGATCGCGGTGCTTTGCACCACGTTGCTGTCCGGTTTGTCCTTCTCGGCGTCGGCGGCGTCCTACGTGTACAACTGGGGCGAGCGCGAAGAACTGGCTACTTCGCTGTCGCAGATGGCAATCGATTGGTATGAGGACGAGGGCACCGGTTATGACGAACTGTCGCAACTTTCCGGCTCATCCTCTACCTCCTCGGTGCCGTCCAGCAAACTGTATAAGGAACTGCAGAGTCTGATGAGAGGCGCGCATAGCTACATTACCAGCTACAGCGCGACCAAGTCGATGTATCAGTACACCGACTGCGAAAACGGCGGTGGCAAGATCTCGTCCTTTTATTCCGGCAAGGCGGTCGGTCCGACGTGGGACGGCTCGTTTAACCGCGAACATACTTGGCCGAACAGCAAAGGTCTTGGCGGCAACGATGAAAACGATATTATGATGCTTCGCCCGACCTCTTACAGCGAAAACTCCAGCCGTGGCAACACCGCCTACGGTGAAGGTAGCAGTTATTATCATCCCAACGAGGAATCGGGCGGTAAGCACGACCTGCGCGGTGACGTGGCGCGTATCTGCCTGTACGTGTATTGCCGTTGGGGTAATACCGGCAATATGTGGGGACAGTCCGGCGTCATGGAGAGCAAGGACGTGCTCATCCAGTGGATGGAAGAGGATCCGGTGGATACGTGGGAACTGGGCCGTAACGACTCGGTGCAGTCCATCACCGGCACCCGTAACGTGTTCGTTGACTATCCGGAACTCGCTTTCCTGCTGTTTGCGGAAGATATCCCCGTTAACTACCAGTCTCCCTCCGGCGAGGGTGCTAACGGCGGCGGTACGCCGATCGTGACCACGACCACGACCACGACCTCGACGACGTCCACCACCAAGGGTCAAGGTGGCACCACGACCACCACCAAGGGTCAAGGTGACACCACGACCACCACCAAGGGTCAGGGCGGTGCTACCACGACCACCGAGCAACTGTCGCAGGAAGATGCGGGCAACACCACCGCCGGTACCCAGTTTCGCCCGGGTATGGCGATGGGCGGCACCAGTTCCACCACCGCCACCACGACCACCACAGCGGCGGAGTCGAATGCCGATCCCGATCCGTTGCTGGATACTACGCAATGGCTGATCATCGTCGGTGCGGCGGTGGTCATCATCGGTGCGGTCATTGTGATCGTTCTGGTTACCCGCAAGAAGGAAGAATAATACCCAAGCGACTTGACGCTTTGCGTCAGGTCGCTTTTTGTTTGAACGGAATTTTCCAAAATATACCCCCGTTGGGGCATTTTGCAGTAAAACAAGCCGCTTGCCGGCGGGTTTTGTCGGCATAAAGTAGATTTTGTAAAAAGGGCTTGCTTAATAATAAGGGTTATGATAATTTTAAAATAGGTTTTACGTTGTTTTATAGGCAAAAAATTCAGAGGAAACGGAGAGAATCGAATGAAAACTTTATTCAAACGCGGTTTACCCTTTCTGTTGACCTTGGCACTGTTGGTCAGCCTGCTGTCCGGCTTGACGCTCAACGTCTCGGCGGCGACCTACGTGTACAACTGGGGCGAGCGCGGTGAACTGGCAACCGAACTGTCGGCGAGCGCGGAAGCGTGGTATGGCAGTACCACCTATGCGCAATTGTCGGCCCTGTCCGGCTCGTCGTCTACGTCGTCGGTGCCGTACAGCGCCTTGTATGAGCAGTTGGCCGATATGATGACCGACGCACATGACAGCCCGACGAGTTATGACGGCACCAAAGAGTTGTATCGGTATACCGACTGCGAAAACGGCGGCGGTAGTATCTCGTCCTTCTATTCCGGTACGGCCATCGGTCCGGAATGGGATGGCGGCGATACGTGGAATCGTGAGCACGTCTGGCCGAACAGCAAGAGCGACAGCGGCAGCGGTTCGAGTACCTCCCGTGAAGCGGATATTATGATGCTTCGTCCGACCGCTGTCAGCGAAAACTCCGGCCGCGGCAACGCCGCCTACGGTGAAGGCAGCAGTTATTATCATCCCAACGAGGAATCGGGCGGTGCGTATGACCTGCGCGGCGACGTGGCACGTGTCGTGCTGTATGTGTACGTTCGCTACGGCACCAGTTCCAATAGCGACGGCGCACTGGATTATATGTGGGGCGCCTCCGGCGTTATCGAGAGCAAAGAGGTACTGCTGCAGTGGATGGAAGAGGATCCGGTGGATACGTGGGAACTGGGCCGCAATGACTCGGTGCAGTCCATCACCGGCACCCGTAACGTGTTCGTGGATTATCCCGAACTCGCTTTCCTGCTGTTTGACGCCGATATTCCCGCCGGCTACGATTCTCCCTCCGGTGAGGGCGCCGGCAGTGCCTACAGCATCACCGCCTCTTCGAATAATACCTCTTACGGTACGGTCTCTCTCTCCGGCCGCACCATTACTGCCACCCCCAAGACCGGTTACTATGCGGCCGGTTACACCGTGACCAGTGGCACCGCCACCGTCACGCAGGACGGCAATACCTTTACGGTCGATGCGAGCACGGATTGCACCGTCCGCATTAATTTTGCGGCGAAGACCGCCGCCACCGTCACCTTTATGGAGGACGGCGCGGTCGGTTCGACCGTGAATACGTATCTGGGCGATCCGATTACCCTGCCGTCGCCGTCCAATGCGGCACCGCTCAACCACACCTTTGTCGGTTGGGTCACCGCGGCGGTGAAGGACGTGACCGAGAAACCGACCGTGTTGGCGGTCGGCTCGGAGCAGACCGTCTCCGCCACCACCTACTACGCACTGTATTCGTATGAGGAAGGAACCGGCGGTAGCGGCGGTATCTCCGGCACCGAAACGCTGAATATCTTTGGTACTACGGGAACCAAGTCGGGTGACTCAGAGACCATCACGTGGACCGGCGAGAACTTCACCTTTGTCAATAACAAAGCCAATTCCTCCACAGCCATTCGCACCAGTGATACCGACCATTACCGCGTATACGCCAAGAGTCAGATTGTGATTACGCCGGCGGACGGTCGGACGATCACGCAGATCGTTATAACGGCAACTGGTAGCAGTTATGTTTCCGGTTTTACCAGTAGCATCACAAACGGTACCGGCAGTCACAGCGGTACGACTGTAACCATTATCCCCACGGATGGTACTACGGCGGTTATGCTGACCCCGTCTGCTCAGTGCCGACTGAAGACAATTGAGGTCACTTATGGCGGTGGCGGTGCTACCACTACCTACTACACCACCTCTACCTGCGCGCATGCGAATACTTCGGTTATTCCGGCTGTGGATGCTACCTGCACCACCGCCGGTAATACTGCCGGTGTGCATTGCAACGATTGCGGCCTTGATATCAGCGGCAACGAAGTGATTGCGGCGTTTGGTCACAATTACGTGGCGGGCGAGACGATCGACCCGACCGAAACCGAGGACGGCTACACGGTGTACACCTGTGAGCGTTGCGATGATACTTATAATGGCGATATTGTGCCGGCTTTGGGTGTGGCGTATACCGTGTCCTTCCGTGTGCCTACTGGCGTGGCGGCCATCGGTTCGATGTCCTGTGCCAACGCAGGAATCACCCTTCCGACCGCTGGCGTTCCTACCGGCGCGTACGATTATACTTTCATCGGTTGGGTGGAAGCGACGGTGGACAATTCGACGGTTGCACCGATTATTTATAAGCCGAATACCAATTTCACCACCAAGAAAAATATCGAATTGATAGCGCTGTATACCTACTCGATTGGCAGCAGCGGTGGTGATACCTGGATACAAGTTACCGATCCGTCGGTTTTGACTGCCGGTACGCAGTTGATTATTGCTGACAGTAAAGCGGCGGATGGTACAACCTACACTACCGGTGAAATGCACAGCAACGGATATCTCACGACGGTTACCGGCAGTGTATTTACCGCGGATATGTCGGTGTTAAATACGGTTGCCGATGGAACGGTTATTTTCACATTAGGTGGTTCTGACGGTGCGTGGACGCTCACTTGTGAGGCTGGTCTGTTGCATGCTACTTCCGGTTTGAAGTTGAGTTTCGATAGCGGTGTTAGCACGTGGACGATCACGGCAGAGGGTGATGCTGAAGGTTCGATGATTATCGCCAGCACGGGCGGCGCAGACTACGGTATGTTGCAATTTAATGCATCTTCCCCGCGTTTCAAAACATATAAAACAACCTCCAACCAGAGTAATCCGCGGTTGTATATGCCGCAGGGTGGTAGTGGTACGTTGTATTACACTACCGAGATCACCGAAGCGGCGGAAGAAAACTATTTGCTTTCTTACCGCGTGCCGAATGGTGTGACCCAGCCGGAATCGGCGATCGGGAACTCGATCGTTACGCTGGAAACACCGGTCGAAAATACGGTTACGATCGGTTCGGTTGTTTATACCTTTGTTGGTTGGGTAAAGGAAAACTGCGAAGAATCCACCGAGGTGCCGGATGAAGTTTATGCTGCCGGTACAGAGTATCCTCTGACGGCAAATACGGTACTGTATGCACTGTACACCTATGATGTGACGACCGAGGTTTCAGGTGGTACAGGTGAATATGTGCTGACCGATCTGGCAGATATTACTTCGGATGATATTGTTGTCATTACGATGAAGACGAGCAACGGTAATATTTATGCTCTCACCAGTTCAAATGGAAGTTCCGCGGCCCCGACCGCTACTGAGGTGAGCGTTTCTAATAATAAACTGTCTGCCGATCCGAGTGATGCCTTAAAATGGAACATCGGTGGTACGACGGATGCCTATGTTTTGTATCCTAACGGCACTACCACCACCTGGTTGTACAGCACCACTTCGAATAACGGTATTCGTGTCGGTACTGGTTCCGCAAAAACATTTAAGATTTCTTCCGGCTACCTTTATAACATTACACAGGGGCGCTATGTTGGTGTGTACAACAATGCTGATTGGCGCAGTTATACGTCTATACATGCCAATATTGCTAATGAAACTTTAGGCTTCTATGTTTATCAAGAAGGCGGCGCTACCACCACTACCACCACCTACTACACCACCGCCATCAGTTCGGTGGCGGATCTCACGGGTGCGACGGTGACGCTGGGCGATACGCTGGGTTTGAACTTCCATACGCTGCTCTCTAACCAGTATGCGAATGCCACCTCGGTGACCTTCACCTACTACGATGAACGCCAGAATGCGTATGACAACGAGACCGTGAATATTGCCGACGATCTGTACTCGGATGCCTATTCCGCGTATCTGTTTACGCTGGATCTGCCGGCTTCCTATATGGCTACCACCGTCGAGGCGGTGTTGTACTACGGCGGGGAGATCTTGGATATTCAGGTCTATTCCATCCGCGAATACGCGAAGGCGATCATTGACGGCAGTTACACCGATAAGCAAAAAGCCGCCGTGAAGGCGATGCTCAACTACGGTGCGTGGGCGCAGAACTATTTCGGTTACAACACCGGCGATCTCGCCAACAACGTGCTGAATGCGGGTGATCAACTGACCGATACTGCCGCCGCGCTTTCGCAGGTGGAAAACATCGCCCAGTACAAAGCGACGGTCACCAATAAACTGGACAGTTTTATCGGATATACGCTCCTGCTTAAGGACGTCACCGGTCTGCGCTTGT
>JAFQQM010000050.1 GCA_017410585.1 Clostridia bacterium
CCCTTGGGGGGAAGCTGTCGAGCGAACGCGAGACTGATGAGGGGACAAACGTTTTAGGAACTAACAATCCCCTCATCCGTCACGGCTACCGCCGTGCCACCTTCCCCCCAGAGGGGAAGGCACAAGGTATTTACAGACTATCGGCGGTTACCTGTCCTTGCCTCCCTCTATACGAGGAAGGCTTTTTCGGGCGGCAGTCTCCCACCCGTACGGGAACGCACAAACGGCGGGTGCCTATTTCCTCATGATAATTATAGCAAAAAAAATTCCGGCTCGCAAGAGCAATTTGACAGACACCGTTATTAAAAATACCTTATTATGAACAAAAACCCGCCCAAAAATCCGTCGCTTTTTAGATTAATGCAAAAAAATTTACTTTTTTTGAAAAACCTATAGCAAAAAAGATTCCTATCTGTTATAATACTTGGTGGCTTTGCGGATGGTCGCCCTTTTTTGAGCGAAGCGCCGCAAGAAAACATCTATTACATGGAGGTAAAAAGTATGAGTCACAAGTATGTCTACCTGTTCAGCGAAGGCAACGCGACGATGCGCGAACTGCTGGGCGGCAAGGGTGCGAACCTTGCTGAAATGACCGGTCTCGGTCTGCCGGTGCCGCAGGGCTTCACCATTTCCACCGAAGCCTGCACCCAGTACTATGAGGATGGTCGCCGTATCAACGACGAGATCCAGGCGCAGATCATGGAATACATCGACAAGATGGAAGCGATCACCGGCAAGAAGTTCGGTGACAAGGAGAACCCGCTGTTGGTCTCCGTTCGTTCCGGTGCCCGTGCTTCGATGCCGGGTATGATGGACACCATCTTAAACCTCGGTCTGAATGAAGAGGTCGTGGCGGTCATGTCCGCCAAGTCCGGCAACCCGCGTTGGGCGTGGGACTGCTATCGCCGCTTCATCCAGATGTACTCCGACGTCGTTATGGAAGTCGGCAAGAAGTACTTCGAGGAACTCATCGACAAGATGAAGGAAGAAAAGGGCGTCACGCAGGACGTCGATCTGACCGCCGAGGACCTGCAGGTTCTGGCCGGCCAGTTCAAGGCTGAGTACAAGAGCAAGATCGGCAAGGACTTCCCGTCCGACCCGAAGGAGCAGTTGATGGGCGCTGTCGAAGCGGTGTTCCGTTCTTGGGACAACCCGCGTGCGAACGTCTATCGCCGCGACAACGATATCCCGTACTCTTGGGGTACCGCTGTTAACGTGCAGATGATGGCCTTTGGTAACATGGGCGACAACTGCGGCACCGGCGTGGCGTTCACCCGTGATCCGGCTACCGGCGAACCCGGCCTGATGGGCGAGTTCCTCACCAACGCGCAGGGCGAAGACGTTGTCGCCGGCGTGCGTACGCCGATGCCGATCGCCGAGATGGCGGAGAAGTTCCCGGAAGCGTTTAAGCAGTTCAAAGAAGTCTGCAACATTCTGGAGAACCACTACCACGATATGCAGGATATGGAGTTCACCGTTGAAGACGGCAAACTGTATATGCTGCAGACCCGTAACGGTAAGCGTACCGCTAAGGCGGCTCTGAAGATCGCTTGCGATCTGGTCGCTGAGGGTATGATCGACAAGAAACAGGCCGTTGCGATGATCGATCCGCGTAACCTCGACACCCTGCTGCACCCGCAGTTTGATGCCAAGGCGCTGAAGGCGGCTGTGCCGGCCGGTAAGGGTCTGGGCGCTTCCCCCGGTGCGGCTTGCGGTAAGGTCGTGTTCACCGCCGAAGATGCGGTGGAGTGGAACAGCCGCGGCGAAAAGGTCGTGCTGGTGCGTCTGGAGACCTCTCCGGAAGACATCACCGGTATGAAGGCGGCGCAGGGCATCCTGACCGTCCGTGGCGGTATGACCTCCCACGCGGCTGTCGTGGCTCGCGGTATGGGTACCTGCTGCGTGTCCGGTTGCGGCGACATCAAGATGGACGAAGAGAATAAGAAATTCGAACTGGCCGGCAAGACCTACGTCGAGGGCGACTACATCTCCATCGACGGTTCCACCGGTAACATCTACGGCGAGATCATCCCGACGGTGGATGCGGAGATCGTGGGTGAGTTCAAGACCATTATGGATTGGGCGGACGAGTTCCGTACCCTGAAGGTCCGCACCAATGCGGATACTCCGGCCGACGCCATCAAGGCGGTCGAACTGGGCGCGGAAGGTATCGGTCTGTGCCGTACCGAGCACATGTTCTTCGAGGCTGATCGTATCGCGGCGTTCCGTGAGATGATCTGCGCCGACACCGTCGAAGAGCGCGAAGCCGCTCTGGCGAAGATCCTGCCGTATCAGCAGGGTGACTTTGAGAAACTGTACACCGCGCTGGAAGGCAATCCGGTCACCATCCGTTTCTTGGATCCCCCGCTGCATGAGTTCGTGCCGACCGAAGAGGCCGACATTGCCGCTCTCGCCGCCGCACAGGGCAAGACCGTTGCCGACATCAAGGCGATCATCGCTTCGCTGCATGAGTTCAACCCGATGATGGGTCACCGTGGCTGCCGTCTGGCTGTCACCTATCCGGAAATCGCCAAGATGCAGACCCGTGCGGTCATCCGTGCGGCGATCAACGTGCAGAAGGCGAACCCGAACTGGACCGTTAAGCCGGAGATCATGATCCCGCTGACCGGCGAAGTGAAGGAACTCAAGTTCGTTAAGGATATCGTTGTGGCGACCGCTAACGAAGAGATCGCCGCCGCCGGTATCGAACTGGCCTACGAAGTGGGTACCATGATCGAGATCCCGCGTGCCTGCTTGACTGCGGACGACATCGCTAAGGAAGCGGAGTTCTTCTGCTTCGGTACCAACGACCTGACCCAGATGACCTTCGGCTTCTCCCGTGATGACGCCGGTAAGTTCCTGGATGCTTACTACGACAAGAAGATCTACGAGAACGATCCGTTTGCGAAGTTGGATCAGAATGGCGTTGGCAAGTTGATGGAAATGGCCATCAAACTGGGCAAGGGCGCGAACGATAAGATCCACTGCGGTATCTGCGGTGAGCACGGCGGTGATCCGGTCTCCGTCGAGTTCTGCCACAAGATCGGTCTGGACTATGTGTCCTGCTCGCCGTTCCGTGTGCCGGTTGCTCGCCTCGCCGCCGCTCAGGCTGCTATTAAATCGAGCAAGTAAGCCTCGAAAAAGTCAGTATTTATGCGGGTTTGCGGGCATTCTGATTGCTCCAAAACCTTGCCAAAATACAGCTATTAACCAAGCAAAAACACCCCGTGTTCAATCGAACACGGGGTGTTTTCGTATACAACCGGTTACTTAATTAAATTCAACAAAGCTGTTCCGATAATATTTTCTGGTGAGATAACACTCGAAAGATTTGCGGCAACATCGGTTATGTTTATAGCTGCATTTAGCA
>JAFQQM010000051.1 GCA_017410585.1 Clostridia bacterium
ACCGGCGGTGCAAAGCAGTTTTTTGACAGAAAACGGTTAGCGAGACAACGATGATTGCGAGCGCATACTGGCGTATGACGAGCAATCAGAGGCCGTATCGCGCCCTTTTCTTTCAAAAAACCGTTGCGAGTTCGGCTCGCTTATGGTATAATACCGAACGAAATCCTCTTGGGAAGGTGATCCTATGAAATATGTTGTTGTACTGTGCGACGGTATGGCGGATACGCCGGTGGAGTTGCTGGGCGGGAAGACCCCGATGCAAGCAGCCCACAAGCCGCACATTGATTGGCTGGCATCCAAGGCCGAGGTGGGTCTGACCTGCTCGGTTCCGGCGGGAATGGCGCCGGGCAGCGACGTGGCCAATCTGTCGATCATCGGCTACGATCCCGCCGGCTGTTACACCGGACGGTCGCCGTTGGAAGCCGCCAACATCGGCATCGAACTGGCGGATACCGACGTGGCGATGCGTTGCAATCTGGTGACGCTGTCGGACGAGGAAAACTACGCCGACAAGACGATGGTGGATTACTGCGCCGGTGACATTCACACCGCGCAGGCTGACCGCATCATCCAAACGTTGCAGGAAAAACTGGGCGGCGGTGAGTTTGATTTCTACACCGGCACAGCCTACCGCCATTGTCTGGTATGGCACGGCGGCACCACCGAACTCGGTAAAGTGACCCCGCCCCACGACATCAGCGGGCGCGTGGTGGGCGAGTATCTGCCGTTGCATCCGGCGGCGGCAAAGTTGCTGGATCTGATGAAAAAGAGCGAAGCGATCCTCAAAGATCACCCCGTCAACGCCGAGCGGAAGGCCGCCGGACTCAACCCCGCTACCTCCATCTGGCTGTGGGGACACGGACGCCGTCCGCAACTGCAGAATTTCAAGGAGATGACCGGACTGACCGGTGCGATGATCTCCGCCGTCGACCTGCTCAAGGGCATCGGCCGCTTGAGCGGTATGCAGGTCTGCGAGGTAGAAGGCGCCACCGGCTACATCGACACCAACTTCAGCGGGAAACTGGAAGCGGCGATAGACGCGCTGAAAAACGGTTGCGACTATGCGTACATCCACATGGAAGCGCCGGACGAATGCGGACACCGCGGCGAGGCGGAAAACAAGGTGCGGGCGATCGAAATGATCGACGAACTGGTGGTCGGTCCGTTGTTGCGGCAGTTGCCGGAGTTGGGCGATTTCACCGTGCTGGTGTGTCCCGATCACCCCACCCCCATCGCCTGCAAGACACACGTGGCCGATCCTATCCCCTATCTCATTTACCGCTCAAACGCGGAGAAGGAGAGCGGCGTAACCACCTTTACCGAGGACACCGCCAAGGCGACCGGCCGGTTTGAGCCGCATGCCTGGAACCTCATCCACAAAATGATCGGATAACAAAAAAGACCAAGTCAACCGACTTGGTCTTTTTTTATTTAGCGATCGATGATCCTTATGATCCGAGGGCGGTTGTAGCGCTGGAGCATCACGAAGGACAGGTCAAACAGCGCGGAGAAGACCGAAGTCAGCACAAACACCAGCGTCGAGCCAAACCAAACCGAAAACACGATCGGCAGAAAACTCAGTACCGCGATCGTCTCATGCACCAGTTCGGATTGGCAGGTCGCACCGGCGATCTCCTCCCACGAATGCTGCTTTTTATCAAAGGTGGCGGGGTCGTAGGTGGGGAGAAATTTCTTCCATTGCTTGACCTTCAAAAAGTCATACAGTTTCTTTTCGGTTTCACCGACCACAAACCACCGTTTGCGGTAATCTACCCGATTGTGCAAGCAGGCGTTATAGATACCGCCGACCAACAGCCGCATCAAGAGGTGGTAGGCCAGCGTACCGGCGGTGATCGCCAAACTGAAGAAGACGCCGAGAGGCAGAAAAGCATACAGCGCGGCAAATAAGGCGGTCAGCAAGACCGCCACCACCGCCAGTATCTTCATCCCCCTTGCCATTATGCATCGCCTCTGTTTTTAAAAGATGTAATGAATCGTAATCATCAACCGTACTTTTTCAGTAAATGGGCGTATTCTCCTTGGTAATGCAGAGAATTTCCGTTTTCGTTTTCGCCGATCGCAACCAGCCCTAAACGGTTTAGAATCCCTTGCGATTTGATATTCTTTTTATGTGCATAGGCTTCTACGTACACAACGTCTTTCGGCAGACTCTCGATCAACCACTTATATAATGCCGAAAAGATCCCTCTCCCTTGAAATTCCTTGATAATTTGGATCTCTTCCATCATCAGCGAACGGGTATCGCCGTTTAAGGAGTATTGAAAATAGCCGACGTGCTTATTTTCGGCATACATCAAGACGATGTATCGGTCCGCGTTTTGAATAGCCGGAAGGGTCGAAGCACGCCAGAGTTCATAATCCTCATCATAAGAATGTTCGGTTGGCGCAATGACGCTCATATTGGCGTGCAACATACGAAACAAGTCGGGAAGCCAGCGTTCTGTTTGCGTTTTATCTGCCAATCGGAACTCAAACACAATCGTCCCCCCTTTTTTTATATTATAGCAGAAAAGCGGCGGAAAATCAACGGCTTTGCCGTTGTTGATGATATACACGCATACTGCGTGGTGATATGCCATTGCTTTCGCAATGGATAAAAAATCCAAGTCTTTCGACTTGGATTTTTTTTGGTAGTTTAAACTTAATGACACAAATGAAATGTACCTAAAAACTAAAGATTTTTGAATTTAATATTAAGTTTGGTCTATTCTTATATCAATGGACTTCAACTTGTGATTATTTGCATAATCGTATCCATCCGACTTGCGTATATAATCAAAGAAATTTTCGTCGGTATCATCATTCCATAAGGTATCTTGAAGATTACGGTTTTGTTCGTCGGGCGAAAACATAATACTTACTCGAAGCTGATAATACTCATCTTCTCCATCAGGATATTGTCTTACTAAATCATAGTAAAATAAATCTTCCCCCGTAAAATCATAAACACCATACTCGTTTAATAAAAGGTCCTCTTCAATGGGGGTTTTGCACATTTCTTCAAATACATTTATGATTTCGTCTAATGAATCATTAGTTGAAATATTATTCTGTAAAAATTCTAATAATGACATAAACTCACCAACCTTTAAGTGTATTATAGCATAAAAGTGGCGAAGGGGCAATACTTTTTCACTATTCACTATTACTTATTACTTTCCCAAAATCCCGAATGCGTTTTTTAGTGAAGAGTGAAAAGTGAATAATGAAAAAGTAAAAATCCCGAACGCTTTCGCATTCGGAATTTTTGGGTGGTTTGAACTTAATGACACGAATTGAATGTGCCTAAAAACCGAGGATTTTGCCTTAACTTTTCTTTTCGTATCCCCAGCATTCACCATCGAGGGATATTTTTTCACGATGCCCTTTAAGATTGTCACCTTCGGCATCCTCTTGGTAGTGAACGCAGTCAACACATTTCTCCGAAACAACTTTTTTAAGTTTTTCTTCATATTCCCATCTGAGAAGAATGGATGCCTCTGCTTCTTTGACAAGTCGAATATTAGAAGGATTCCAATATTGTTTCTCGATTTTCAAATCCTCCTCAATATAGAAAGGTGCGACACAACCTTCCTCAATCAAAAATTCCAGTTCAATAAAAGAATGATAATTCTCATTAAGGAATTCAATAAACTCGGTTATGTTATTTATCCCTTTGGGAAATTTACAATACTGAACATTGTTAATTAACGCAACATTGATTTTTTTCACAAAATTACTCCTTACTTTTTATTGTATTGATAGATGAAACGAGCATTCTACGAATCGAGCCACAATCGTGCAATAAAACCTTTGCTACATCTTCTTGTAAAAGTTCAGCTTTTAGCATAAGTTCAAGCCAATATTCTGTTTCATAACACTCTTTGAGTGATATTTGTAATTTAGAAACAAAATCGGGTTTACTATGAGCGTAATTGGCTTCACGAATATTTGCGCCAATGCTTGTAGCCGACCTTTCAAGTTGATTAACAATAGAATAATGACCTTTTATAATGTCACAAAGTTTTAAAATCTTCACAGCAAAATCCATAGATGAAACTGCAAGTTTACTTTCAGGCATAGCAACCACCTCATTTCTATAAATAATTATACCATAAATGCTATAACATTGCAAGTAAAGTGAAATCGTGCTGACGCACGGTGAAATCAAAGGCATTCGCCTTTGGTGAAATCGAAACCCTTGGTTTCGATGAAATTAAATCCGTCCCCAAAACCCGACAAAGTCGGATTTCACCGCAAAGCGATTTCACCCATCGAAGATGGATTTATCCCGTCCGAAAGGACGGATTTAGTTGAAAAAAGTCCTTGAGAAAAATCTCAAGGACTTTTTTCTGGAGCTGATAACCAGAATCGAACTGGTGACCTCATCCTTACCAAGGATGCGCTCTACCGCCTGAGCTATATCAGCAAAATGGCGACCCGGAACGGGCTCGAACCGTCGACCTCTAGCGTGACAGGCTAGCGTTCTAACCAACTGAACTACCGGGCCATTAGCGCCGTCGGATTTTCGACAGCATTGCTATTATACCGATACCGGCGGGTTTTGTCAAGTGTTTTTCGCAAAATAATTTTACTTTTCTTTAGGTTTCGTCATCCGCGCCGCGAGGGGCGGATTCGTCGATGCCGAGATTGTTTTGCAACGTCGCACCGGGGCGTACTGAACTCCAACCGTAGCGATCGCGCAGGCGGTCAAGCGTATGTTCCAGCCGCCGACGGTTATCTAAGTCTGGCAACTGTTCCTCCGCAAACAGCGAGGTCTGTTCCCCTGTCGTATCATCGGTCAGACCGGAGACCGTCACGGTCAGCATCCGGATGGCCGCCGGACGGTTGGCCAGCGTCAATGCCATGGCCGCTTCCAGCATTTCGGAAGACAGATCGGTAGCACGCGGCAAGGTGGTCTGGCGGGTGATGCTCTTTAAATTGGTATCCTTAATGGTGACCTGCACCGTCCAACCGCGCAGACCGCTTCGGCGCAGACGATGCGCTACGCTGTCGCACAGCACGTGCAAGCCCAAACGAATATCTTCCTCGCTGGCGAGATCGCGGCGGAAGGTCATCCCGTTTCCCACCGATTTGATCTCGCGGGAATCCCCCAGTTTCGCCACCGGACTGTCGTCCAACCCGCGGGCGTAGTCGCAAAGCGTATCCCCCAGTTTTCCCAACAGCCGCACCAGCAGTTCGCGGTCGGCGCGTGCCAAATCACCGATGGTGTAGATATGGGATTTTTCCAGCGTAGCCGCAGCAGAACGGCCGACGAACAGCAATGAGGTGACCGGCAACGGCCACACCTTCTGCGGGACGTCTTCCCGCAGAAACACGGTGGTGGCGTCCGGTTTTTTATAGTCGCTGCCCAGTTTGGCAAACACCTTATTAAAGGACACGCCGACCGACACGGTCACGCCGATCTCCTCCCGCACACGGCGGCGGATGGTATCGGCAATGGTCTTGCCGTCGCCGAACAGTTGTTGACTGCCGGTGACGTCCAGCCACGATTCGTCCAGACTAAACGGTTCCACCATATCGGTATAATCGGCGTAAATGGCGTTGATCCGGCGGGAGAAACGGCGATATTCATCCATACGGGGCGGTACCAACACCAGTTCGGGGCACTTTCGCTTCGCCTGCCAAATGGTCTCGGCAGTGGCGATCCCATAGGCTTTGGCTTTTTCGTTTTTCGCCAGAATAATGCCGTGGCGTCCTTCCGGATCGCCGCAGACCGCCATCGGCACCTCCGCCAGTTCCGGCCGGAACACCTGCTCGACCGAAGCATAAAAACTGTTGCAATCAATGTGCAAGATCACACGGTCACCCATCGGATCACCTCCTCTTGTTTTCTACTTCTACTATACGGATTTTACCTGTTTTGTCAATGCGAAGCAGGTGCAATTTGCGGAGAAAAACAAAAATCTCCCCCCTGAAAATCCAGAAAAACGGTATCTCCTGCACCATATTGACCGGTCAGCAACCGCTCTGCCAGCGGATCCTCTATGCGGGTGCGGATCTCTCGCCGTAAAGGTCTTGCCCCGTACAGCGGATCGGTACCGGCCGCGGCAATGGCGGCGATCGCCTCCTCGCTGACCGAGAGGGACAATTCTTTATCCGCCAACCGCGAGCGTAGTCCAACCAGCAATCGGCGGGTGATCTCGGCAGTCTGCGAGGGGGTCAACGGATCAAAGGTGATGATCTCGTCGATACGCCCCAACAATTCGGGCCGGAAGGTCTTTTTCAGTTCTTCCATAATATACCCCCGTTTTTTGCTTTCTGCCGTTTCGGCAAATCCGAGCGGATGGGTCAAGCCCGCTTTGGCCGCACCGACGTTGGAAGTCATCACGATGACGGCGTTGCGGAAGGAGACGGTGCGACCTTGCGCATCGGTCAACTGTCCGTCATCCAGTATCTGCAGTAACAGATTGCATACGTCGGGATGGGCTTTCTCAATTTCATCCAACAACACCACCGTATACGGGCGGCGGCGCAGTTTTTCGGTCAGTTGTCCTGCCTCCTCGTAGCCGACGTAGCCGGGCGGTGAACCAATCAGGCGAGCGACCGTATGCTTCTCCATATATTCCGACATATCCAAGCGGATCAGGCTGTGTTCATCCCCAAACAACACCTCTGCCAACGCCTTGGTCAGTTCGGTCTTCCCCACTCCGCTGGGTCCGAGAAACAGAAACGAGCCGATCGGTCGGTCCGGTTCCTGCAGACCGGCACGGCCGCGACGCACCGCGCGAGCCACCGCTTTGACCGCCTGCTCCTGCCCCACCAGCCGGCGGGAGAGAGCCTCTTCCAAGCGCAGTAACCGTTCACTTTCGGTCTCGGTCAGTTGTCCGACCGGAATTCCCGTCCATGCCGACACGACCGCCGCCATATCCGCTACCGTCACCGCCACGCGAGGCAGAGAGGACGAGTACCATTCCTCCTTGGCATCTGTAAAGTTGTTTAACTTTACTTTTGCGGCGGCTTCGTCCATAATGTCAACCGCCTTATCCGGCAGAAAACGGTCGGCAACGTACCTTACCGACAGCGTAACGGCCGCCTGTAAAGCGTCATCCGGCAGCGAAACGCCGTGGAATTGCTCATAATGCGGGCGAAGTCCTTTCAAAATATCCAGCGTGGTTTCGGGTGAAGGTTCTTCCACCGTCACCGATTGGAAACGGCGTTCCAAAGCGGCGTCCTTTTCCACGTGTCGGCGGAATTCCGACAGCGTGGTAGCACCGATCAGTTGCAACTCACCGCGCGCCAAGGCGGGTTTGAGGATATTGGCGGCATCTACCGCACCGTCTGCCGCGCCGGCACCGATCAGCGTGTGCATCTCATCGACAAACAGCAACACATCGCCGCTGGTGGTGGTCTCGTATATCAGTTGGCGTACCCGTTCTTCAAAATCGCCGCGGTATTTGGTACCGGCCACCATACCGGTCAGGTCGACCGATATCAGCCGTTTACCGCGCAATTCCTCCGGCACACAACCCTCGGCAATGCGCTGGGCCAACCCTTCCGCAATGGCCGTCTTCCCCACCCCCGGTTCCCCGATGAGGCAGGGATTGTTTTTGGTGCGGCGGCAAAGGATCTGCACCGTGCGTTCAATTTCCTTTTCCCGCCCGACCACCGGATCGAGGCGGCCTTCCGCCGCACGGGCGGTGAGATCCCGTCCGTATTGTTCCAATGCCGATGACTTTTTGCTTTTCTCCCCGATCCGCTCCGCCGGCTCTACCGTCAGTTTGGCCAACAGCATAGAGGCGGTCACCTGCCTTGCCGACAGCAACCGCATACCCACGCAAGCCGGATCCTGCGCCAAGGCAGTAAGCAGATCCTCCGTACCGGCGGCCGAAGCACCGGCACGGCAACGGGCGTTTTGCTTGGCGGAATCCAATAATCCCTTGGCACGGGGTGAAAAATCGGCGGGTGTCAGTGCGCAGGGATTCCCGCGTCCTTCCAACTCGCCGATCATTTTTTCCCATTCTGTTTGTCGAATTCCCAACGAATGGAGGAGCATCGCGGCGATGCTGTCCTCCGTTCGCAAGAGTCCACCGACTATGTGTTCTGTACCGATATAAGTATGTCCCATTTCCTCTGCCAGACGAATCGCTTCCCACAGCGCTTTGCCTGCTTTTGGCGCGAACCCCTTAAATTGGTACATAACATCACACCCTTTCGCGGACGATGGTGGCTCTCTGCTGTTCCAATTCCGTACTATCCAATTCCTTGCCGGCGATGCTCATCACCGTGGCCGATCCGACCGCCAGCAACAGCGCATCCACCGCTTCGGCCGATAACGCCGGCAATAACGACAATGCCGTACCGACACGCACGTTTGACCACAGCGTGCGGCATTCTTCCAGCGGCAACAAGCGGGCATTTTTCAGCAGGCCGTAAGACCGCCAAACACGGTCTTCCAGCGACGGTTGACCGCGCAGTTCTTCCCGCGCCAACCGTTCCTGACGGACGATCTGGCGGGCAAAACTCGCCAAATTACTGATGACGGCCTGTTCGGTGATCCCGAGGGTCACGCGGTTGGAAAGTTGATAAAGGCTGCAACCGGATTTGCCCGACTCGCCGTAAACACTCCCCAGCGAAAGCCCGAGTTTGGACACCATATTGCTGAGTTCGTAAATAAAGCGGGATTGTTGCAACGCCGGCAGGTGAAGATACACCGAAGCGTGCATCGCCGTACCGAGGTCGGCCGGACTTTGGGTGAGATACCCAAGGCGCGGATCAAACGCAAAATGCAACTTGGCATCCAAGGCGGTATCCAGCGCATCGATCTGCTGATAGGCTTCTTCCAGTGCCAAGCCGGCGCAAAGTACCTGCAGTTTTAAATGATCCTGTCCGCCGACCGAAACCGCCAAGTGTTCGTCCTCCGACGCAAAGACCGCCCGTTTACCTTGCCCCGCAAAGAAAGCAGGACTGACAAGCCGACGTTCTGCCATCGCCTGCTGTTCCCAACCGCTGAGATCATCCCAGCGGCAACGGACCAGACCGGCCGTCTCCAGCGGCGGGGCGACCGTATCGATCAGCGCCGTACGCTGTTCTTCCTCCATCGAGGCAGGAAACGGCAGACCGGTGAGATTTCGCGCCAAACTGACGCGGGTGCTGACAACGACGTCGCGGTCGTTACCGGCCGCGTATATCCAATGCTGTACCATCGGTCACTCCTCCTCTCCCGCGTCTTCCACAAGCAACGGTTGCGGGCGCAGTTGCTGTTCCAAATGTTGGATACGGTCGCGCAGGACAGCGCATTCCTCATACGCCTGCGCGTTCAGTTTTTCGTCCAATTCACCCCGCAGGCGATCCAGTTGTTGCTGAACACGGGCGGTCTCTCCCGCCGCCGACGGCAGTTTACCGGCGTGCTGTGCCTTGCCGTGGATGCGTTGGATGGCGGGCAACAGGCGGTCGTAGAAAGTCAGGTAGCAATCGGGGCAACCGGCACGGCCGCTACGGACGATCTCGGTAAGGGTGGTGCCGCAGGTGGGGCAACCCACCGTATCCGCCAGCGCACGCGCCGACGGTTCGGCAAATAAAGCATTCCACATTCCGGCCATATCCAAGCCGCCAAGCGCGCTGAATCCCTGCTTCTGTGCGCAGGCGCCGCAGAGGTGCTGTTCGGTACGCAAACCGTTGACGATACGGGTAATATGGGTGGTAGCGGCGTTCTTACCGCATTTTTCGCAGGTCATTGAACTGCCTCCTTTGAGGTTGGTCTATTTGAATATAGGCAACGGACACGCTTGTTATTCGCGTGGATAAGCCCTTTTTCTTTCCGTCTCCAGTATAATCCAAAAAAAGGAAAAAAGCAAGACCGACCGTCTTGCTTTTTTGTAGGAATTATACGCGGGTGCGAC
>JAFQQM010000052.1 GCA_017410585.1 Clostridia bacterium
GAACAGAAATCGTAGAGATCAAAGGCAGACGCAGAAAGTGTTTTATGTTATGCCTCCCTCTGACGAGGGAGGTGGATTTTTGCGAAGCAAAAAGACGGAGGGAGAGAAAAAACTACCCCTCAGTCGGCTGCCGCCGACAGCTCCCCTGACAAGGGGAGCCGGCAAAGACTGACAACCCATTTATGGGTGGCCGGCAACCGGTGTGTGGCTGGCAGGCCAATAGGGCTATGCCCGAAAATGAAAGCCCCCCGCTATGCGGGGGGATTTTTATTTGTTTTGGCGGTGGGCCAGTTGGTATTGTTTGGGGGACATCCCGTGAAATTCCTTAAACAGCGAGGAAAAATAGGACATACTGGAAAATCCGACCAGACCGGCCACGGTCGTTACCTGATAGTTATCCACCGCCAACAGATGGGCGGCGTATTCCATTCGCTTTTGATGGCGGTATTCGACGATGCTTTTGCCGGTGGTCTGCTTGAAATGATTGATCAGCGTGGTCTGAGAGGCGGGGAAGTCCTGATAGATCCGACCGATGTTTTCGCATAACAACCGATAGGAATTGAATTCCCAGATCAAATGGTTCACGTATCGCTGTACACCGAAATGGGACTGCGGATTCAGTTCCTGCGAACCGAACAACAGTAAGGAGGAGAGCAACTGCTCGGCGATCAAGTCGCTGTTGGGAGGCGGTACCCGTCCGGCGAGTACACCGGCCAGATAACTGACGTAGTCGTACTGCTGATGCGGCAACGTCCGGACAGCCAGCGGGGTATTGGTGAAGTACTCTAAATAGGCGGGTTGTCGGGCGGCAATACGCTCAAACCATTCCTTTTCCGCTACAAACACGTAATGTAAGTCGTCGGCGGTCTCGCCGCGTATCGCGTGATATTCGTTCGGGCGGACGTACAGCAGATCGCCGATGTGGAGAAGGGTCTTCTGACCGTTATAATAGTGGGTGAAGGTGCCGTTGGCGATGAGGGCGAATTCATAGAAATCGGCATGGCAGTGATGCTCGTACAGCGTAGCCGGAAGAATACGGCAATAATACCGGATGCCGTCACCCATCCGTAACGACTCAAACGTTTTTACTTGATTGTATATCGAAAACTCCGCCACGCCGTTTTCCCTCCCGTTACTCGTTTTTTCCATTATACCACTCCTGCCGAGGCGTGTCTATAAAATTATAAAAAATCGTTAGTTTTCTGTAAAAAACCAGCAGAAATTGTCTGACGAAGACTGTATAATAGAATTATAAAATACGAAAGGGGACTTTTGATATGAAACGATATTTCCGCAGACTGCTGACGTTGTTACTGACGGTTTGTCTGCTTTTCTGCGCGGTGCCGGCGGTGTTACCGGCGTTGGCGGCAACCACGACGGTATACGATTTCAACGGTAGCGATTTTGATACCCAATTGCTGACCTCCAATGTCGGCAGCGGAGTTGCTTTGGCGACGGAAGGCGTGCCCGCCGGCTCGACCGGTGCGGTTATGAGCGGGACGCACAGTACCTACGTTTCGGTCGGTGTGGACTTTGAAAAGCCGATCAATACCGCCAAGATCACCTCCATCAAGGTACGTATGTACGTGGCGAGTTATACGACATCCGGTACGCCGCAGTTGCGTATTCTGTCCACCGCCGAAAGCACCAGCCAAGCGGGATGGCTCGGTCAGGCGTACGTTGCCGGCTGGGGCGGTGCATTTGATCAGTGGTGCGAGATCGATATCACCGATGTGGTGAAGAATACCGTCACCAAGGATGCGGACGGTTATCTTGACCGCTTTGTGATAGCCTACCGTGTGTACGGTACCAACGCAACCGTCTACTACGACAGTCTCATCATCGAGAGCGAAGGGGATATTTTTGTCTCGGAGGGCCCAACCGAAGCGATCATCGCCCCGATCGAACTGGTCAACAGCAACACCGCCGGCGGTGACTGGCGTTTTTGGCTGACCGTGGAAGGGACGCTGCCCACCGGTTTGTATTACGGTCTGGACCAAGTCCCCTATACTATTCGCAACAAGAACGATGAGGTGGTGGCCAACGGTATCTCGGCGACATTCTACCGTGACGGCAGTTATCTGATGCCGTTTGTATCCGGCAATTATACGGCGAACAATCAACCGAGCGAGGGCGATTACGTCACCTTGTCGGCGGGTACTTATGCCCAATCGGATGATGCCGACACCTCCATTATGTTTGAAAAGGACATCATCCTCAGTTACTTGGACGGCATATGGGTGCTGGGACACCCCGATATCTCTGTGTTTGATTTTAACGATATCGATTTTGCTACCGGTATTAACGGCAACGGCTCAGTAGGGAGTACGGAGGCAACCGCCAAACTGACCGACACCGCTTCGGTGCCCGCCGGCTTTACCGGCAGCGTTCACGCCGGTGGCGGATCTACCTATGCGGCGGTGGCGGTAGATTTTCCGCTACCGGTGGATACCGCCGTCATTTCCCAAGTGACGGTGCGGATGTACGTGCCGAACTACACCTTAAACGGTGTTCCGAAGTTGCGTATTCTCTCCACAGATGAAAAGACCGGTTCCACAGCCAAGGAATATGCCTTTGAGACCAGCGGCGGTGCGTACGGTCAGTGGGTCGATTTGGATATCACCGATGCGGTGAAGAATGTAGTCACCAAGGATACTGACGGCTATCTTGATCGCTTTATCATTGCCTATCGCGTGTACGGTGCCGAGAAACCGGTCGTTTATTACGACAGCATCAGCATCACCTATGAGGGGACGTTGTTTATCGAAGAAAAGTTTGAGATACCGGCTGATGGTGTGTTTGATTTTGATGGCAAGAACTTCGATACTCCGGCAACCACCAATACATCGGTCAACTCAACCAATTACATCGCCTCCGCGCCGATGAGCAATACCTCATCGGTACCGTCCGGTTTTACCGACGGTGTCTATTCCCATTCCCATAGTATCTACGATGCGGTGTGGGTGGATTTCCATGGTACGATCGATCTGAGCAAAGTCACTTCCGTTAAGGTGCGGATGTATATTTCGTCTTACACGCTGGAAAGCGGAAAGACTCCGTCTTTCCGTATTTTTGGCACCGGCGATAACTATGTGCAGCAGCTGCACGACGGCACTTACGACCAATGGTTCGAACTGGAACTGCTCGACCTGCTGAAGAGCGACAAGATTACGAAAAACGCCGACGGTACGGTGGAGAAGTTTATGATTGCCTACCGTGCCTATGCAACGAGCGCCCCCACGCTGTATTACGACAGTATCATCATCGAGGGAAAAGATTACTTTACGATTATTGATAAGAGCAGTTACGTCAATACGGCAATCAGCAACTTGATGGAAAATATCTCCGGTCCGTCCGGCTCTTTGGACCGCTGGGATGCTTACCTGAGCACCTCCGACAACACCGTTCTGCCCGGCACGGCGTGGTCCACCTCTTTCCCGGTGAAAATTAAGATCAACAGTAAGGAAACTACCGCTACGCTGTACAATGCCGGTGCAGCTTACGGATTCTTCCTGGATATCTGGTACACGCAGTTGCCGAAGGATACCGCCTATGCCAAGGTGGTGCTGAAGGCGGGTGAGTATACCGCCGGTGATGGCAGCGGTATTATCCTGACCGAGGACTTCACTTATTACGTTTATAACGGCGACCTTTGGAATTCGCTGCCTCCGGCGGATTTTGCGGTGGATGTGACGTTGAATACGATGTCCGTTGCTTCCAAGGTCAATGGCGGGCAATGGGATATGTATCCCACGCCGGTCAATTCCGCCGATACCCCCGGCGTACCGTGGAGCAGCAGTTGGGCCAATGTGGCCTATGAGATTGACGGCGTAGCCTACACTGGCACGATGAAACGTGCCAACAACAGCGAGGGCCTGTATCTGGCTATACCCGGCACCCAATTGTCCCCGGCGGCTGACGGCGTGACTGTCGTGATCAAGGCGGGCAACTATGCCTCCAACACCGATGACACGCCGGCTATCCGTATTACGGAGGACTTTACCTTCTACGTCATCAAAGGCGTAGTAACAACGGAGTTTGATTTTAACGATCCGGCGTTTACCGCTACCGTGACGGTTGATATCGACAACGATACCTACACCGTTACGGATGCCGATACCGTGATCATTGACGGTGAGATCTACAACCGTGGTGACGTCTATGACATCATCGGTACTCACACGCTGACCTATACGATGTATGAGCGGGAATACACCCGTCAACTCATCCTCTACCGTGTCGGCGAGGTAGGCGATACCGAACAGGTCGACGTGCGCGATGTGGTGCTGCTTAAGCGTTATCTTGCCGGTGCGGTTGAACTGAGCGAATCGGCGCTGTTTGGCGCGGATATGAACGGCGATGGATCGGTCACCGCTGCGGATCTGACTTTACTGCGAAAGATGGAACTGATGATGAACGGTCTGTTGATCCTCTGCCCGCAGAGTGGCATTACCGCGATGAAGCCAAGTGCGCAGGTGGCGGAACTGGAGACGGATTACGACCTAACCGCCAATGCGACCAACAATATGAAAAACGGTACACAGCAGTTCCATCGGGATGCGCTGTTTATCAAGTGGGTGTCGGCTGAAAATGTGAGCGAATATCAACTCTCGGTTGCCACCAAATCGGATTTCTCCGATGCGATGGTGCATACAACGGATAAGACGGAGTATACGCTTTACAACCTGTTGCCGGCGACCACCTATTACTGGAAGGTCGCTGCCGGTACGGTGGAATCGGAGGTACGCAGTTTCGTGACGGCAGATACTGTCCGTACACTAACTATTGAGGGTGTGGATAATGCCCGCGATATCGGCGGCTTCACGCTGGCTGACGGCTCTATGCTCAACTACGGAATGGTGTACCGCACCGGTACGCTGGATAATATTACCGAGGACGGTCTCTATCAGATGCTTACCGTGCTGGGAGTCAAGACCGATCTGGATATCCGTACCCCGGGTGAAGGCACGGCCGGCAGTGGTTCGCCGTTGGGCGACTCGGTCAATTACCTCAACTACAACGGTCCGTACTACTGGAACAGCAATACCGGATTGTTGGCAGAATCGTACCGCGATGCGCTGATCGGTGAGATCCGGGCGTTTGCAGATGCGGATAACTATCCGATCGTGGTGCATTGTTCGGTCGGTCGTGACCGCACTGGTACCATTCTGTTCCTCATCGAAGGTCTGTGCGGTATGTCCAAGGAAGACTTGTTCTTTGAATACGAGTTGTCCTTCCTTGCCGCGGTCGGTGGAGATGCCAACGCGCAGGTAACCTATCTGATGAATGCGGTTTCCGATATGTACGACGGTATTCAAGGCTACGCGCCGGATGCCACCTTTGCCGAAGCGTGCGAGGCGTTTATTCTCTCGCTGGGTGTCACGCAGGAGGAGATCGATACCATCCGCGAATTGTTGACCGAAAACGTCCTGTAACAGAAAAGAGGCCATCGTTCGTACGATGGCCTCTTCGGCTTATTTTTGCCGGGTGGTGCTTTAAGGTTTTTGAAAAATTTAAGAAAAAGCCGGAAACCGTCAATTTCATAAAAATGTATCAATATTTTAGAAAAATATTATAGTATTTTTACAACTGTTTTGTTATTATTAAAATGGATCCTACTTTAATGGGAGGTTGTGTTTATGAAAATTTTGTTCGGAAAAGTACTGGCTGTGCTGCTTTGCGTTTGTCTGCTGGCGGTATCGGTCCCGATGGTGCTGTTCGCTTCGGCGGAGACCACCACCACGGTGTACGACTTTAACGGCACCGATTTCGATACCACGCTGAAGACCAATACCCTGGGTAGCAACGTGCCGTTGATCGCTGATACCTCGTCCGTTCCGGCCGGCTTTACCGGCAGCGTGATGGGCAAAGCGAATCTCTCTTACGTCTCGGTCGGTGTGGATTTTGCTTATCCGATCGATCCGGCGAAGATCGTCTCCGTCAAGGTGCGGATGTATGTGCCGTCCTCCGCGAATGAGAACGGCTCGGCTCTGCGCTTGTATGCAACGAACGAGTCGACGGCGCTTTGCAACACCGGCATCGGTTATGCGGCTTGGGGCGGCGTATTCGATCAGTGGAGCGAGATCGATATCACCTCGGCTGTTACCTCCGCTAATGCGCTGGATGCTAACGGTTACATCGATCGTTTCGTCATCGGCCTCCGCGAGAAAAGCGGCGAGACGCGCGTGATTTACTACGACAGCCTTATTATCGAGAGCGAAGGGGATCCGTTCGTCTATTCGCTTCCGACGACCGATACCTACGACTTTAACGGTACCGATTTCAGTATCGCTTCGGCCAATCCAAATATTGGAAGTTACGCTTCGGTGCTTGCGGATACCTCGTCCGTTCCGGCCGGCTTTACCGGCTCGGTTGCCGGCGGCTCTAAAGGCAGCAATCTCCAAGTGACTGTCGGTGTGAATTTCGATCAGCCGATCGATACGACCAAAGTCACCTCGGTGAAGGTGAGAATGTACGTGGCGGGTACCGCCGATACGAGTTCCAACATTCGTATCTATGTCGGCTCGTCGGATGGTACTTATGAAGCATCGCCGATCTACACCACCGGTTTGGGCGGCGTGATCGGCGAATGGTCGGAAATTGATATTACCCAATACGTTACGGCGGATGCAGCGCTTACGACGGGTGGCTATCTGGATCACTTCTCCATTGTGTTCCGCGATCGCGGCTCGGACACCGCCCGTATGGTGTACTTTGACAGCCTCATCATCACGGGTGCGGATTACTTTGTCCCGTTGCCCGATCCGGTGGTCATCACCCCGACCGGCGTGTACGCTGCCGACACCGTCAACAACAACGACTGGCGTTTCCACCTGACCATCAACGGCACCCTGCCGGGTGAGAAGGGGTCTCACTTCGGCCAGAATCAAGTGCCGGTCTCCATCTATAATGCCAATGACGAACTGCTGGCCAGTACGGAAAACGGCACCGCCCTTGGCAGTTACTACCACAACGGCACCTATCTGATGCCGTTTACTTACGGCAGCCAAAACTATACCTACTCCAACCAGCCGGTTGAGGGCGATTACATCATCTTCGGTAAGGGTACCTACAACTCCAGTAAATCGCTGGATCGGATCACCATTGAAGAGGATATCAAATTGGTCTACACCGGCGGCAAGTTCGTGCTGTATGTGCCGGAAGAGCCGGCAGATCCGGTTACCGACGGCGTGTACGATTTCAACGGTACTCACTTCTCCACGCCGACCACGACCAACACGAATGTGACTTCGACTTCGAAATTTGCTACGGCTGTGGCCGATACCTCCTCGGTGCCGGCCGGCTTCACGGGCGGTGTCTACAGTGTTTCTGCGTCCCAGTATGGCGCGGTTTGGGTCGATTTCGGCCGTGCCAGACTGGATCTGACCAAGATCACCTCCATCCGCGTGCGTCTGTACATTGACAGCAACACGCAAACGCCGAAATTCCGTATTTTCGGTAGCGGTGGCTCGTATTATGAGGATACCTCTCTGACCACCGATATCTACGGTCAGTGGTACGAATACGAATTGCTTACCGCGCTTCAGGCCTCGGCGATCACGAAAAACTGTGATAAAACGGTCAGCCGCTTTATGATCTCGTTGCGTACCGACCAGACGCCGACGGTGTATTTCGACAGCCTCATCATTGAGGGTGAGGATTATTATGCCGAGGCGCCGACCCCGGAAACGATGACCATCGTCCCGACCGATCTGCATTCGGCCGGCTACGGCTCGGCAAAGTCCGACTGGCGCTTCTGGCTCACGCCGCACACCACCTTCCCGACCGGTGAAAACTATTACGGCAAAAACACTGTGCCGGTCACCATCTACGATAGTAACGATCAAGTGATCGCCACTTCGTCAGACGGCGGTCTCAATGCTACCTATTATATTGCCGACGGTTATCTGATGCCGTTCGCGGTTGCCGGTACGAGCAAGTATACCTATAAAAACGATCCCAAACCGGGCGATTACATCGTCTTCGGTAAGGGTACCTACGCCGGCGATTGCACCGACCATAAACTGGTGGTTCCCGAGGATATCACGCTGACCTTTACCGGCAGTGGCTGGACCTTCGGTTACGTGGATGTCAACGCCGCCGCGTACGATTTCAACGGCACCGATTTTGCCGTGCCGTCCGATACGACCACCAGCAATCAACTGGGCTCTGTCAGTTATCTCTCCACTAAGGTGGAGGATACCTCCGGCGTGCCGGCCGGCTTTACCGACGGCGTGTACAACGCGTCGAATACCCACTACGCCGCCACTTGGGTGGATTTTGCGGAGAACCTCGATCTGAACAAGATCATCTCCATCAAGATCAAAATGTATATCTCCAGCTACACGCTGGCTAACGAAAGCGTGGCGGGTAATCTCCGTATTATCGGCGCCGGCAACACCTATGCGACCGCGTCGGCGTCGCTGTACGGATTTGACCAGTGGTTTGAACTGGAACTGCTGGATCTGCTGAAGAACGACAGTGTCACCAAGAACGCCGACGGTACCGTCGATCTGTTTGCGGTCGCCTTCCGCGCTCGCGGCAGTGACGCCCCGCAGATCTACTTTGACAGCATTTCCATCGCCTACACCGGCGATTCCCCGTTTGCGGACGAGGTGGTCGAGGAACCGGTGCCGGACGAAGAAGGCGGCATTGAGGACGGTATCTTCGACTTTAACGGCGTGGACTTCGAGACCCCGGCTACCGTTAACGGTTTCGTGACCAATACCGGCAGTTTTGCCACTAAGCTGACCGACACCGGCGATCTGCCGGAAGGCTTTGCCGGCGGCGTTTACGGCGTAAGCCACGGCGCTTACGTGGCCACGTGGGTCGACTTAAACGGTCTGATCGACCTGTCGAAGGTCACCTCCATCAAGATGCGGATGTACGTGCCGTCCTACACGTTGGAGAGCGGTAAGAGCACCCTTCTCCGCACCTTCGGCACCAGCGAAAGTTACGTGGAGACGGCCTTTACCTCGGTCGGCGGTGCTTACGATCAGTGGGTCGAGATCGAACTGCTGGATATTCTGAACGATTCCAAGGTTGCCAAGCGCGCGGACGGCAAGATCAAGAAGTTCCTGTTTGCCATCCGTACCTACGGCTCGGCGACCGTGTACTTTGACAAACTCATTATTGAGGGTACCGATTACTATACCGAGATCGATGAGAATAACTATATCACGGTCAATACGCTGTCGGTGGATGAAACCCTTTCCAACAAGACGACCTACTGGCTGGCGTATTTGAACACCGACCTCGACAGCCAACCGGGTACGGCTTGGGATACCGTCTACACGGACGTGCCGGTGACCATCAACAATACCGAGGTCACCATGAAACTGAAGCACGCCGGCGGCACCCAGTTGTTCTTGGCGGATCTGACCTTTAAAATTCTTTCGGAAACAACCAGCTATGCCAAGATCACGGTGAAGGCGGGCGAGTATATCTCTGAAGACGGTATGTACGGTCTCACGCTGGCAAACGACTTCACCTTCTACGTCTATAACGACGATGTGTGGAATGCCGCGCCGCCGGCGGGCTTTACGGTGGACGTCACCTTTGAAAAGATGGATCCCGCCTCTCTGGTCAACGGCAGCAACTGGAATATGTACGCGATTCCGACCACCGGCAAGACCACCATCGGTACGTCGTGGCAGACCAAGTGGGCGGACGTCGTCTACGAGATCGACGGTGTGGCTTACACCGGTCAGATGCAACGCGCCAACAGCGGCAACGGCTTGTACTGGCAGATTCCGGGTACGCAGTTGTCACCTGCCGCCGACGGTGTGACCGTCGTTATCAAGGCGGGTACGTATGCCTGCAGTTCGGGAGATGAACCCGCCATCCGCGTGACCGAGGACTTTACCTTCTACGTCATCAAGGGTGTGGTCACCACCGAGTTTGACTTTAACGATCCGGCTTTCACCGCCACCGTGTTTGTGAACGTTGACAAGGATACCTACACCATTACCGACGCGGAGACGGTCAACATCGACGGCGAGACCTTTAATATGGGCGACGTGTACGACGTGATCGGTACTCATACGCTGGTCTACACGATGTACGAGCGTGAGTACACCCGCGAACTGATCCTCTATCGCATCGGTGAAGTGGGTGATACCGAGCAGGTCGACGTGTGCGACGTGGTGTTGCTTGAACTGTATTTGAACGATCAGGAAGAACTGACCCGTTCGGCTCTGCTTGGCGCGGATATGAACGGTGACGGTGCGGTGACCGAGGCGGATCTGCTGTTGCTTCGTAAGTCGCTCCTGCTCATTGACGACGTGCTGATTCTGTCTCCGGCGGAGGGAGAGACCGTGATGAAACCGAGTGCGGCGGTGGTAGAGATGACCACCGATTACGATCCGAACGTCTCCCGCGGCGATGCGTTGCGTACCGGTGGGGATCTGTATTATCGCGATCCGCTTCTTGTCCGTTGGGCCTCCAACCGCGACGTGGATTCCTACACCTTG
Organism: Clostridia bacterium; assembly: GCA_017410585.1. Taxonomy (GTDB): domain Bacteria; phylum Bacillota; class Clostridia; order Oscillospirales; family Acutalibacteraceae; genus RGIG426. The sequence continues at coordinate 10,473 of JAFQQM010000052.1, forward strand.
ACGGTGGCGAGCAAGTCGGACTTCTCCGATGCGCTGGTCTTTACTACCGATAAGACCGAGTATACGCTGTACAACCTGATTCCCAACACGACCTATTATTGGACGCTGACAGCGGGCGACAAGACTTCGCCGGTACAGACCTTTGTGACGGCGGATACCGTCCGTACCCTGACCATCGACGGCGTGAAAAACTCCCGCGATATTGGCGGTTACGCGGCTCTCGGCGGTACCATCAAGTACGGCAAGATCTACCGTACTGCGACGCTGGATAACATCACCGAAGAAGGTAAGTTCCAGATGCTGTACGTGCTGGGTGTTAAGACCGACTTCGACGTCCGTACGCCGGGCGAAGGCACCGCCGGTTCCGGCTCGCCGCTGGGTGACGTCAATTACCTCAACTTCGATGCTCCGTACTATTGGGGTAACCTGGTCGCCGATAAGTACCACGACGCGTTTGCCGGCGAGATCCGCGCCATTGCGGATGCGAGCAATTACCCGTTGGTGGTACACTGCTCGGTCGGCCGTGACCGTACCGGTACGTTGCTGTTCATTATCGAGGGTCTGTGCGGTATGTCCAAGGCGGACCTCTTTATGGAATACGAACTGTCGGCGCTGTCTTCGATCGGCGGCGGCGGAACGGATCCGGCGCTCTACACCGGCAACCTGATGGTGCAGGTCAACAGGATGTACGATAACATTCAGGCGTTTGCGCCGGATGGCACCTTTGCCGAAGCGTGCGAAGCCTTCCTGAAGCAACAGTTTGGCATCACGCAGGCTGAGATCGACGCGATCCGCGCCAACCTCATCGACACCGGTGTTGAGGAAGAGCCGGAGATCCCGAGCGTCTATCCCGAGATCGGTCAGGATCCCGATATCGGCGAGACCGAGATCATCCAGTAAATCTTTCCCAAATCCCTTCCCGCTTCTGCGGGAAGGGATTTTTCTTTGTTTTGCTTGACCACAATATTCGACCGTGCTATAATGAATTTATAAGTTATGAGTCGGTGCTACTATAGAAAAGCAAACCGCTTCTCTGTCCCCATCCGTACAATCCGATCGGAATCGGTTGGATGTATGGATCATTGACGCTGGCTTTCTATTTATCGAGAGAACAAGACAAACTGTAATACGAAAAAATTGAGGGAGAATAACAAATGCGCAATTACCGATTTGATGTGATACGGGTCGCAGCAATGGTGATGGTGTTACTTAACCACACTCTGGGAGCGTTTATTTTGGATACCAGCCGATCAGCTGTAGAACTTGGTGTTGCTTCGGTTTCCATGGTGTTATCCCGATTGGGCGTGCCGCTATTTCTTATGCTGACCGGTGCGTTGCTGTTAGAACAGAAAGCACCAACGGATTGGATGCAGACTATCAAAAAACGCGTGTGTAAAGTGCTTCTGCCACTTTTGTGCTGGTCCCTTCTGTACTATATTTTCTATGATGTGATGCGCGACGGCAATTTCTCGGTGCTTTCCTTGTTGAAGATCGGTGTTGAGGTGGGAAACGGTGAGCATTTGTGGTATCTGTATATTTTGTTGATTCTATATGCTTTCCTGCCGATTCTGCATGCCTTTGTCGAAAAATCACCGCAATACGTATATGTCTGTATCGCTGTTTGGGCGCTTGTGGTCGGCGTTTTGCCGTATATTAGTGACACAGTCAGCGCCGGAGAAAATCTGCATTTATGGGGATATCTCCTCTTAGGCTGGTTCTTGGCAAGATGCCGTAAAAAAGCACTCATTAGGGTTTCACAGTGGGCTGTGATACCTTTGATACTGTCGGTCAGCGCTGTTGTTTGGTATTTTGCGGTTGTTCACGAAGTGTTCCAAAAAAGTATAATTCGCTATTACGGATTGCCGATTATTGTATTGGCGGCCGTAGTGTTTATTGTTATTTATAGCGGAAAAGGAACGGGGGAAGGCAAATGGGGAAAAATCATTACCTACCTTTCCAAAATATCTTTTTGCGTTTACTTAAATCAACTTTTTGCGCGTGCTATAGCCGGTCGGTTGCTAGAGTATTTCGAGATAACCGGTATCGTTGAAATGCTGCTTTTGTTCGTATTAACAAGTGTGCTGTCCATTGTGTGCGCCGCGCTGCTTCATAGCTTACCCGATAAACCGTTTTTCCGCGGGATAAAGAAGTCGTTAGGCGTATAAAAGTGAATGGAGACCGAGATCATCCAGTAAATCTTTACCAATCCCTTCCCACTTCTGCGGGAAGGGATTTTTCTTTGTTTCGCTTGACTACAATATTCGACCGTGCTATAATGAATGCATAGACCAAGAGGGGGTATTTTCTATGAAACAACAAGCCGTTAACAAAACGCCGTCCCAGTTGATGCAGGAGAAATACAAAACTGCTCGCTACAACCTGCTGTTGATGCTGATCTTGACGGTGGTCAATATCGTGCTGTTCTTTACCGGCTCGGAAACGATGTTTCTGTTTTCCGCGTCCATCCCGTACTATTCGATCTGCGTCGGTTGGATGTTGGGGGCTTTATCGCTATTGGTCATCGGCGCGGTGGTGTTGATCGCGTTTTTGATCTGCTGGCTGCTTTCCAAGAAGCATTACGGCTGGATGATCGCCGCGCTGGTGCTGTTTGTGCTGGATACGCTCGGCACGGTGTATCTGTATAGCGGCAATCTGACGGAGGGCATTTTCGATCTGGCCATTCACGTATGGGTGCTGGTGTATCTGGTGCTGGGCGTGATCAACGGCTATAAACTGGCGCACGCGCCGCAGGAGCCGATCGAAGCCTATCCGGTTGAGCCGACTGCCGAACAGCTGATGTATGCCGACCCGAACGTGTACGCACAACCGACGGCCGCCGTGCCGACCGCGCCCGCCGCTGTTGATCCGGCTCCGACCGAGCCTGCTCCGGCGGACGCTCCCGCCACGCTCAACGGCGAAGAGATCGAGTAAATAAGCATACGGAAAGAGTCCGAAGAAGATCTTCGGACTCTTCTTATTGTAAACGAAAACCACGCGATAGTCGCGTGGTTCAAAAGAGCTTTAGCGAAGAACAGAAATCGTAGAGATCAAAGGCAGACGCAGAAAGCGTTTTCTGTTATGCCTCCCTCTGACGAGGGAGGTGGATTTTTGCGAAGCAAAAAGACGGAGGGAGAGAAAAGACTACCCCTCAGTCGGCTGCCGCCGACAGCTCCCCTGACAAGGGGAGCCGGCAAAGCCTGACAACCCATTTATGGGTGGCCGGCAACCGGTGCGTGGCCGGC
>JAFQQM010000053.1 GCA_017410585.1 Clostridia bacterium
GATAACGTCGTCATGAACCGTTTCACAGCTCTGGACAGCCCATTTCTTGATGGTCAGTTTGCTGCGATCTGCACCGGTCTCGATAATGAGGGTGTCCTCTTTCACGTTGACCACGCGACCGATGATACCGCCGATGGTGGTGATATCGTCACCCACGCGCAGCGAATCACGCATCGCCTTTTCCTGCTGCTGTTGCTTTTTCTGCGGACGGATCATCACAAAGTACATCAAAACGATGATCAGAACGATCGGCAGAAACTGGATAATTGCAGTCCAATCCATAGTGAGTATACCTCCAAAAAATAAATTATAAACATTATACCCGAAACTTTTGAAAAACGCAAGGGAATTGCAAAAGTTTTCAGTTTATTCACAGACCTTACGCAGGCCGATGGTCACCGTCTCGCCGTTGACGTTCCATTCCTTGACGAATTCACCGGACGGTTCGCCGACGGTCAGCGTACCGGCGATCAGCGCACCGACCTGATCAAGCAACGCCGTGAGCGCTTCACTGCCGGACAGGGTGATCTCCACCTTGTCCTCCACACGGAAGCCGCATTCCTTACGCATCGTCTGGATCTTGCTGGCCAGTTCGCGGGCGTTACCCTCGGCAATCAGTTCATCGGTCAAGGTGGTGTCGATCGCCACGGTGACGCCGTTATCGGTCAGCGTATAGAAGCCCGCCTTCGGCACGGTGTCGATCAGCAGGTCTTCGGTCAGCAATTCGATATCACCGTCTGCCAGATGCAGGGTCAGGTGACCGGTGGCATCCAGTTCCTTCTTGGCGGCAGAGCCGTCGATGGTCGGGAGCAGTTGGCGGATGGCGCCAAGTTTGGGGCCAAATTTCGGACCGACCGTCTTGAGTTGCGGTTTGAAGGTGTAACTGACAAACTGGTCGGGGTCGTCGGAGAAGGTAACGCCGTGGACGTTCAATTCGTCAGCGATGATCTCATCGTAGAACGCGCCGAGTTCGCCCACACCCAGCACCACCATACCGGTCAGCGGTTGACGGTTTTTGAGGTTGGCACCCGCACGGGCCGCACGGCCCATCACGACTACCTGCAACACCTTTTCCATATCCGCTTCCAACTGCTTGTCGATGCAGGACTCGTCTACCGTCGGGAAGGCGCACAGATGCACGCTTTCCGGTGCGGCGGCATTGTTACTGCAGACGAGGTTGCGGTAGATGCTCTCCGCCATAAACGGGATCATCGGTGCGGCCGCCTTGGCGGTGGTGACCAGCGCCGTATACAGCGTCATATACGCGTTGATGCTGTCCTGCGAAGCGGCACCTGCCTTAAAGCGATCGCGGCAACGGCGGACGTACCAGTTACTGAGGTCGTCCACAAACGCCTGCAACACACGGGCCGCTTCCGGAATGCGGTAGTTGGCGAGGTTGTCGTCCACGCCTTGCACCATCGTATTCATACGGGACAGCACCCATTTATCCATCACCGCCAGTTTATCGTATTCCAGCGAATACGCGTTGGCGTCGAAATCGGTGAGATTGGCGTACTGCACGAAGAAAGCGTAGGTATTCCACAGCGTGCTGAGGAATTTACGCTGACCCTCAACCACCGCCTTGCCGTAGAAGCGGTTGGGCAGCCACGGAGCGGAGTTGGTGTAGAAATACCAGCGGATGGCGTCCGCACCGTAGGTGTTAAGCGCTTCCATCGGGTCAACGGCGTTGCCCTTGGATTTGGACATCTTCTGGCCGTTTTCGTCCTGCACGTGGCCGAGGACGATGACGTTTTTATACGGTGCTTTATTAAACAGCAACGTGGAGATTGCCAGCAAGGAATAGAACCAGCCACGGGTCTGGTCGACCGCCTCCGAGATGAAATCGGCCGGGAATTGCGCCTCAAACAGGTCTTGGTTCTCAAACGGATAGTGGTGCTGTGCAAACGGCATTGCGCCCGAATCAAACCAGCAATCGATGACCTCCGGCACACGTTTCATACTGCCGCCGCAAGCGGGGCATTTCAGCGTGACGTTGTCCACGAAGGGACGGTGCAGTTCGATCTCGTCCGGACAGTTATCCGACATCTCTTTGAGTTCCGCGATGGAACCGACCGCGTGGCGGTGGCCGCATTCGCATTCCCAGATATTCAGCGGAGTGCCCCAATAACGGTTACGGCTGATACCCCAATCCTGCACGTTTTCCAGCCAGTCACCAAAACGGCCCTTGCCGATGGACTCGGGAATCCAGTTGACCGTGTTGTTATTGCGGATGAGGTCGTCCTTGACCGCCGTCATACGGATAAACCACGTATCGCGGGCATAGTAGATCAGCGGCGTGTCACAGCGCCAGCAGAACGGGTAGTCGTGCTCAAACTTCGGCGCATCGAACAGCAGGCCTTCCTTATCGAGGTCGACCAAGATCTTCGGGTCGGCGTCCTTGACGAACAGACCGGCATACGGCGTCTCGGCGGTCATATTGCCTTTGCCGTCCACAAACTGCACGAACGGCAGGTCGTAATTACGGCCGATGCGGGCGTCGTCTTCGCCAAACGCCGGCGCGATATGGACGATGCCGGTACCGTCGGACATCGAAACGTAGTTGTCGCAGGTGACGAAATGGGCTTTTTTGTTCTGTTTCTTCGCCGGTTCGGCGGCGCAGGCAAACAGCGGCTCGTATTCGCGGTGTTCCAGAGCCGAACCGGCCATCTTCTCCAACACCTCATAGGCGGGAGTACCGGTCTCCTTATCGGCAAGGCGACCGAGCACCTTATCCAACAGCGCCTCCGCCATATAGTACACGCGACCGTCGGCCGCTTTGACCTTGCAATACGTATCGGTGGGGTTGACGCACAGTGCCGTATTGGACGGCAAGGTCCACGGGGTGGTCGTCCAAGCGAGGAAATAACTGTCCTCCCCCTTCACACGGAAACGAACGACCGCCGAGCGCTCCTTTACGCACTTGTAACCCTGTGCCACTTCGTGCGAAGACAGCGGGGTGCCGCAACGGGGGCAGTAGGGGACGATCTTAAAGCCTTTGTACAGCAGACCTTTTTCCCAGATCTGCTTGAGCGCCCACCATTCCGACTCGATAAAGTCGTTGGAGTAGGTGATGTAGGGAGCATCCATATCCGCCCAGAAGGCGACTTTCTTGGAAAATTCTTCCCACATTCCCTTATACTTCCAAACGCTCTCTTTGCATTCGGCGATGAACGGTTCCAAGCCGTAGGCTTCGATCTGGTCTTTGCCTTCGATGCCGAGTTTCTTCTCGACCTCCAGTTCGACCGGCAGACCGTGGGTATCCCAGCCGGCCTTACGCGGCACCATATAGCCTTTCATCGTGCGGTAGCGCGGGATCATATCCTTGATGACGCGGGTGAGCACGTGGCCGATGTGCGGTTTGCCGTTGGCGGTCGGAGGACCGTCGAAGAACACGTAGGACGGCGCGTCGGCGCGTTCCTCGATGCTCTTCTCAAACACGTGGTTGCGGATCCAGAAATCCGCGACACTCGCTTCGCGTTCGGCGAAGTTCATATCCGTTGATACTTTTTCATACATACCGTTTTGCCTCCCAAAATTGAATTTGTATGCGAAACAGGCATCAAAAAAGCTTCGTCCCGAAAACAGGACGAAGCGCAACTTCGATGTATACCACCCATTCTCCACATACTGACATATGCGTTCCCGATAACGGCGGGAAGCCGTCGGACTCTACTGAGGGTCTCCCCCGTTCGGTCCGCAGTTCCGGAGTGATATTCGGCGGTGCTCTACTACGATCGGGCTCTCACCGTCCCCGACTCGCTTGGCGGTTTGAACAGCGCTTACTGTCTCCATCAATACCTTTTAGCGTATATGGGCAATATACCATATTCTTTATTAAAAGTCAAGCATTAAATCATTTCTCACCCCAACGCTTTTTGGGGGTGTTTTTCGGCAGTCCCTGCGCGATCTGCGGATATTCGTTTTCGGTGTCGCAGGTACCCTGCACGTTGCAACGGCCGTATTTGTTGATAAGTTGCAGTGGCGTCTCCGGCACACCGGTGGTGTCAAGCAGCGAAGGATCGGAAATCGGCTTCTTCATCGGCTCACCTCCTTTGCAATATTAGTATCCCGCATTCCCCCTCTTGCTATTTTCGGAAATTTGTGGTAGAATGGCACAAAGTCTTGCGAAAACATCCATCTGAAAAGAGGGTTTTTATGTCCGTGGAGACAACGGCAGAGGCGAAAACACCCGCGTGGATAGCCTACTGTAAAAAACAGTGGAAGCGGTTTACCGCTCTGCTGCATAAAGATTGGTACCGTGCGACGCTGGCGCTGTCGGTGGCCTTTCTGGTGCCGGAATATATCGCGGTGGCATTGGTGTTCGTATCCGCCTTCTTCCTATTCCGCGCTGTGAAAAAAGAAGGGTTGAAACTGCAGTTTGGCAAACTCGGCATCCTACTGCTTTTGTACATCGGAACGGCGTTTATCAGCATCTCGTACGCACTCGATCCATTGCACAGTATGTGGATGTCGCTGTTATGGCTGGCGATGTTTATCGGATATCTGGTGGTCAGCACCGTGTTAACCACCCGTTCCCGTTTCCGTGTGGCGTTGCAAACGCTTGCCTGCGTAGCGACGGTTTGCGGCTTGATCAGCATTCTGCAGTACGTTTTGAATGCGGTCGGTTGCCGATGGATGCCGCTCAATCTGTGGTATCCGCTGGATAAGGCGATCTTTGATCTGTTCACCGATCAACTGATCCTGACGTGGGAAGGCAACCGCACGGCGGCGACCTTCAACAATCCCAATCTGTACGCCAAGGAAATGGTCATTATGCTACCGTTACTGGCGCATTGTCTGTTGACGGCAGGGCGCAAAAACGAGCGGTTGCTATATAGCGGGATGCTCGCGATAGCGGCGGTGGGAGCGCTTTTCACCTTCTCCCGCGGTGGATATCTGGCGCTCCTTCTGGTCTTGCTGGTCTTCTTGGTGCTCAACTTTGCCCGATCCAAAGTAGCCCGCTGGGCGGTGCTGTTCATCTGCCTCGGTGCGGTGGCGTTCGTGCTCATTCCCAACCCGTTTATGGACCGGTTGGCCAGCATCAGTTTCGAAGATAAAGCCGTAGCCCTGCGTTTGGACGCGTGGCAAGTCGCGTGGGAGTCGTTTTTAGAGCGTCCCATCGGCGGCTACGGCGTCGGTTCGTTCAATGCACTGGAACTGATCCAAAACTCCGGCATCAAAGAAACGCCCCATTTCCACAACGTCGTGTTGGAGTTACTGATTGAAGGCGGGCTGATTGCCATCGTCATCTATGCGTTGATGGCGTGGCAGGTGTTTATCCCGAATCTCAAGTTGCACCACGTAGAGGATTGGAACGATCGGACGCTGGGAGTCACTTTTTTGGCGATCGCCTGCGGTTTCCTATTGGCGGGTATGGTGGATTTCCCCATGTCCACCCCCAAAGGCATCCTTTCTTTCATATTGATCCTCGGTTTTTCGGATTGCGCGAATCACTTATGCGGCATACAACCGACTTATCCGCTCAAACGAAGGAAATAACAGCAAAAAGCCGTGTCAAGGTTTTCACCTTGACACGGCTTTCTTTTTTTGCGTTGCGTTTGGTGCTGATGCAGAATTACGAAAAATTACCCCTTATTCTGCAAAGCACGGTACTGGGCAACGGTGGCGGCAAAGTCGGCCACCGCATCTTCTACCACTTCGGGGCGGGTCAGGTCGATTCCGGCAACGCGCAGGCTGTCTAACGGACTGCGGCTGTTACCGCAACGGAGGAAATCGAGGTATTTGCCGACGTAGGCCTCCCCTTCGGACTCGATGCGTTTGACGATAGCCGACGCCGCCGACAGGCAGGTGGCATACTTATAAACGTAGAAATTGTAGTAGAAATGCGGGATACGCATCCATTCCATCGCGATCGGCTGATCGCAGACTACGCGCGGACCGAAATACCGCTTGACGATCTCATAGTATTTCTCGCAAAGCACCTCTTTGGTCAGAGGGACACCGTCGGTACAGAGGGTGTGCATCGTTTCCTCAAACTCCGCAAACATCGTCTGGCGATAGAGGGTGGTGCGGTACAGTTCCATCAGTTGGTCAAGTATTTCCGCTTTACGGGCATCGTCGGTGGCTTCCTTCAATTGACCGCGCATCAGCAACAGTTCGTTGACGATAGAAGCGACCTCCGCCACAAAAATGGTATAGGAAGCATCCTGCGGCGGGTTGTTGCCGGAAGAATACCACGTATGCATACTGTGACCGGCTTCGTGAGCCAAGGTGGACGCATCGTCAAAGGTGCCGGTAAAGTTCAGCAGGATATACGGGTCGATATCGCAACCGCCGGTGCTGTAAGCGCCGTCGCGCTTGCCACGATTGGGGTACACGTCCACCCAATGGCGGTTACGGATGCCGTCTTCCAGCACGTTGCGATATTCTTCGCCAAACACTTCCACCGTTTTAAGCACCAGTTCCACCGCTTGCTCGTAGGTGCAAGTACGGGTCTCGGCGGCCAACATCGGCGCGTACACGTCGTACAGATGCAGGCGCGGAACGCCGAGTGCCTCCCGCTTGACGTCGTAGTAGTCGTACAGCACGTCGAGGTGTTGATTGACCGTGCTGATCAGGTTGTGCATAATATCCGGCGTGACCTCGTCGTTAAAAGTCGAGGCGGCGAGGCTGGATTCGAAACCGCGTACCTTGGCAACGGTGACCCGCTCCTTGACAAAGCCCTGCAACAGCGCCGACAGCGTGTTGCCGAACTGGTCGTAGGTCTCGTACATCTTATAAAACGCCGCACGGCGGACGCGGCGGTTGCTACTCATTAATTGCGTCACAAAATTGGCGGCGGTCAACTGCAACGCCTTGCCGTCCTCGCCGCGAATCTTGCCAAACTGCATATCGGCGGCGGCAAAGACGCCGCGGATGTCATCGTGAGACGACAGCGCACCGCTCATATCGGCCAGCAGTTTTTCTCCTTCGTCCGACAGCGTATACGGGCGGAACCGGCGGACACCGTGAAGATAACGGGAGTAGGCGGTCAGTTCCTTACTGCCGGCCAACCACTCCTGCAATTTTTCTTCCTCCAGACGGATGAGGGCGGGATTGACGAAACTGGTGGCGGAAGCCCATTCCTCCAGCAGATTCTGCACCCGACCGCGCAAAGCCAAGGCGGCGTTATCCGACAGATCCACGTCCGAAGACAACTGGGCGTATTCGTACAGACGGTGCAATTGCAGTTCTACCGCCATCTGCGCATCCAGCGCGGCCAGCAACGAAGGGGCATTCTGCGTCATCGTCGGCTCATAGGCGGAAAAGGCAACGATCGCCGCCTTGGTCTCCTCAAAGGCGGCGTCAAAAGCGGCGAGGTCGGCATACAGTGCCGTGATATCCCATTTATATTCAGCGGGGATATCCTTGCGAACGTCAGTCATAATCGGTTCCTTTCAGTTTAACAGCGGGATATGGCAGACCGTCAGACCGATACCAAAGCCAAGCAACGTACCGACCAGCACGTCCGACGGAAAATGCACGTACAAATACAGGCGGGAAAAAGCGATCAACAGCGCGACCGGCACCACAAGCCAACCGAGCCACGGCACACTCAAGGTGATGATCGTGGCGGCAATGGAAGAAGACAGCGAGTGGCAAGATGGGAAGGAGTAATCCCCCGGTACGTTGACCAACAGCGGGTGTTCCTCATCGATCCAGCAGGGGCGGAAACGGCGCACCGACAGTTTGATCAGCAGATTGCCGAGCAAGATGCCCAGACCCAGACCGCAAAAAATACGGAATGCCAGTTTGACGTTTAAAAACAGCATTATGGCGGCAATAAACAGCCATACCAAGCCGCCGTTCCCCAAGCGGGTGACCCACGGCATAATTTTATCCAGCACGCGGCAACCGAGATGCGTATGGATCTTTCGCAACAGCAACCAATCCCAGCGCAAAACGCGGTTTTTCAACGGTCTTCCTCCCCCTTTCGCAAATTTCCACAATTACAGTATATACAAAAATCCGCCTTTCGTCAAGTAAAAACGACCGCTGTGGAAAAATCACAGCGGTCGTTTGATAAAAATCATAGCGTTCTAACCAGTTCTTTTAAGTAAGCGGCGAAATCGGGACCGAGGTCGGGACGGGACAGCGCCACCTCGCAAGTGGCCTGCAAAATGCCCAGTTTGTTCCCCATATCGTAGCGATTGCCGGTAAAGGCAACGCCGATCATACCGGCGGTCTGCGCCATTTCCTTCATCGCATCGGTCAGTTGGATCTCGCCGCCGGCACCGGGGGCGGTATGTTCCAAGATATCGAAGATATCCGGCGTCAGCACACAACGGCCGAGGATGGAATACAACGAGAAGGTCTCCTCCGGTGTCTGCGGTTTTTCCACCATATCCGTGACCGCAAAGCAACCGTCTTGCAACGGTTCCACCTTCATCGAACTGTACTTTTTGATCTGTTCGGGAGTCACCTCACGGATACCGACCACGCCCTTGCCGTACTTCTCGTAGGCGCGGCAAAGTTGAGCGCAGGCGGGATCTTCGCCAATGATGACGTCGTCGCCGTACAGCACCGCAAACGGCTCGTTTCCGACAAAGGAACGGGCGCAGGAAACGGCATGGCCGAGGCCTTTGGTCTCTTTCTGCCGGATAAAGGTGACGTTGCACAAGCGGGCAATGCGGCGTACCTCTTCCAATTCGGCGGTCTTACCGCCCGCTTCCAGACGGGCCTCCAGTTCGGGGGCGAAATCAAAGTGGTCTTCGATGATGCCTTTGCCGCGGTTGGTGATGATCAGGACGTCCTCAATACCGGCGGCGACCGCCTCCTCCACGATATACTGGATAGCGGGTTTATCGACGATCGGGAGCATTTCCTTGGGGCTTGCTTTGGTCATCGGCAAGACGCGCGTACCGAGACCGGCCGCCGGAATGATCGCTTTTTTGACTTTCATAGCCATTCCCTCCGTTTACATATGAAAATAGAGAAGCAAATTGCAAAGGATCTGCGGGAAAAATTCCACCACGAAGAATGCCAGCGCAAACAGCGCCACGGTAATGCCGCCTTCGATCGGCAGGCGCGCCTCGTAATCCGAGGGGAAATTCCGCTTTAAGCGGCGGCAACGGTGCATCACGCTGGTGCGATAAAGGTAGTTGCCGAACAAGCCGCAGAAGACGTGAAGTGCCATCCACAGAAACGACAGCATTGTGGCCACAGGCGGAATATTGTTGGCAAACTGCATCGCGGCCTGCGCGATCTCCGCCGGCGTAGTGGCCAGATCGAGCGCGTTATTATAGATCAGCATCTGTTCCAACGTGACCAGATTGGTGACGGTGGTAAAAGCCAGATCCAACAACAAGATCAAGGCACCGAACAGGTAACTTTTTCGGAAAAACAGCCACGGCGACGGGAAGAAAAACGCCACCCAGTTCCACGAAATCAACGACCCGTTATCGTGCATCTTGCGGAAACGCGGCAGGTAATAACGCTGGTTGACCGCGACCGCCAAGGCGGCTTCGCCGGCGGTGGTGCCTTCCTCATCCAACGGCGTTTGACGCGGAACGGAATAATCGTCCCCCATCGGCGCGTGATACGGCGTGTAAGACGACGGGCCTTGCGGCGCCGACCATTCCCGCGCTTTCAGCGGACGGCCGCAACGGGAGCAAAATTCCGCAAAAGTGGGGTTTTCCTTGCCACAATGCGGGCAACGGGCGGTATCCCCCTCGGCGGCAGGCTGCTCGGACGGGGTCGATTCCGGCTCTGATTCGGTTGGTTCGGGGCGGCTCCATTGTTCCGGCGTGCCGTGCTTATCCGCAAAGTGGCAGTGTCCTTCCTCCAGCCAGCAAGCACGGTGGTGCGGAGCACCGCAAGCGGGGCAGGAAACGATATCATCCGACTCGGTAAACGGTTTACCGCAGACCGGACAGGATTGTCCTTCGTAAAAAAACATCGGTTGTCTCCTTTGAAGCAGAGGATTTCTGTTTATCATTTTATCCTCTATTCCTCTTTTTTGCAAGCGAAATTCCAAACATTTATAAAAATTTCATCTTTGCGCCAAGAATTTGCGTTTTTTTGTTTGCACTTTATGCCGGAAAGGTTTATAATATAGAATGGATTTTTATGGGAAGGGGTCATGTTAGGCATGAATCATACCGCCTTGGAAGCGTTTATCGCTTCGATGAAGGGAAAGACCGTTGCCGTTTGCGGCATCGGCAAAAATAACACGCCGGTGGTACTCCAGTTTTTGCGTTACGGTGCCAAGGTGCGCGCCTGCGACAAACGGGAGCGTGAAGCACTCGGCGAGGTGGCAGATGAGTTGGAAGCGGCCGGAGCGACGCTCTGCCTCGGGGAAGGCTATCTGCGGCAACTTTCGGATTGCGATCTTATCCTCCGCACACCGGGGATGAAGCCGTATCTGCCGGAGTTTACGGCGGCGCGTGAGCAGGGTATCACGGTCAGTTCGGAGATGGAACTGTTCTTTTCGCTGTGTCCCGCCCCTATCTATGCGGTGACCGGCTCGGACGGCAAAACCACGACCACCACCATCATTGCCAATCTGTTGGAAAAGAGCGGCAAGCGGGTGTGGCTGGGCGGCAACATCGGGCGGGCGTTGTTCCCGCTCATTGAGCAGGTCGAGGCGGATGACGTGGCGGTGGTGGAAGTATCCAGTTTCCAACTGACCATGATGACCCAATCGCCGCACGTGGCGGTGGTGACCAACGTCTCCCCCAACCATCTGGATTGGCACACCGATATGGCGGAATACGAAGAAGCCAAGCAAAATCTCATCACCTACCAGCAGGCAGGCGACCGTTGCGTGCTGAATGCTGACAACGCGGTGACCGCTTCTTGGGCGGCGGCGGCCGGTGTGGACGGGATGACCTTCTCCCGTCTGCATGAAGTGGAAAACGGTGCCTATCTGTCGGCCGACGGCGTGCTGACCATCCGGCAAAACGGCGTGGATACGCCGGTCATTGCCGCCGACAAGGTCAGGTTGGCCGGAGTCTTTAACATTGAAAATTATCTGGCGGCCTTTGCCGCTGTGGCGGGCGAGGTCTCCCCTGCCGATATGGCGGAATTTGCCGCCGAATTCGGCGGTGTGGAACATCGGCGTGAGTTGGTACGGGTCTGCCGTGGGGTGGAATGGTACAACGATTCCATCGGCAGCAGTCCCTCCCGCACCATTGCCGGTCTGGGGTCGTTTGACCGCAAGGTCATACTGATCGCCGGTGGCTACGATAAAAATATTCCGTACGAGCCGCTGGGGGCGGCGGCGACCGATACCGTGAAAACGGCGGTGTTGCTGGGCGCGACCGCGCAGAAGATCCACGATGCGATCCGGCAGTACAGCGATCTGCCGATCGTGCGGGTCAACACGCTTGAGCAGGCGGTGGAGATCGCCGACGGATTGGCCAAAGAGGGGGATGCGGTGTTTTTCTCCCCCGCCAGCGCCAGTTTTGATATGTACAAAAATTTCGAAGAACGCGGCAAGCATTTTAAGGCGCTGGTGACGGCGCTGGCAGAATGATCGCCGCCGCGACCGCCGACTGGCGTCCGACCGATTTTACGGGCGAGGCGGCGGTAAAGATCGGCGGTTTGGTCGCCGCCTATGGTTTGGACGCGCCGTTTTTGCGGGTATACGCCGGCGACGGCGCGGTGTTCGCCGTTATGGACGGCGATGCCGTGTTATGGGGAGACAGCGACGAAGCGCGGCTGTTTCTAACTATGGACCCGACCGTGCGGCGGGTGCGGACCGACGAACACAACGCCACGGCACTCGCGGCGGTTTGGCAGACGGAAGCGGCGGTGGGTGACGTGATGACGCCGGCCGTCCCAATGGCTCGGTCACCGTTAGCCGTCCCGCTCACTCCGCGGGAATACTGGGAGGTCATCGCCCCCGTTTTTGCGGACACGTTACCGCCGTTTGACGCGTGGTACACCGACGTCTCCCATCGGGTACGGCACGGCGTGTGCCGGCTGTTGGGAATCAAAGCGGACGGCAGACCGGTGGCGGCGGCGATGACCACCGCCGAGGACGGTGACCGATGGCTCATCGGGGCGGTGGCGACCCTGCCCGACTACCGCGGCAGAGGATATGCGGCGGCGTTGGTGACGACGCTGGCGGCGATGGGACAGCAAAGCGGCAAGAGCGTGCTGTTGTCCCCCAAAAACGAAGGTGCCAAGCGGCTGTACGAGAAATGCGGATTTGTTGTCTGCGGGCGGTACGGTCAAGTGGCACGATGAAAGGAATTACCATGGATTTTTTCAAAGTAGATACACGGTTACAAGCCATTTCGGATGCGGCTTTGGCAGATGCCAAGGCGATGTTTGACACCATTGACGAGGTGACCGAATACAATCAGCAGAAGGTGCTCTCCGGTTTTATCCGCCACGGCATCAGCGAAAGTCATTTCGTCCCCACCACCGGCTACGGTTACGGTGACCGCGGGCGGGATACGCTGGAGCAGTTGTTTGCGGACGTGATGGGCGCGGAAGACGCGCTGGTTCGGCATTCCATCCTCTCGGGTACCCACGCATTGACCATCGCGCTGTTTGGCGTACTGCGTCCCGACGATACTCTGTTAGCGGCAACCGGTGCACCGTACGATACGTTGCATACCGTGATCGGCATCGGCAACAAGGCGGACGGCAGTTTGGCGGATTTCGGCGTGAAATACAGCGAAGTGCCGCTCAAAGACGAACGTCCCGATCTCGAAGGCATTGCCGCCGCACTGCGGGCGGATCCGTCCATTAAGATGGTGCACGTACAACGGTCGCGCGGGTACGATCCGCGTCCGAGTCTACACATTGCGGACATCGAGAAAATCGTGCAGGTGGTGCGCGCCAACAAGCCGGAGGCGGTGGTGTTTGTGGACAACTGCTACGGTGAATTCGTCGAAAAGACCGAGCCGACGCAGGTGGGTGCCGATCTGATGGCGGGGTCGCTCATCAAAAATCCGGGCGGCGGTATTGCCGAAAACGGCGGTTATATCTGCGGTCGCGCCGATTTAGTGGAGCAATGCGCCTATCGGATGACCACTCCCGGTCTCGGCAGAGAGGTCGGTGCGTCACTCGGACACAACCGCACACTGTATATGGGGTTGTTCCATGCGCCGCACGTGGTGGGCGAAGCACTCAAAACGGCGGTATACGCCGCGGCGCTGTTCTCGCGGCTTGGGTACGGGGTCTCCCCCGCCGCCGACGAGGTGCGCGCCGATATCATCCAGACGGTCAAGTTGGGAACGCCCGAAGGGTTGGTGGCGTTTTGTCAGGGAATGCAGAGCGGTGCGCCGATCGATTCCTTCGTCAAGCCCGAACCGTGGGATATGCCGGGTTATGACGATCCGGTGGTGATGGCGGCGGGTGCGTTTACCGCCGGCTCGTCCATCGAGTTGTCCGCCGACGGTCCGCTCCGTCCGCCGTATGCGGCGTATATGCAAGGCGGTCTCAATTTCCACAGCGGAAAAATGGGCGTGTTGCTGGCGGCGCAGGCGATGCTGGAACAAGGCGCGTTGATATTGTAAAAACAAAACTCCGTTTGGCCAAGCCAAACGGAGTTTTTGATTTATCGTTCGTGTGGAAGAGCCCAATAGCGCCAAACACCAAGAAACATAGCGATTAACCAAGATCCGTATTCAAAGGCAGTTTTGATCCGATGGATCGCTAATGCGTACGGTTGAATGCTTGGAATGCACATTGCTAATAATAAAAGAACGGCAATCGCTAAAAAAGTGATAATATAAAGATGATTAATGATCAAAAAAACATTGTAATATTCCCGTTTTTGCTCATCATCGTAACATTTACACCAAAGCCAATCCCAAAAAGCCATCGCCTTTTCCTTTGGAGTGCGTTTGACTTTTTTGCGAGAATGCTCTCTTTTTTTCTGTATTTTCCTTTCTCTCTTGCTCATTATCGGTTGTTTCGGAAAAGTGACCCAACGCCGGATTGCACCTCGTAAAAACATAAAATATCCAACAATAAACGTTCCGCAATGCACAAGTATAGCGGCAAATACAGTATAATGTATATGACTATATACCCACTCGAGGAGTTCTTTCATCGTTTCACCCCACTGTTTATTCCGCTTTGTCACTTACGGTGTGTTTGGATATGTGCTCATTTTTTCCGTAATCTATCATATTTAGTGTTTCGATTTATATCGAATTGGAAGGCAATGAACAGAAAAAGCAAGAAAGCTTGGCCAAAAAGCACCAGCATAATAACTCGCGCAATTGTAAAATCAAAAAAGAACAATAATAGAACTATATATAGGAAGATAAATATGCTTTCACAAATGGTAAACATCCGCAAAAAAAGATGCCAAAAGGTGAATGCTTTTTTATATTGCGACACATATTGTTGCAAATATCTCATCCTGATTCTATTCCATAGTGTTGCTTTTTCTTTTAATTGCCTGATATTCCTATACTTACCACCCTGTTCACACCACACAATAGACCATAATATTTCACGAATTAGAAACCAACTCTCACAAACTAAAAGAAAAGCACCAATTAAAAAACCGACAAACGCCAATTATATATCCTCCTAAAGGCCGTTTTCCCAATACTAAAACCAAAGTCAACCGCCGTGACGAGTGCACGTGCTGTTTTTGTGTTTTCTCGGTAAACATCTATTCACTTGGTTAAAACTCCACCAACGGGATGTTTTGGGATTGCAACCAGAGGCACATATCCCGTACACGGTCGGGGCGGTAATCCTCCACGCGGTGACCGTCAAATCCAACCGACACCCGAATACCCGACCGGCGGACCATCTCCTGTTCCTCCTCGCTTTCGCGCAGGCGCAGGACGTAGGGGTGTTCACGGTAGTTGTGGATGGAGTCGTAGGACACGTTCATCTCCCAGAAAATATCCTTTTTTGCAAAGGCGCGCAGGAATTCCACCGGATCTTGGCCGAGTTTACGCGCAAAGCCGATGAGGTCGGTATGCGCGATGCCGACGCGGCAGGGAAAATCCTTCCGCATCGCCAACAGATCCAGACCCCAGACGGAGTGATCGTGGTCGATGTTCTCGACCAAGCAGTAATCGAAACCTTGCAGGCGGGACAGCGGGTAGGGATAGGCGAAATCCACGTGAACCTCGTCCTTCAGCGTACAGATCTCAAAGCCGCACAGAACGCGAATCTGATCCTTGTATTTTTCCCGCATTTCCATCTGCTTGGTGCGGTATTCCTCGATGCGGTCACCGACCCCGTAGTTGTGGTCGGAGATACCGAACAGTTCCACACCGCCGGCAATCGCCGCCTCGATAATCTCCTCAAATTGATCGCGGCCGCAACGGCTGTAGTAGGTATGCGAATGGATATCCATAATCGGCACAAAAATCGCTCTCCTTTGGCAAAAAAGTCCCCAAAGCGGGGACTTTTTCTTATTGCGGGTTGATACTGTTTAACAGACCGCCGGCCGCAATGATATTCTGAATAAACGGCGGAAACGGCTGTGCCTGATAGGTCTTGCCGGTGGTGACGTTGGTAATGACGCCGGTATCGAAATCCACCGCCACCTCGTCGCCGTCTTGGATGTCGGCGGCCGCCTCGTCGCATTCCAGAATGGCGAGACCGATGTTGATGGCGTTGCGGTAGAAGATACGCGCAAAAGTAGAGGCAATGACGCAGGAGATGCCGCTGGTCTTGATGGCCAACGGAGCATGCTCACGCGACGAGCCACAACCAAAATTGCGGTTAGCGACCATAATGTCGCCTTCTTTGACCTTATTGACAAATTCCTTGTCGATATCCTCCATGCAGTGGGAGGCGAGTTCTTTGGCGCTGGCGGTATTCAGATAACGCGCCGGAATGATGACGTCGGTATCGACGTTGTCACCGTATTTATGGACACGACCTTGTGCTTTCATAACGCTCTCCCCTTTCTTACAGATCCGCCGGATCGGTGATATAACCGGTCACGGCAGAGGCCGCCGCCACAGCGGGGCTGGCCAGATATACTTCGCTGTCAACGTGGCCCATACGGCCGACGAAGTTGCGGTTGGTGGTGGACACGGCGCGTTCGCCGGCGGCAAGAACACCCATATGACCGCCAAGGCAAGGACCGCAAGTCGGGGTGGAAACCGCCGCACCGGCGTCGATAAACACGTCGAACAGACCTTCGTGCATCGCGGTCTTCCAGATCTGCTGGGTGGCCGGAATAACGATGCAACGGACGCCGTCGGCAACCTTTCGGCCACGCAGGATCTCGGCGGCGGCACGAATATCTTCCAAGCGGCCGTTGGTGCAAGAGCCGATGATGACCTGATCGATCTTCACGGTGTTCTTGCATTCGTCGATGGTGCGGGTATTTTCCGGCAGGTGCGGGAAGGAAACGGTCGGGCGGAGGGCGGAAAGGTCGATGGTGACCACGCGGGTATATTCCGCATCCGCATCCGCTTCGAAGATGACCGGTTCCCGCTTAAAGCGATCTTTGATATACGCCATCGTGGTCTCATCCACCGGAAAGATGCCGTTCTTCGCGCCCGCTTCGATCGCCATATTGGCGATGCACAGGCGGTCGTCCATCGACAGCGCCGCCACGCCGTCGCCGGTAAATTCCAGCGACTGGTACAGCGCGCCGTCCACGCCGATGAGGCCGATGAGGTGCAGGATAACGTCCTTGCCGCTGACGTACGGTTGCAGGTTGCCGGTCAGTTCCACCTTGATGGCCGACGGAACCTTAAACCACGTTTTACCGGTCGCCATACCGGCGGCTAAGTCGGTAGAGCCGACGCCGGTGGAGAAAGCACCCAACGCACCATAGGTGCAGGTGTGGGAGTCGGCGCCGATGATGCAGTCGCCGGGGCCGACCAGACCCTGTTCGGGCAACAGCGCGTGTTCAATGCCGACGCGGCCGACGTCGTAGAAATTTTCGATGTTGTATTTGTTGGCGAAGGCGCGGGTCTGCTTGACCTGTTCTGCCGCCTTGATGTCCTTGTTCGGGGTAAAGTGATCCATCACCAACGCGATGCGGGTGCGATCGTAAACGCCGGTAGCGCCGTGCTTTTCAAACTCGTTGATCGCCACCGGCGCGGTAATGTCGTTGCCGAGGCAGAGATCCAGTTTCGCTTCGATCAACTGACCGGCAACCACCGAATCCAAGCCGGCGTGCGCCGCCAGCAGTTTTTGTGTCATCGTCATTCCCATTGTTATCAACCATCCAATCCTTCAAAAATCGTGGTGTCGCCGCGAGCCAGCGCCGTGACGCCGGTACAGCCCATCTCAACGATACCAAACGGCTGCATATACCGCACGAAGCGGTTGACCTCTTCATCACGGCCGGTCATTTCCAGCGTGATGGTATTTTCACCGATATCCAGCACACGGCAACCGTACGCCTGCGCGGCATTTAATACCTGCTTGCGGGTGTCGGCGGTGGCGCTGACTTTGATGAGCGCCAGTTCGCTGGCAGAGCAATCGTCGATGCTCAACACGTCTACCTTGACGATATCTTCCAGTTTGAGCAACTGTTGACGCACCTGACGGATCTCGGCGTTGTGACCGGTCATGGTGACGGTCAGGCGCGAAAGCGACGGGCGGTCGGTCTGGCAGGCAACCATCGTCTCGATGTTAAAGCCACGACGGTAGAACAGACCGGTCATACGGAGAAGCACGGCGGGATTGTTATACGCCAACACCGAAATGACCGTCAAATTGCGGTTTTCGCTCATTGTTCGTACGCCTCCATCGACTCGATCATATTCTCTACCGAGCCGCCGGGCGGGATCATCGGCAAGACGTTGGCATCCTTTGAGATACGGCAATCCACCACAACGGGGCCGTCGGTGGCAAGTGCTTCGCTAAGCACCGGCAGGATATCACCGTTTTTGGCGATGACCAGACCCTTGGCACCGAACGCTTCCGCCAGTTTGACGTAGTCGGTCTGACGTTCCGGATCGGTGGCGGAGAACCGTTTTTCATAAAATACTTTCTGCCATTGGCGCACCATACCGAGCACGCGGTTGTTCATCACCAGCACCACCACCGGCAGTTGATGCGAGACCATGGTGGTCAGTTCGTTCAAATTCATATGGAAGCAACCGTCACCGGTGACCAGCACCACGCGGCTGTCCGGCTGACCGAACTGGGCGCCGATGGCGGCACCCATACCGTAACCCATCGTGCCGAGACCGCCCGAAGTGAGCAGATGGCGAGGCAAGTATTGCGGATAGAACTGCGCCGACCACATCTGATGCTGACCGACGTCGGTCGCCAGAATGGTGTTGCGGTCGGTCAGTTCGCGCAGGGTGCGCAGGATGACCGAGGGATCGACCGGACCTTCCGGATCGGTCGGGATGGCCGGCCATTCCACCTTGTTGGCGGTGCAAGCGGCGATCCATTCGGGACGCTTGGTCTCTTCCAAACGGGAGGCGACCGTAAACAGCACTTCTTTCAGTTCACCCGCCAAGCGAACGGTGACCTGCACGTTTTTATCGAATTCAGCGTGGTCGACGTCCATATGGATGATCTTCGCGCCGGCGGCAAAACCTTTCGGGTTGCCGGCTACGCGATCGGAGAAGCGAGCGCCGCAAACGATCAGCGCGTCGCAGTCGCGGGTGGCGATATTGGCGGCGCGGGTGCCGTGCATACCCACCATACCGAGCCACAGCGGATGGTCAGCGGGGAAACCGCCCAGACCCATCAGCGAGGAACAAACGGGGATATCCAGTTTTTCCGCCAGAGCGCGAATTTGTTGATACGCGCCCGCCGCGATGACGCCACCGCCCATATAAATGAGCGGACGCTTGGCCTGCTTTAAGATCTCGATTGCCTGCGCCAAGCGCTCCGGTTTAGGCGGATTGATGGGACGCGGCTTGGAAGCCGGCGCCGGAACGTATTCCGCCACCGCCGCCGAGACGTCCTTCGGGATATCCACCAACACCGGACCGGGGCGTCCGCTCTGCGCGATCTCAAAAGCGAGGCGGATGGTATCCGCCAGATCGTTGACGTCCTTGACGAGGAAGTTGTGCTTGGTGATCGGGATGGTCACGCCGGTAATGTCGATCTCCTGAAAGGAGTCGCGGCCAAGCAGATTGACCGCCACGTTGCCGGTGATGGCGACCATCGGAATGGAATCCATATAAGCGGTGGCAATACCGGTGACCAGATTGGTGGCTCCGGGGCCGGAGGTGGCGATGCACACGCCGACCTTGCCGGTGGCGCGGGAGTAGCCGTCCGCCGCGTGGGAGGCGCCCTGTTCGTGGGCGGTCAACACGTGGTTGATGCGGTGGCTGTTTTTATACAGCGCATCGTAGATATTCAAGACGGTGCCGCCGGGATAGCCGAAGACAGTATCCACCCCCTGCTCCAGCAGGCATTCGATCAAAATTTCCGAACCGTTGAGTTTCATATAAACTCTCCTTTCCGTGAAAGAGAAAACTATTTTATAATCATACCACACGGGAGACCTTCCCGCAATGGGTTTTTATCATTTTTATTAAATGAGTGAATCAAAGATGGTGCTGTCGCCGCGTTGCAATGCCGTAATGCCGGTACAACCCATTTCCAAGATACCGTAAGGGCGGACACGCTGTATGAACGCCTGCACGTCGGCACTGCGTCCCGACAGTTCAAAAGTGAGCGAATCGTCGCCGATATCCACCACGCGGCAACCGGCCGCTTGCGACAGGATCAACAGGTCGTGGCGGTTGTTGCCGGCCTTGACCTTGATAAGCAACAGTTCGCTGGCGGCGCAATCGTCGATATGCAAAACGTCCACCTTAACGATATCTTCCAGTTTGAGCAACTGGCGGCGGATCTGTTCGATGATATCCGGATCACCGGACAGCGTTACCGTAAAACGAGACAGATCCTCGCGGTCGGTCTCGCAGACGACCAGCGTTTCGATGTTATAACCGCGACGGTAAAACAGGCCGGTCATCCGCAGCAAAACGGACGGGCGGTTGTAGGTCAGTACCGATAAAACGGTACGGTTATCCGAATGGTTGCTCATAATGACTCCTTCCCGCCGGCAAGCCGGCAAAACAAAAAATCCTTCGTCCCTTATACAAGAGACGAAGGACGAATGCTCCGCGGTACCACTCCTGATTGTCCGATCAAACGGACCTCTCTGCCGACTGCTATCACAGCCGCTCCCCGATAACGGTGGGAATCCGACCGAGCCTACTCCCCCAGCGGGTTTCAGTCGGCTGCTCAAAGGCGACTTCGATCTGCGGGAATACCGTCTTTCACCAACCGGCGGCTCTCTGAAAACCTCGGACAGATCTACTGCTCCTCATCGGCGCATTTCTGATATTGCGTACATTATAATAGATAATAGGGCGTTTGTCAAGCGTTTTCCGCCATTTTTCAACGGCGAACGGGGATGTTTTTCTCCGCCAGATACGTCTTTAGTTCACCGATGTCCACCTCATGGAAATGGAACAGCGATGCCGCCAGAGCGGCATCCGCCTCCCCCTCGGTCAGCACCTCGGCGAAATGCTCCCTATTACCGGCACCGCCCGAGGCGATGACCGGCACGTTGACCAGCGACGAGACGGTACGCACCAGTTCGACGTCGTAGCCGGATTTGGTGCCGTCTTTGTCCATACTGGTCAGCAACAATTCCCCCGCACCGCGGCGGACCGCCTCCAGCGCCCATTCCACCCCGTCTAAACCGGTATTCAGGCGACCGCCGTGTTTGTACACGTCCCATCCGCTACCGTCTTCGCGGCGGCGGACGTCGATAGCGACCACAATACATTGGCTGCCGAAATGAGCCGCACCATCCGAAATGAGTTGCGGATTATCGATCGCGGCGGAGTTGATGGAAATTTTATCAGCGCCCTGCAACAGCACGGCACGCATATCCTCCACCGTGCGGATCCCGCCGCCCACCGTAAACGGGATGGACAGCGTAGCCGCCACACGGGCGGCGAGGTCGACGACCGTGGCACGTCCCTCATGGGAGGCGGTAATGTCCAGAAAGACCACTTCGTCCGCACCGGCATCGGTGTAGGCGGAAGCGACCTCCACGGGGTCACCCGCATCGCGCAGTGCTAAAAAATTGATGCCTTTGACCACGCGTCCGTCTTTGATATCCAGACACGGAATAATCCGTTTTGCCAGCATCAGCGGTCCCCTCCTTCCACCAGTTTGGCGAAGTTTTGCAACAGGCGTTTCCCTGCCGTCCCCGACTTTTCGGGATGGAACTGCATACCCATAATATGACCGCGCTGAACAGCGGCGGCAAACTCCACGCCGTAGGTAGCCGTGGCGGCTATATCGGCAGGATCATCGGGAAAGCAGGCGTAAGAATGCACGAAGTACAGATACGGTTCCTCCGGCAGGCCGGCAAACAGCGGCGAATCGGGACGGGGAGAAACGGTGTTCCACCCCATATGCGGCACCTTTTGGCGGCCGGTCGGCGTCACGGACGGCAACAGGCGGACTTGTCCGCCGATGAGACCGAGACCTTGCACGCCGGTCCCTTCCTCGCTGCTGTCAAACAGCGCCTGCATTCCCAAACAAATGCCGAGAAGCGGCTTGCCGTTTTCTACCTGACGGAGCAGTTCGGGCAACAGGTCACCGGCGCGTAACGCCGCCATTGCTTCGGCAAACGCACCCACGCCGGGCAACACCAGACCGCTTGCCTCACGCAGTTGCGCAGGCTCGGTGGCAATGACGGTGGGGACGCCGACACGGGCAAAGCCCTGCTCTACACTACGCAGGTTGCCGGCACCGTAATCCAAAATGGCGATCATATCCCAAATACTCCTCTCAAGCGAACTTGTCGAAATCTTTTAGCATTATACAACCTTGAGACGGCTATCGTCAAGTCTAAACCCAGTTTTTTATTGACTTTTCGCCATAATCGTGTAAAATAAAGGTAGTTGGCATAAAGGAGGTATTCCCGATGAAATGTCCGTTTTGCGGTTACACCGAAAGCAAAGTGGTGGATTCCCGTCCCACCGACGAGGATGCCCGCATCCGTCGCCGCCGTGAATGTTTGAGTTGCGCGCGCCGTTTTACGACCTATGAGGTCATCGAAACGGTGCCGATCGTGGTGGTCAAGCAGGACGGTTCCCGCGAGGAATTCGACCACGACAAACTGCTTCGCGGTATGCTCCGTGCCTGCGAGAAGCGGCCGGTGTCCATCCAGACGTTGGAAGAAGCGGTCCGCGATATCGAAGCGCAGATCCAAAATTCTCTTGACCGCGAGGTGGCGGCCTCGCAGATCGGCGAGTACGCGATGGATGCGCTCAAGAAGATCGACGAGGTAGCCTACGTTCGGTTTGCCTCGGTCTATCGCCATTTCAAGGATATCAGCAGTTTTCAGGAAGCCATTGCACAATTATTGAAAGATAACTGAATAAAACCGATTCCTCCCGCTCATAATAGGGTTGCAGACCAAATTATGACAGGAGGAATTTTTTTTGAAGATCATTGATAAGATCGCACTGGCGCTGGTCATTATCGGCGCACTCAACTGGGGCTTGGTCGGGTTGTTCCAATTCGATCTGGTCGCGTGGATCTTCGGCGGTGCGGATATGCTCATCTCCCGCATCATCTACACGGTCATTGCCATCTGCGGACTGTGGTGCTGCTCGTTGCTGTTCCGCCGCTGTGTATGTGACGGAGAATAAACCGAAAGAACGCATCGACACCGGTCGATGCGTTCTTTTCTTATGACACCAAAGCACGGATCGCCAACAACAGCAACAGCAGACCGCCGGCAAACAGCGCGGAACGGCCGAAACGGGTACCGGCGCGGTGACCGACCGTCACACCGAACAAGCACATCACAAAGGTGACAGCCGCCGTCACAACGCAACCGAGCAGACCGCCAAGCGGCAGTGCCAGCACGCCGGTCGGCGGAGAAAGCGCCATCGTCACACCGACGGTGGTGGCATCCAGACCGGTAGCAAAAGCGGTCAACAGCAGGTGGGCGGTGGGTCTCTCTCCCATCCGATAGTGAAAAGCCTCTATCAGGCGACCGATGCCCAATACCGACAGCAGTACCGCGATGACCGGTCCGCTGATGCGGGCAAGCGACAGCGCAACACTGCCGACCGTCAGCCAGCCGACCAGCGGCATCACCGCGTGTGAAGCCGCAAAGCACACGGAAACGCGCAACGCACGGTTGCCGTAGGCGGCAGTCAGTCCCACCGCGATAGCCGCGGTCATCGCGTCCATCCCCACCCCCATCGCCAACAACAGCAATTCTCCCCAAGTCATACCGTTTCCCCCTTTGACAAATGCGTAGTCGTAGTGTATACTATGAAACGGAAACGCTATCGGTGAAAGGAAGAATCAATATGCGGATCGGTCACGGTTATGACGTCCATCGGTTGGTGGAAAACAGAAAATTGATCCTCGGCGGTGTGGAGATCCCCTATGAAAAAGGGCTTTTGGGACATTCGGACGCCGACGTATTGGCACACGCGATAGCCGATGCGTTACTGGGGGCGGCGGCTTTGGGCGATATCGGCACGTTGTTCCCCGATAATGATCCCGCTTATGCGGGGGCGGACAGTCTGGTCCTGCTGGCCAAGGTGGTCAAGCGCATCCATCAGGACGGTTTTAGCATCGGTAACATTGATGCAACCGTACTGGCGCAGGCGCCGAAACTCCGCCCCTATATTGACGATATGCGCAGAAAACTGGCCGCCGCCTGCAGTCTTCCGGTGGAATGTGTCAGCGTCAAAGCGACCACCGAGGAAGGACTCGGCTTTACCGGCAGCGGGGAAGGAATCGCCGCCCACGCCGTTTGCCTTTTGATTGGATAATGGAATAAAACACGCCTTCGTTGCATAGGAATATTCCGGCAAAGGAGGCGTTTTTATTATGCGAGAAAACCCGTTTCCCGCCCGTCCGCACACCCTCACGTCAGCCGACCGCAAGACGCTGGCGCTGACCGGCATCACCGACGTGGACAGTTTTGATGACCGTGAGATCGTGGCGTATACCGATCTCGGCGGACTCACCGTCTGCGGCGAAGGACTGCATGTCTCCCGTCTGTCGCTCGGAAGCGGCGAACTGGAGTTGGAAGGTCACATTCGGTCACTGACCTACAGCGATGCCGGCACACGCCGCAAGGGGCTGCTCGGCAAACTGCTTCGCTGATGTTTACCGACAGCATCGCACAGCAACTCTACAGCGCATTTTTGTTTGGCGGATGGGGATTGCTGTGGGGAATATATGCCGATCTGTTTGCGGTCTGGCGGCAGTTGTTCCACAGCCGGAAATGGGTGATCTTTCTGCAGGATATCTGGTTGATGGTCTCCGGCGCGGTGGTGTTTTTCCTGCTGTCACTGCCGCTTTCCGGCGGGCGGATGCGGTGGTATCTGTTTGTCGGAACGGCGGTCGGGTGGCTGGCGTGGAGACAAACGGGCGGCCGGTATTTTGTGCCGCTTGTTTGCCGGTTTTGGCGATGGATCGCACGGTGTTGGCAACCAATACACCGATTTGGACAGAAAGTGTACAGCAAAGCAACCATTCCCTTCAAAAAATTGGGGATTTTTTTGAAAAAGTTCTTGCATTCCATTCATGCATCGTTGTATAATAAATTAGATTATTGTGCGCGATATGCCCAAAAAGGCAAACGACACAGAAAGGAGGGCGATGAGCATGGCCGCCAGCAGTTACCGGCAGCAACCGAAGAAGAAAAAAAGCATATTCCTGCGCATCGCCCTGATCGTGTTCGCGCTGTACGCGGTCGTCGTACTGGTGCAGTTGGGAATGGAGATCCGCGCTAAGGAACAGACACTCGCGGATATCCAGTTCCAGAAAGACCAGATCGGTGCCGATAACCAAGGTATGCAGGAAGACTTGGACGATCCCGACGGCTTGCTGGGAGATGCCGCACACGACAGCGGTTACATCAACAGCGGCGACGGCGTCTACAAGGAAAGCAACTAAATCATCGCGTAAGCGATGTTTTGGCAAATACGGTTCACACAGGCATCAGGAGGAAAACAGTAAACTATGCAATTCGAAGTCGGTTCCATCGTAGAAGGCAAAGTCACAAGCATCACCAATTTCGGCGCGTTCGTGGAACTTCCGGAAAACGCCACCGGTATGGTGCACATTTCGGAAGTCGCATCCACCTATGTTCGGGAAATTCGCGAGTTCCTTACCGAAGGCCAGACCGTCAAGGTCAAGGTCATTAACATCGCACCGGACGGCAAGATCGCCCTTTCCATCAAGAAAGCCGCCGAAGCGCCTGCCCGCCGTCAACCGCGGCAACCGGCCCCGGTCTCCCACCGACCGGGCGATTTCGAATGGCGTCCAACCAAGAACGCCAGTTCGGATTTCGAAGATATGATGAGCAAGTTTAAAGCGACCAGCGACGAGAAGATATCCGATCTCAAGCGATCGCACGACGGGAGATATGGTGGCTTTTCCCGTGGCCGCGGCAACCGCGGTAATCAAGATCTGTAACGTTTAAGCCACCGCAACCTCTGCGGTGGCTTTTTTCGGTGGGTAACCACCGGACCGTCTGCAAAAGAAAGGAAGACTATTATGTCCGAAAACATCCGTTTGGTCGGTACCGTATCCCGCGGTATCCGCTGCCCCATCATCCGCGAAGGGGATGACCTTGCCGCCATTGTGGCAGACAGTGTGCTGGCGGCCGCCGACAGCGAAGGATTTTCGCTGCGTGACCGCGACGTCATCTCCATCACCGAATCCATCGTGGCTCGCGCGCAAGGCAACTACGCCTCCGTCGACGCCATCGCCGAAGACGTCAAAGCCAAACTGGGCGGCGACACCGTCGGCGTCATCTTCCCCATCCTCTCGCGTAACCGATTTGCGGTATGCCTGCGCGGTATTGCCAAGGGTTGCAAAAAGATCGTGCTGATGCTCAGTTATCCGTCCGACGAGGTGGGAAACTCGCTGGCAACCTACGATCTCATTGACGAGGCAGGCATCAACCCGTATTCGGACGTGCTGTCGCTTGCCCGTTACCGCGAGGTATTCGGCGTACAAAAACTGGAATTCACCGGCGTAGACTACGTCCAGTATTACGCCGATCTCATCCGCGAGGCGGGTGCGGAAGTGGAGGTCATTTTCGCCAACCAGCCCAAAGCGATCCTCGATTATGCGGATCACATCCTCACCTGCGACATCCACACCCGTGCGCGTACCAAGCGGTTGCTCAAGGCGGCCGGCGCCAAGGTGGTCTGCGGGTTGGATGATATCCTCAACGAGCCGGTAAACGGCAGTGGTTGCAACGAACTGTACGGTCTGCTCGGCTCCAACAAGTCGACCGAAACCACCATCAAGTTGTTTCCGCGGGAATGTCAGGAGTTGGTGCTGGATATTCAGCAACGTATTCTGGAAGCGACCGGCAAGCACGTCGAAGTGATGGTCTACGGCGACGGCGCCTTCAAAGACCCGAAAGGCAAGATCTGGGAGTTGGCCGATCCGGTGGTCTCCCCTGCTTTTACCGACGGTCTGATCGGCACGCCGAACGAACTGAAACTCAAGTATCTCGCCGACAACGATTTCAAAGATCTCTCCGGCGAGGCCTTAAAAGAGGCGATTTCTGCCAGCATCCGCAAAAAGGATGGCGATCTGGTGGGCAATATGGCGGCTCAAGGCACCACCCCGCGGCAGTTGACCGATCTCATCGGTTCGCTGTGCGATCTGACCAGCGGTTCCGGTGACAAAGGCACGCCGGTGGTGCTGGTGCAAGGATATTTCGACAACTACACGAACTAAAAGGCGGAGGGTTATACTATGGAGATCATCAAACGTCCTGACAATATGGAGCGTATCACCACCGCCGAACTGGCGAAGGCGTTTATTGAGGAACAAATCGGCGCGATCCGACAGCAGGTCGGTAACAAAAAGGTGCTGTTGGCGCTGTCCGGCGGCGTAGATTCGTCGGTGGTGGCGGCGTTGCTTATCAAAGCCATCGGCAAGCAGTTGGTGTGCGTGCACGTCAATCACGGATTGATGCGCAAAGGCGAAAGCGAACAAGTGATCGAGGTGTTCGGCAAGGAATTGGACGCCAATCTCATCTACATTGACGCGACCGACCGGTTTCTCGATCTGCTCGCCGGCGTAGCCGAGCCGGAAAAGAAGCGCAAGATCATCGGCAACGAATTTATCAAGGTGTTTGACGAGGAAGCCCGCAAACTGGAAGGCATCGAATTCCTCGCACAAGGTACCATTTATCCCGATATTTTGGAAAGTGACGGCGTCAAGGCGCATCACAACGTCGGCGGTCTGCCGGAAGAGATGCAGTTTGAACTGGTCGAGCCGGTCAAACTGCTGTACAAAGACGAAGTTCGTGTGGTTGGCGAAGCGTTGGGCCTCCCCCATACGATGGTCTACCGTCAGCCGTTCCCCGGTCCGGGTCTCGGCGTGCGGTGCTTAGGCGCGATCACCCGCGACCGTCTGCATGCACTGCGCGAGGCGGATGCTATCCTGCGGGAAGAATTCGATAACTGCGGCTTGGCGGAGAAGGTGTGGCAGTATTTCATTGCCGTGCCGGATATGAAGAGCGTCGGCGTTCGCGACGGCAAACGTTACGAGGGTTGGCCGGCTATCATCCGTGCGGTGAACACCACCGACGCGATGAGCGCCACCATTGAGGAGATCCCGTATGCGGTGCTTCACCGCATCTCCGACCGCATCACCGCCGAGGTGGACGGCATCAACCGCGTCCTCTACGACCTTACGAAAAAACCCGTGGGAACTATTGAGTGGGAATAATTGAGTAAGGCTTATAAGTGGATTGGAAGCCTTATTCCAAGCCACTTTTTGCAGATTGCCCTGCAGATCATAAAAGCATAGGGGAATTTGGCATGAAACATAAAATTTTGAACCGTTATCCGATCGGAAACCCGCACCGCAAATGGACACAGGATCATTTCATACTTTCTCAGTTCAAGGCGCACGGAAACAATATGCGCAAGCACATCAAGGCCTGTGCTGACGTTGGCTTCGATACCGTTGAACTCGGTTGGGCATCGGACGAGCAGGCAGATGCCGCAGTTCAGCTTTGCGAGCAATTCGGTCTCAGCCTCATCTACCAGAATATGAGCCGCTTTGGCGGTGCCTGGGACAGAGATCCGATAGGCGGAAACCATGGTCCATATTACTCGAATATGTATCAAAGTATGGTCGAAAGAGGCTCGTGGAAAGAAAGTTCCTTCAGAGGCGAGACTGACATTCGCAAGGTAATTGCAGAAAAAAGAAAATGGAATTCTGTTGTCGGCTATTACGTTTGGGATGAGCCCTTTTTTGAGGAGCAGTTTAAGATCTGCCGCAAGCTGACCGATGACTGCGAGAACGAGGATGCGTCGGCTTTGCCGTTTACGGTTGCCAATCCCAGCTACAATCCCTATTTTCACTGGGATGATAACGCTTTCCCCGCCTACGTCGAGCGCTTTGCCGATATTATTGATCCACCTGTTCTCTCTTTTGACTATTATCCGATAGGCACTCCCGAGCAAAACGAGGAGGCTCAGCTCGACAACTCGCCGATGTGGTGCGATCTTGCCGCAGTTAAGCGCATCGCTGACTCGCGTAAAATGCCTTTTTGGTTTTATTACCAGGGTGTGAATTTACATAAAGTGCCCCTCTTTACCTTCCCGATGATCCGTCTGTCGATGTACGCGGGAGCGATGCACGGGGCAAAAGCGCTCCAGCACTACTGCGCAACCAATGCCATCGTCGATGATGACGGAAATCGTCTACCCTTTTTCGAACCACAAAAACAGGTAAACGCAGAATTCAAAGCACTTGGTGATACGCTGATGGCTCTTGAATGTAAGCACGTGTTCCACGACGATGCCTGCCTTCCGGACTTTGAGCCGATGAAGCAATACGCCGAGCCACTCTCTGACAGCACATTTCTTCAGGGTAAGCTTCCCTATCGCACTTCTGTCGGTGAGTTTGGCGATTCCTATGGCAATCGCTATATGATGGTACTCAACCGTGACTATCTTTCCGATAAGACCGTTACGCTGAAACTCAACAAATGCTACCGTATTTATGAAGTATGCCGTAACGACGGTCTGCAATACGTTAAAAACGATTGTACCAATATGCTTTCGCTTCACCTGGAGGCAGGCGATGCCACGCTACTTCGTCTTCAGCCTGCCGAGGAAGAGGCATTTACCGTTGAATATAGACTGGTAAAATAAGAACTTTGCGCATAATTCACAGAAAAGGATTTACGCTAAGTGAGAGGCAGAAGGCGGATGGTATCGACGATACCATTTTGATACCGTTTTTTCGTAGACTCCATAGATGAAGCGGAAAAAGGCGGTCAAATCCCCCGAAAAACCGCGCAAAAAGACCTAAATTCACTCATTATAATGCTAATTTAAGCGAATGGGAGTAATACCAACCTAAGACGGTTTATCTATAGTAGCAGACAATGGTCATTGTCTGCTACTTTTTTATTATCATTATGATTTCGTGTACAATGATCATCCATAACCGAGCCGCAGAAATCGTAAACCACGATATAATTTATAACTAACCGAAGCACGGCGGCAGGGAGATTAACACCTCTCTGCCGCTAATTTTTTATTTGTAGCTTTTACAAAAACAATTCAAAACGCAAATTGATTGAATGGATTATCTATTGCTTCGGAACGCATCCATTTTTTATATTGAAGTGGTGTCATTTTATACTTTCGTAAAAATATTTTTCCAAAGTAACTTGAATCAGAAAATCCACACTCTGAGGCAATTTGTGTCATTGATTTGTCGGTTTGTACCATTAAATGTATAGCTCGTGATAAACGATATTCAGTTAAATACTCAATAGGAGTTTTGCTTGTGTATTGGCGAAAACAACGAAAGCATCCACTTCGGCTTGCTTTGGCATACTTAGCAATCTCATCAATTTTTATATCTTCATTATAATGATTGTGAATATAATTTAGTATAATTTTTGCCTTTCTCTCATCTTCCTGATCTATATTTTGTAATGAAAGCGTATCCTTGTTTTCTTGAAGATATGCCAAAGTCGAGCGCCAAATATTGCTAATATAGTCAATACATTTTAGTTCATAATCATAATTTTGTTTGCTATGTTCTATGAATATTTTTGTTAAATACTTCAAAATATCTTTGCTGTTTTTTTGAGAATCCGTTATTAGAAAACTCTTAACAGGAGACTGTAACACCGGAAGAAAAAACCTTCGATAAATTGTATTTCCTTCAGCGTTTGCAAATATAGTAGGCAAAAAACTAACTGTATACACTTTGGCGTTATTTTGGCTAACCTGTGTGGCAAAATGAAGGGCATTGGCATTAACAAATATTGCTTCGCCTTGTTTGGCTTCTACATAGTGCCCTTCGATTGTGAACCCTACAATTCCGGATAAAACAACACAATACTCAAATTCATTATGCCAGTGATATGCCAAACTCTTATTAATGAAGTTGCGAAAATTACCCGTCCATACAACTAAAGGGAATGTAGGATCAGTATATTCAAATAATTCTCTCATCGTATCGTTGAAGGAAAATTGAACTTCAGTCATAGCGGTCTCTCCTTATATTGACACTAAACTACCAAAAATAAAAAACAATTATCATAGAAAAATAAAATTATCGATATTATAATTATATATTAGATAGGATTACAAGTCAATAATGAGGAGAGGAATTATGGAAAAACTCAAATATAAAAAAACCAAATTTACCTGTTATTTTACATATCTTGCAATGTCATCGGTATTCAGCTTGCCGCCGTTATTATTTGCAACATTCAGAGAACTCTATGGCATATCATATACTTTGCTTGGAACACTGGTTCTTGTTAATTTCTGTACTCAACTCGGAATTGACTTGATTTTCAGTTTTTTCAGCAAGCATTTTAATATTCACAAGACAATCCGGATTATGCCACTTGTAACCGCATCGGGTTTGTGCATTTATGCTCTGATCCCTACACTGTTTCCTCAGTATGCGTATGCCGGTCTTATTATTGGAACGGTTCTCTTCTCAGTTGCTGCCGGGCTTGGCGAAGTATTGATCAGCCCCACCGTTGCAGCACTGCCCTCCGAAACGCCCGACAAGGATATGAGTATTCTTCATTCTCTTTATGGGTACGGTCTGGTAGGTGTTGTACTGATTAGCACCTTGTTTCTTAAATTTCTTGGAAATGAGTATTGGATGTATCTGACATTTTTCTGGGCGGCTCTCCCTGTCATTGCTTCTATTCTGCTGTTCACCTCAAAACTGCCGAATATGAACGTTGACCACAATGAAGAAAAAGCTATTAAATCCACATACAGAACAAAGGGGATCTTCCTCTGCATGGCGTGTATTTTCCTCGGTGCCTGTGCCGAGAACACCATGTCAAACTGGATTTCCGTTTATACGGAAAATGCACTTCACATTCCTAAAATGTGGGGAGACCTTTTCGGTATGTGCTTATTCGCAGTACTCCTTGCTCTTACAAGAAGCGCTTATGCAAAGTTTGGTAAAAACATCTCCCGTGTCCTGATGATGAGTATGCTCGGTGCTATTGCCTGCTATGTTTTGGTTGGATTCTCATCCAATGCAGTTCTTTCTCTCGTCGGCTGTGTTTTGACTGGTATTTGCACATCAATGCTGTGGCCAGGAACTTTGATTCTTATGGAAGAAAAAATTCCTGCTGTCGGTGTATCTGCTTATGCTTTGATGGCGGCAGGTGGCGACTTCGGCGCTTCATTTGCACCTCAGACAATGGGAATTATCGTTGATAAAATTTCCGCTACTGAATGGGCACAGACTTTTGGGAACAGTTTATCTTTGGCTCCGGAGCAGGTAGGATTTAAGGTCGGTATGCTGATCGCAGCTATTTTCCCGATTTTAGGTGTACTTCTTTTGTTGTACATGAAGAAGTTTTTTAAGAGTGATATAAAATAAGTTAGCTGGTTCAGTTAAATGAAACACAAATATTATTTACGGTTAACAAAGCGGCAAAGAGGTTGATAATTCTTTGCCGCTTTTTCAAAAAAACTTGAAATATTGGAGTAATTAGTGTATAATACCTTTGTCAGCGTGGCAACACTATGGCAACAAAAAATCTGATAGTCCATACTATATGGATAATACAGATGTATGAGATACCACGAGCCAAACCGCCTATACAAAATTGTTTAGGTTATCTTTTTCGGGAGCGAGTGGGAGTGAGATAAGACCGAAAAGCGGTCTTTTCTGAATACATAAGAAAAGGAAGAAAAAATGAAGATCGCATTGATTGCACACGACAAAAAGAAGAATGAAATCATTGAACTGGCCAAAAAATACAAAGACGTACTGGCTAAGTACGAGTTGTATGCCACCGGCACGACCGGCACGCTCATTATGGGCGAGACCGGCCTCAAGATCACACGAATGAAAAGCGGACCCAAAGGCGGCGATCAGCAGATCGGCGCGATGCTCGCTAACGGTGAGTTGGATCTCATCGTGTTCCTGCGTGATCCGTTGACCGCACAGCCGCATGAGCCGGACGTATCGGCTTTGTTACGGCTTGGCGACGTACAGCGCATTCCGTTGGCCACCAACGTCAACAGCGCGACCATTATGTTGGAAGCGCTCAAAAACGAGACCTTCTTTGAGATCGTCAGTACGAATTAAAAGTGCAAAACAAAAACAGCCATCGTCCGCAGACGGTGGCTGTTTTTTGCTATCGGGATACTTTTAGAAATAAAACAGTTCTTCAAACGATTTATCCAGCGCAACGCAGAGGATCAGCGCCAGTTTGGCGGTGGGGTTGAATTGTCCCGTTTCAATCGAACTGATGGTATTGCGGGACACACCGACCAAATCGGCCAATTGCTGTTGTGACAGTCCCTTTTCGGTACGGGCTGACTTTAGATTGTTTTTGAGTATCAAACTATCGTTCATCGCTTAAGCCACCTTCAACACAATCATAACCGCAAACGCGACCGCAAACAGGAGTTCCACAATACCGTAAATCAGTCTGAAACGCGTTTTCAATTGGCTGTACAGCACCAGATTGCTGGTTCCCTGCATCGCAAAATACACCAGCCAACCGACCAACGAGAGTTCCGGACGGTGCAAGACAAATTCACCGATCAGTACCAACACTACGCACAGCAGACCACCGACCAGCATACCGACACGGGAAGCCAGACCAAAGGCCGTCTTTTCACATTCATCCATTTTACCGGCGTTTTCCTGCCGGCTTTTCTGCAAAATTTCTTCACGATCCATAAACGTTCTCCTTTGCCAAGTTTACTTTGCAATTCCAGTATAACAACGCCAAGTTTACTTGTCAAGATGTTTTGAAAATTTCTTACGCGGTATAGATCGCAACCCGCGAAATAAAAAAGCGGCTACGCGGTGAATTCACCACGTAGCCGCTTTTTATTAAGAACGATTAATGGATGATCTCGGTTTCGCTGTTATCCGGATCCTTCGGAATATCCACGGGATCCTGATCACCGCCGAGGCATTCCACGTTTGCCAGCGGTTTGTTGTTATCCGCAACGGCGATCGCGGCGAAATCTGCGGTCGAGCCGTTATAGGTGACCGTTTCCAGCAGATCGCAACCGAAGAAGGCATACTCGCCAACGCTCGTAAGCGTGGACGGCAACGACGCTTCGGTCATCGAGACACAGCGGAAGAAAGCAAACGCATTGACCGCTTCCACGCCCTCCGGCAACACCAGAGAGGTCAGACCGCTACGGGCGAACGCATACTCGTCGATGACCTTCACGTTGGCCGGAATCTCGATCGCGGTCAGGCTGGTGCACTCGTAGAACATATAGCGATTGATGATCTCCAGATCCGCCGGCAGTTTGATAGACTGCAGATTCGGGCAATTACGGAACGCGTAGCCGGAGATAGTCTTCACCGTATCCGGAATCTCCACCGACACCAGCGTATCGTTATAACTGCAGGCGTAGTTCGCGATCGCGATCACCGGCAGGTTGTTGATCTCGCTCGGGATCACCAGACGGTCGGTGGTACCGCGGAATTCGTTGATC
>JAFQQM010000006.1 GCA_017410585.1 Clostridia bacterium
CCGACTGAGGGGTAGTCTTTCGTTTTCTCTCCCTCCGTCTTTTTGCTTCGCAAAAATCCACCTCCCTCGTCAGAGGGAGGCATAACATAAAACACTTTCTGCGTCTGCCTTTGATCTCTACGATTTCTGTTCATCGCTAAAGCTCTTTTGAATCACGCGACTATCGCGTGGTTTTCGTTTACAAACAAAATCCCCCTTGCATTGCAGGGGGATTTTTGCATTGCTGAAACCGAAATAGGTGGTCGCAAGGAAAAGGAAACAACCATCTTCTTGTTGACAATTGTTAATTATTGTGTTATATTAAAATAAAAAGGAGTGCTGTCCCATGGTGATCATTTATACAAGATATAAATGGCTATGTGGTTTCACGAATGGGCACCCCGATTCTGTTTCTCCCGAAGAAAAGCGGGTGTTAAAATTACTTTAGAAAACACATAGTCTATAAGGGCTATGTGTTTTGTTTTGTAACACCGTTCGTAAGGAGTAATCATTATTAAAAAATACTCGCCTTATTAATAACCGTATGTTTATTTAGTGTTTCATTCTTGGAGATTATTCCGGTTAACGCCACCGAAAGCGATACTGCATGAACCAATCCACTTGTGCTACCGGAAATTATAGAGAGAAAAGAAGCCGAAATGGCATTGTAGAGCAAATTGGGCTTTTACATAACGACCGAGAATATGAGGTGATGACAAAATGACCGAAAAAATGGTTGTGGTGAAAAAGAGAATAAGCAAAACAGCGATCGTGATTGTCTCGGTCGTGGTTGCTGTGGCATTGATCTGTTCGACACTGCTGTGGTACTTTCTCCCGAAATACTATTCTTCGAATGACGCCTATAACGATGGACGGTGGTTTAATGAGAATAATCTAGTTCTTGATTGGTCTGTCGGTCGCATCCGGGAGGGAATGTCCTATGAGCAAGTTGTTCGCCGAATCGGTAGACCGAATCGACAGGTAGGATCAGGCAATTTTATTATGGAATACACCTGCTTGAGCGGTAAACTATTTCGCGTCTATCTGATCTGCGATCTGGATTCCGAGACGCAGGCCTACGGCCCGTGGAGAGTCGATAGCGTTACCTTAATCAGTATGAATAATTAAAAGGGGAGGCAGGAATGACCGAAGAAAAGGTTATGGTGAAAAAGAGAATGAGCAAAACAGCAATTGTGATCATCTCGGTCGTGGTTGCTGTGGCATTGATCTGTTCGACACTGCTGTGGTACTTTCTCCCGAAGTATTATGCCTCGGATGATATCTTCCATACGAAGCAGTTTTACAACGAACACAATATTTTGCTGGATTCTCGCATTTGGCGGGTGCACGATGGGCTGTCCTATGAGCAAGTTGTTCGCCGAATCGGTAGACCGAATCGGCAGGTAGGATCAGGCTTTTTTATACTGGAATACGACTGCTTGAGCGGTAGAAAATTTCACGTATATATTACCCGTGAGCCGAATACGCATGTCCCTGGTGTGATTGGCACTTGGAAAGTATTAACGACACATTACGCCAACGGCGAATAATGAAAAGTTGGTTGTGGCCGTTGCCGCAACCGACTTTCTTTATACCGCAAAATCCCCCTTGCATTGCAGGGGGATTTATTATATAATATAGGGTGGAATTATATTGACGGAGGCAAACTATGTCCGATCTCGAACAACAAATCAAACGGCGCCGCACCTTTGCGATCATCTCCCACCCCGACGCCGGTAAGACCACCCTCACCGAAAAATTCCTGCTGTACGGCGGTGCGATCGCCACGGCGGGTATGGTCAAGGGCAAGCGCAATATGCGCCACGCGGTCTCCGACTGGATGGAGATCGAAAAACAACGCGGTATCTCGGTCACCTCGTCGGTGATGCAGTTTGAATACGACGGTTTTTGCATCAACATTTTGGATACCCCCGGTCACCAAGATTTCTCGGAGGATACTTACCGCACGCTGATGGCGGCCGATTCCGCCGTGATGGTCATCGACGCGTCCAAGGGCGTTGAGCGACAGACCAAAAAACTGTTTAAGGTGTGCGTGATGCGGCATATTCCCATCTTCACCTTTATCAACAAGATGGACCGCGACTCCCGCGATCCGTTGGATCTACTGGAGGAGATCGAAAACGTCCTCGGCATCCAGACCTATGCGGTCAACTGGCCGATCGGCTCGGGCAAAGATTTCAAGGGCGTGTACGAGCGTACCACCGAGCGCATCGCCGTGTTTACCGGCACCAGTGAGACCACCGCCGGCAAGTTCGAGGCGGCGGCACAGTACGCCACGTTGGAAGAAGACGGACTGCTCTCCCCCGCACAGCACGAAAAACTGGCGGAAGATATGGAACTGCTCGACGGTGCCGGCAGTGAGTTTGATCTCGACGCGGTGCAACGCGGTGAACTGACACCGGTGTTCTTCGGCTCGGCACTCACCAACTTCGGCGTAGAGCCGTTTTTGCGGGATTTCCTCTCCATGACCCCGCCGCCGCTGGCTCGACATACCGCCGACAGCGATATTGATCCGTTTGACCCCGCCTTCTCGGCGTTTGTGTTCAAAATTCAGGCGAATATGAACAAAGCGCACCGCGACCGTATCGCGTTTATGCGTATCTGCTCGGGTAAATTTGAGGCGGACAAGGAAGTATACCACGTGCAGGGGCAGAAGAAAATGCGTTTGTCCCAGCCGCAACAGTTGATGGCGGAAAGCCGCGAAGTGATCGAGGAAGCGTACGCCGGCGATATCATCGGTGTGTTCGATCCGGGTCTGTTCTCCATCGGTGACACCCTCTGCGCCCCTTCCAAAAAGGTGCAGTTTGAGGGCATTCCCACCTTCGAGCCGGAACATTTCCGCAAGGTGCGGCAGAAGGATACCATGAAGCGCAAGCAGTTTGTCAAGGGCATCACCCAGATCGCGCAGGAAGGCGCGATCCAGATCTTCCGCGATTTAGACGGCGGTATGGAAGAGGTCATCGTCGGCGTGGTGGGCGAACTGCAGTTTGAGGTGCTGGATTACCGCCTCAAGAACGAATACAACGTCGAGGTCGTGATGGAGCCGCTGACCTACGAATTTGCCCGTTGGCTGGCCGACCAGACGCTCGACCCGAAGACCCTCGACCTCACCAGCGATACCCGCCGTGTGCAGGATATGCGCGGCAACAAGTTGCTGTTGTTCTCCGGCGAGTGGAACATCGCGTGGGCGCAACAGCACAACAACGGTCTGGAACTGTTGGATTTCAGTAAAGGATGAGAAGTATGGAACGATTTTATCAAGTCACCACCGTCCCCGCCGAGGATATGCAGGTGTACAACCGCCTGTACTACATTCCCAAGCAGGAAGCCGGCGCATACAGCCGCTGGATCGAAAAAGCCGCCACCGGCTTTTCCGCCACCTTTGAGGACGGTAACTCGGCGCGGATGTACCTTGCCTATCGGGACGAGGATCCGTATCCGCAACCGTGCGTCGATCTGATCGGCAAGGACGGCAACCTCATCAAAACGGTGAAGGCGCACGTGTCGCTGGTCAATACCACCTATTTCGTCGGCACCCGCAACAAGGAATATTTCTTCACAGTGCAGGCCGCCGGTTCCATTTTCCACACCCCCAAAAACTAAAAGAAGTCCGCATCGCTTGACGATGCGGACTTCTTTATTGACAGTTTTCGCAACGGCCGTAGAGCACCGAGCCCTCGCATTGCAAGGCGAAGTGATGCGCTCCGGCGATGTGGCGGCGAATCTCATCCATAAACCCGCAATCGAGGTGGTACACCCGCCCGCAGACGGCGCATTTGAGGTGCAGGTGACCGTGACAATCGGGTTGTTCCCCGACGTACTGATAGGTACGGTCGCCGTAGCACATCACGACCCCCTCCTCCGCCAAGCGGTCGAGGTTGCGGTAGACGGTGGTCTTATTCGCATCCACCGCCGCGGCCAGTTCGGCGGCGGTCACCGTCCGTTCGGCATTTTGCTGTAGCAGGGTCAGCAACTGCGTGCGCGCCGAGGTGGTATAACTCGCTTTCTTCAAAACGCCACCCCCAGCAGTTCAAACAGCACGCCCCACAGCACGCCGAAGCCGTACAGCACACCGGTGATCAGGAGATTTTCCTTTAACCGGCGGTTTAAACGGAACAGCACCAGCAAGCCGACGCCCGCGCCGGTCAACAGACCCGCCAGCATCGCGCCGGTGGACAGAATGCCATCGAGGTACAATTGGGTCACCAGCACCGACGAGGCGCAGTTGGGGATCATTCCGATGAGCGCCGACACCAGCACGCCCACCACCGGCAGGCTGTTAAACCAACCGGCGACCGTCTCCTCCCCGATCAGTTCGACCCCAAGATTGATGATGAAGGTGAACACCACCAGATACGCGAAGATCTTGACCGTATGCAACAACGCCGATCTCCACACGCCGCTTTCGCAGTCACAATGCTCCTGCTCGCAGATGAGATGGATATCCATCGACGGCTTGCGGCGAAGCAGACCGCTCACGACCGCATCCACGATAAAGCCGGATACCATACCCATCAGCACCTTGGCGCCAAGGATCTTGACCATCACCGTCAGATCGGTCTGACCGCTGGCCACGCCGGACAGCATGATCGGCACCATCTCGTCCGAAGTGGCCAAGAACACCGCAAACAACGTGCCGACCGTCAGCACCCGCCCCGCATACAAACTGGAAGCGGCCGCCGAAAACCCACATTGCGGCACCGCACCGAGCAGACCGCCCCACAGCGGCCCCCATTTACCGGCACGGCGAACGGCCGACTCGGCTTTTTCGCCCGCTTTCTTCTCCAAAATCTCCATCAGCAGGTAGGTCAGAAACAAAAACGGCAACAGTTTTAACCCGTCAAGCAACGCGTGCGAGAGGCTGTGCCAAAGAATTTCCCACATAATAACTCCTTATTTTCCATAAAATGCAACCGAGTTGCATTTTGTAGTATACGCAAGACGGGGGTATTTGTCAAGAAGTTTACGGATTTTCGG
This sequence comes from Clostridia bacterium, assembly GCA_017410585.1. Lineage (GTDB taxonomy): Bacteria > Bacillota > Clostridia > Oscillospirales > Acutalibacteraceae > RGIG426. The sequence goes on from JAFQQM010000006.1 coordinate 4,978, forward strand.
TGAAATTTTCAAATTAAGGTTTACAAATGCGACGAAGTCCGCTATAATAGATGCGTATGTAACTTTTTCTTTTTTAGGAGGAACAAAAGTATGAAGTCTTTAACTCGCGTGCTGGCTGTGCTGTTGGCGGTCGTGATGCTGCTGACCTGTGCGGTCGGTTGCTCCACCCCGAAAAACGCGATGACCGTCAACGGTTATGAGGTCTCGACGGGTGAATATCTCGCCAACCTGTACAACCAGTTCTATTCCCAGTATTACAACTATGCCTACTACTATCAGATGTACGGGATGAACGTATCGGCGGATCAGTTCTGGGGGATGGAAATGACCTACGGCGAGGGCGATACCGCCATTAAGATGCCGATGGCCGATTACATCAAGCAGATGACCAAAGATGCCATCGTGCAGCAACAGGCGATCAAGGCGCTGGTGAAGGAATACCAGATCACCCTGTCGGAAGAGGATCAGAAAGAACTGACCGAGTCGCTGAAAGGGATGACCGAGGACGACACCATCGGGCTGGGCTTTAATCTGGAAAGTTACACCAAGATGATGGCCGGCAGTTACGAGTTCAATTCGCTGTTTAACGGTCTCTACAAAAACGAGGGTGCCAAATACTACGTCAACGAGACCGACCGCCGCGATTACTTCAACAAGAATTTCCTGCTGTACCGTACCTTCAACGTCAGCATCGTGGACAAGGACGGCAAGGATCTGCCGAAGGAAGAAGTCGATAAACTGAAGAAGCAGATGAACTCGTACATCGAGATGTACAAGGACGGCAAAACGGTAGAGGAGATCTACACCAAGTTCCAGGCGGACGAGAAGGCCAAGGAAGATGCCAAGAAGAAGGAAGAGGAGGACAAGAAGAACCAGTCCACCACTTCCGGTACCGGCACCACGACCACGACGACCACGACTACGACTACGACTACGACCACCACGACGACCACGACCACCACCGGCACCACCGCCGCTGACAGCGACGATAAGAAGGAAGAGGACGACAAGAAAGAAGAAGAGCCGAAGGAAGTGGCTCCTTCCCCGTCCTACACCTCGCTGGTCGCTACCGCCGAGTCTGCCAATGCGGATCTGGTCAAAGCGCTGCAGGGTATGAATCTGGTCGACGGCGTCAGCGAGCCGACCATCGTCGAGTACAAGCCGAGCGACAAGACCAAAGTGCTGGCGTTTGTGATCCGTTACAGCCACCAGCCGAAGGTGGAGGGCATCACCGGCGGCTACGAGTCGGCGGATAAGTACTATGAGGAAAGCGTCGACAGCGTCCTCTCCTATATGAAGGAGAAGGAATTCACCGAAATGCTGGAAAAGAAGGAAAAAGAGATCGCCAAGACGGTCGAACTGGTCGACCGCACGATCAAAATGTGCGACCCGAAGGAATTCCTGAAATAAGATCCCTATTCTCCCCGACCAAGGGCGATGCGTCATAGGGATGAATCGTTCAAAAATGGTGATTTTTGTCGTATAACGGCATCAAAAAAGTTGGTAATGCGTCAGCATTACCAACTTTTTTTCTTTGTTTCCGATTCAAAAATCTCACATTTTTGAATGCTTTGCAGTTTTGCGAGTCAAGACTTTTTCTTGCAATGAAGCCGTAAGACGCAGGAATACTGGCGTATTTCAAGGCTTATGGCAAGATTGCGAGGAAAAGGATTCTCGCAAAACCGGTTTAATCCCTATGGCACATCGCCCAAGGGCACATCGTCCTTGGTCGGGGATTTTTTATCCGATCTCCCCGTTCTTTTTATTTATAAAAAAGGTGTTGACAAGTGGGAAACGGTATGATAAAATAGGCTTTGCCGCATGTTCCGGGTATAAGTGCGCCCTGTTGCGCCACCTTGGGGACAGCGAGTCTTAAGAAAAGGTAGGATCCTACTATGTACGCCATTATCGAAACCGGCGGCAAGCAGTACAAGGTGACGGACGGCGACGTTCTGTACATCGAGAAACTGGATGCCGCAGACGAGTCCGTCGTGCTGTTCGACAAAGTTGTCGCCCTCAACAACGACAAGGAACTCAAAGTCGGCGCTCCGTACGTCAAAAACGCGAGTGTCGAAGCCACTGTGCTGAAGACCGGCAAGGGCAAGAAGATCAACGTGTTTACGTACCGCCCGAAGAAAGGCAGCAAGCGCGCCATGGGTCATCGTCAGCCGTACACGAAGGTGCAGATCAACAAGATCAACCAGCGTGCTCCGCGCAAGGCGAAGGCAACCGAAGAGGCCGCTGAAGCCGCGGAATAATTCCTATGAAGGCAACCTTCCTGCATAGAGGAAACACTCTGTGCGGATTCGCATTGGAGGGCCATTGCGGCGGCGTCGCGGGGTGCGACATCGTCTGTGCGGCGGTCTCCTCTGCTGCCTACCTGACAGCCAACACCATCACCGAAGTGATCGGCGCCAAGCCGGAACTGACGGTAGACGAAAACGGCGCGATGCGTCTGGTGCTGTCAGCCGCCGAAGCGGCGCGATGCAGCGATATCCTGCAAGGATTTCTGCTCCATCTCGATTCGCTCGGCCAAGATTATCCCAAACAAATCCAACTCATTCATTCGGAGGTGTAAGTAACTATGTTGAAGATCAATATTCAGCTGTTCGCTCATAAAAAGGGTATGGGTTCCACCAAAAACGGCCGTGACTCCGAGTCCAAGCGCCTTGGTGCGAAGCGCGCCGACGGTCAGTTCGTGCTGGCCGGCAACATTCTGGTTCGCCAGCGCGGCACCCACATCCATCCGGGCAAGAACGTGGGCATCGGTACCGATGACACCCTGTTTGCCAAGGCGGACGGTGTTGTCCGTTTCGAGCGTCTGGGCAAAGACCGCAAGCAGGTCTCTGTCTACGAGAAGCAGTAAGCACAACAAAAAAGACCGTGGAGAGATCCACGGTCTTTTTTTATTTGATCTTATTGGCCGGTCGAGCCGAAACCGCCCGCACCGCGGGCCGTCTCATCCAGTTCGTCCACTTCGCTAAATTCCACCGGTAAAAACGGCATCACCACCAACTGCGCGATCCGGTCGCCGGGGTTGACGGTGCGCGGTTCGTTGCCGTCGTTATGAAGTGCCACCATATACTCGCCGCGGTAGTCGGCATCGCACACGCCGACACAGTTGGCGGGGCGCAGGTTCTGTTTCGCCGCCAGACCGCTACGGGCAAACACCGCCCCGAAATAGCCCTCCGGCACCGCAATCGCCAGACCGGTACCGATCTTCACGTTGGTATTCGGGTAGATGACCACCGGCTGATCAAGACAAGCATACAGATCGTAACCGGCCGCCTTTTCCGAACCTCTGGTCGGGAGCACAGCCCCCTCACGCAGTTTTTTCACCTGAATATTCATACGGTCATTCCTTTCACCAGATCCTTGATAACCTCCGAAGCGAGCAGCAGACCCGCCGCACCGGGGACAAACGACACACTGCCGGGAGCACGGCGGCCGTTTTGATCCAGCACCGTGCCTTGCGGCTGTTCGCGTGAGTATACCACCTTGAGATGCGAGATTCCCCGCTTGCGCAATTCCACCCGCATCACTTTGGCCAGCGGACAGACCGAAGTCTTGCTGATATCCGCCACCTCAAACTGCGCGGGATCCAACTTGTTGCCGGTCCCCATCGAGCAGATGATCGGCACGCCGAGGGCGGTGCATCGCTCCACCAGCGCCAGTTTCGCGCTGACCGTGTCGATGGCGTCAACGACGTAGTCGTACACCGACAGGTCAAACGGCGTTTCGGGGGTGAAAAACAGGTCGTGCGTCCGCACGGTACAGTCGGGGTTGATGTCCGCCACGCGCGCCGCCGCCACGGCGGTCTTTGGCTGTCCGACGGTCGAGTGGGTGGCGATCAGTTGGCGGTTGATATTGGAGAGAGAAACGGTATCGTTGTCGATCAGATCCAGCCCCCCGATGCCGGCACGCGCCAACGCCTCTACCGCGTATCCGCCGACACCGCCGATGCCAAACACCGCCACACGCGCTTTCGAAAGCACTTCCACGGCGTCCTCGCCCAGCAACATCGCCGAGCGCGACAGTTCTTCTTTCATTCCCTTCCCCCCGTTTCTGTGTTCAGTATACCATAAAGGAACCGCTTTTTGCAAGAAAAATCGGTGCTTTTTTATTGACATTCCCCGCAGATTGTTATAAAATTATACCGTATATGTGCTGTAAAGCAAAAGAGGTGTTTGACTTATGTTAAAGGAAAAGATCGCCGCGCTGAACGCGCAACTGGAAGCGGAAGTCGCGACGGTACAAAACAAAGAGCAGTTGGCCGCTTTTTGGCAGGCGTATCTCGGTAAGAAGGGTGCGTATTCTCTGCTGATGAGCGAACTGCGTAACGTCTCGGCGGAGGACCGTCCGATGGCCGGCAAGGTCATCAACGAGGCGAAAAAATGGGCAGAAGCGCAGTATCAGGATCTGAGCGACAAGATCGCACAGATCGAACTGGCCGCGCAAAACGCCCGCGAAGCGGTGGATATCACGATGCCCTCCACCCGCCGTCCGGCCGGTCGGTTGCACCCTATCACCATCGTCAAAGATCAGATGGTGGACGTGTTCGCCGGTATGGGTTTTGAGATCTACGAAGGTCCCGAGATCGAGGACGATTACCACAACTTTACCTCGCTGAACGTGCCGAAGAACCATCCGGCGCGGGATATGCAGGATACCTTCTACGTAGCCGACGAGATCTTACTCCGTACCCATACCAGCCCCGGTCAGATCCGCGTGATGGAAGGCAAACAGCCGCCCATCAAGGTGTTGGTGCCGGGTCGTGTGTTCCGTTCGGACAGCGACGCCACCCACTCCCCGATGTTCCACCAGATGGAAGGTCTGGTGGTGGACAAGGGCATCACGCTGTGCGACCTGCAAGGTATGTTGGACAAGTTCGTGCAGGCGATCTTCTCGGGCGACGTCAAGACCCGTCTGCGCCCCAGTTTCTTCCCGTTTACCGAGCCGAGCGTCGAAGTGGACGTCAGTTGCTTTGAGTGCGGCGGCAAGGGTTGCCCGCTGTGTAAAGGCACCGGCTGGATCGAAGTGTTGGGTGCCGGTGTGGTCCATCGCCACGTGCTGGAAAACTGCGGGGTCGATCCGGACGTGTATTCCGGCTTTGCGTTCGGTATCGGTATCGAGCGTATCACCATGCTCAAATACGGCATCAACAATATGGGCTACCTGTTTGAAAACGATGTCCGTTTCTTGAAACAGTTTAAGGATTAAGGGGGGAACAAACGATGAAAGTACCTTTCAGTTGGCTGAAAGAATACGTCGATATCGACGTTACTGCCGAAGAATTAGAAGGCCGTTTGTTCTCCTGCGGCTTTGAGGTGGAAGAACTGATCGACCTGTCCGCCGGTGTCGACCGCGTGGTGGTCGGTGTCATCACCGAAGCGGTCAAGCAGGAAGGCACCCACCTGACCATGTGCAAACTGGATTGCGGTGAGTACGGCAAGGATATCGAGATCTCCACCGGCGCGGACAACATCTTTGTCGGCGCGCACGTTCCCGCCGCGTTGGACGATTCCCATCTGCCGGGCGGCATCCACATCAAGGCCAAACCGTTGATGGGCGTGATGTCCTACGGTATGTTGTGTTCCGGCGAAGAACTGGGTATCAACGACGATTACATCGACGGTGCGGAGGTCAATGGCATCCTCATTCTGCCGGAAGACACGGTCGCCGGTCAGGATATCTGCGAAGTGGTCGGCTTAAACGATTACATCTTCGATATTTCGGTCACCGCCAACCGTCCCGACTGCCAATCGGTGTTGGGTATCGCCCGCGAAGTGGCGGCGGTGCTCGGCAAACCGCTCAAGATGCCGGCAACCGATTACACTGTCTCGGACTACGTCCATCCGACCCTGTCGGTGGAAGTGACCGCCAAAGATCTCTGCCCGCGTTATCTCGGCCATTACGTCCGCAACATCACGCCGGCGGCTTCTCCCCGCTGGCTCAAGCGCCGTCTGGCGCTGTGCGGTCTGCGTAGCATCAGCAACGTCGTCGATATCACCAACTACGTGATGTTGGAGATCGGTCAGCCGATGCACGCGTTTGATATGGATACGCTGGAATCTACCAAGATCCTCGTCCGCCGTGCCGAAAACGGCGAAAAGATCGTGACGCTGGATGAAAAGGAGTTCACCCTCTCGGAACAGAATCTCGTCATCTGCGACGGCGAAAAGCCGGTGGCGTTGGCGGGCGTGATGGGCGGTCTCAACAGCGAGATCAAGGATTCCACCACCCAGTTGCTGTTCGAATCGGCGAACTTCGCCCGCGACAGCATCCGCAAGACCTCCCGCAGCCTCGGCCAAACGACCGACAGTTCACTGCACTTTGAAAAAGGGATCTCCGAGTACACCACCGAATTGGGTATGGCCCGTGCGCTGCATCTCATCGAAGAACTGCATATCGGTGAGATCACCAAGAGCGCGTTTGACGTGAGCGCCGGTGCTCCCCGTGAGGGCAAGCGTTTCACCGCCACCCTTTCCGGCATCAATGCCATCCTCGGTATCGAGGTGCCGGCCGAAGAGGTGCTTCGCATTCTGGATAGTCTGCAGTTTACCGTCAAGCGTGACGGTGACCGGCTGGACGTGGTCGCTCCGCGTTGGCGCGAGGACATCGAGATCGGTGAGCCGGATCTCGCCGAGGAAGTCATCCGCGAGTACGGTTACGAGCATATCAAGCCGACCTTCTTGGCAACGGCGACCACCACCAGCGGCGGTCTGACCGCCGAACAGAAGACCCGCGCGAAGATGAAGCGCACGATGGTGAGCGAAGGTTTCTACGAGGCTTCCACGCTGGCGTTTTACGCCGACGCCGACCTCGACGCGTTGCATATTGCCGCGGATGCGCCGGAGCGCAAGGTCATTCGTCTGCTCAACCCCATCACGTCCAACCTGACCATTATGCGTCCGTTGCTCATCCCGTCGTTGCTCAACGTGGTGGTGGAAAACATTAAGCGCGGCAACAACGCCGGCCGCTTGTTTGAACTCGCCAACACCTACGTCCCGAAGCAACTGCCGGTGACCGAACTGCCGGAGGAGCGGTTGCATCTCGGCTTTGCGGCGTTTGGCGAGGAGGAAGATTTCTTCGCTATGAAAGGCTCGGTCGAAGCCATCGGCGAGGCGTTTGGCATCGCGCTGACCGTCTCCCGTTGTGTCGATAAGCCGTTCCTGCATCCGGGTATTGCCGCCTATATCGAGGCGGACGGCGAAGCGATCGGTTACTTCGGCAAACTCGCCAACGACGTGGCCGCCGAATTGAAACTGCCCAAAGACAACAAGGCCGGTCAGACCATCTACGTCGGCGAGATCGACTATGCCGCCCTGATGGCGCACGCGCCGACGGTATTCCGCTATCAGCCCATCCCGACCGCACAGCCCATCTCCCGCGATCTCGCGCTGGTCGCCGCCGAGGAGATCACCTGCGGGCAGATCGAAGCGGAGATCCGCAAGGCTTGCCCCGCTGTTTGCGACGTGCGTCTGTTTGATATCTACCGTAGCGAGCATATCGGCGAAGGCAAAAAGAGTATGGCGTTTGCCATCGCCTTCAACGCCGAAGCGGGCGATCAGATCGACCGCTTTATCAGTAAGATCCTCGGCAACCTGAAATTCAAACTGGGCATCGAGATCCGCTAAAATCACCAAAACCTCCCCCGAATTTTCGGGGGAGGTTTTTTGTTTGGTCACCGTAGGGGGCAACCTGCCGCCCGAAAAAGTCTCCCTCGCCTAGAGGGAGGCGAGGACAGGTAACCGCCGATAGTTTGTAAATACCTTGTGCCTTCCCCTCTGGGGGGAAGGTGGCACGGCGGTAGCCGTGACGGATGAGGGGATTGTTAGTTCCTAAAACGTTTGTCCCCTCATCAGTCTCGCGTTCGCTCGACAGCTTCCCCCCAAGGGGAAGCCTTGCGGTAGCCGCCAATTTCCGCAAAATCCGTAGGGGCGGTAACCTTCTGCCCAAAAGCCTCCCTCGCCTAGAGGGAGGGGGACCGCCGTTAGGCGGTGGAGGGATAATCGCCCGTTGGGCGATCTGCCGCCAAGCGGCAGTATCCCCCAGTCAGCCTACGGCTGCCAGCCCCGCCCTGCGGGCACTCTTTTGATCACAATGATATCTTGATATCTTGATATCATTATATCATTATATCTTGATATCATGATATCATTTCGGATGGTAACTGCCGGTCGCCCATAAATGGGTGGTAAGTCTTGGCCGGCTCCCCTTGTCAGGGGAGCTGTCGGCGACAGCCGACTGAGGGGTAGTCTTTTCTCTCCCTCCGTCTTTTTGCTTCGCAAAAATCCACCTCCCTCGTCAGAGGGAGGCATAACATAAAACACTTTCTGCGTCTGCCTTTGATCTCTACGATTTCTGTTCATCGGTAAACCTCTTTTGAACCACGCGACTATCGCGTGGTTTTCGTTTACAA
>JAFQQM010000054.1 GCA_017410585.1 Clostridia bacterium
GTGATGCTGCCTTCGGCGCGCAAGCCGGTATAGGTCGAGGTGCCGCGCAGCGTGCCGCCCGAAACGGTGATGCTTCCATCGACATGTACGCCGTATTTATCCCCCGTGCCGGTGTGCGAGCCGCTCAGACTGCCGTTTTTCGCGTCGCTGGTGTCGGTAACTGTCAGATCTCCGTTGGCAGATACGCCGTGGCTTTGGTCGGAAGCGGCGGTCAGCGTCTTGCCGTTCAGATCGACCGTGACGGAGCCCTCGAATGTCAGTGCGCTGTCGGATGTGATATCCTTCTGCAGCTGAATGTATTCGGCATTCGCTTCGATTGCCTCGGCCAGCGTACCCTCGGTGAGGGATGCGTCAGCCGACGCACCCCAGAGAACTTCGGGGGTGGGAGGAGCAACTGTGCCCTTGATCGTCAGGGTGCAGAGCTTATGATCGGTGATCTGTGCATAATGATCATTCTCCGGCACCGTGATCTTGACATCATACACACCGGGGAGGGTCGGCTCTTCGATCTGCTGATCGCCCTGCCAGTAGGTGATGGTATACTGCTCAGGTGCGAGGTAGAGCGTATTCGCGCCTTCTTCATAGAGCGAGGTGATCGGGACCGTCTTGGGCGTGCCGTCATGATCCACGGTGGTATCGACATCACCGTTCAAATGCTTGGCGACTCGTGCTGCATCGATTTTATAGACCGTAACCGTGATCTCGTTAGTAAAATAGGATTCGGTTGAGCCGGTGGGAACAAACTCGAACTTGACAACATTTTCACCGTTTTTCAGATTGGTAGCAGTCGATCTTGTCTTCTTGAGTGTCGTACTGCTGCTGTCGGCAGTAACATTAAAGGATGCGTTTTTCTTCTCGCCGTTCACATACAGATGCATCCGGCCTGCCGGAACGCCGTCGGGGAATGTGAAGGTGCAGTACATGGTGCCGTTATCGCCGCGGTAAAAATCGGTCGTCGTGTTGGTATAGGCTGTACCGATGGAAAGTGAAACCGAGAAGGACGGCTTTTCTGCGATCTTCGCATAGGTCAGCGCGCCTATACCCGTCCAGACGGGATCTTCGATGACCTGATCTTCTGCATCGTAAACCGCAAGGGTTTTGGCGATGGTGGGTTCTACACAGAACGCCTGTGAACCACCGGTGGCTTCGACTGTGCCGCCGTTGACGGTAATGGCGTCGGCATCGATGCCATAGAAGTACCCCGTGCCTGTCAGGCTGCCGCTTTCAACTGTGATGTTGCTGTTGCTTGCGCATACGCCGATGCCCCTTGTTTTGTCGCTGGCTGTGCCGGTCAGTGCACCGCCCTTGACCGTGATGTCGCCTCTGAAAGCATATACGCCAAAGATCGCAATATCGCCCGTGGCTGTGCCGGTCAGGCTGCCGCTTTCAACTGTGATGCCGCCGTTCACCACATACACACCGCTGCCATAGTCTGGGGTGGCTGTGGCCGTCAGTGCGCCGTCACCGGAAATAACGATGCTTTTCTTGGAATACAGGCCGTAACATGCATCTCGCTCCCTACCGGAATAGGTAACGCTGCTCTCGCCATGGAGCACCAGCTTCAGTGTGTCCGTGTCTTCATAACGGATGGCTGCACCTTGAGCAGGACCATCGCTCCATATATACTCGCCCTCGTAGCTGTAATTGTTCAGCGTCAGGGTGTTGGATTCGGGATCATAGGAAACCTTGCCGTCGCCGAACACGTCGGATGCGTTGAGGGATGTCACCTGTGTGCCACCGATCCACAGGCTGTAGTCGACGACAGGTGCTGCCTCCTCAAACACGGCCTTGATCTCCACATTTTCCGTGCCGATGGGAAACGTATCGTCGGTCACGATCACGTCACCGGAGAGGACCTGCCATTCTTTGAACTGATAGCCCTCGTTCGGGGTGGCGGTCAGGGAGACTTCGGTGCCCTCTGCGCCGGAAGCAGGATTCGCCGAAGCTGTGCCGTTGCCGTCATCGGTTACGGTGACGGTGTAGGTGGCGGTGAGGGGCTCGCAGGAAATGTCATAATAAACATAGTCCTTGCCATATTTCCACATTCCCACCTCGGGATCCCAGGTCAGAGTAACGGTAAGTTCCTCGGGAAGCTCCACACGGGGGGTATGAGCATAGTCGGGGTAAATA
>JAFQQM010000055.1 GCA_017410585.1 Clostridia bacterium
ATGCTATCGCATCAAGTGAAATTAAATCCACCCACTCGCCGTCGAGGCGAATTTCACACGCTGCAGGCGTATTTCACATTGCAAAGCAATATTTCACCCACCCGCAAGGGTGGATTTAGTTGAAAAAAGCCATTCGCTTTTGCGAATGGCTTTTTTCTGGCAGGGGCACTAGGACTCGAACCCAGGGCACGCGGTTTTGGAGACCGCTGCTCTACCAACTGAGCTATACCCCTATATGATTGTATTTCGCAAAGCGAAAGCTGGTGGGCCTTCGGGGACTTGAACCCCGGACCGGCGGCTTATAAGACCGCTGCTCTAACCGGCTGAGCTAAAGGCCCGTTGGCTCTCACAGCAAATATTATTCTACCATAAAAAGCAGAAAAGTCAAGTGTTTTCTGCAAAAAATACAACCACCGTTTTTACACATACGGTGGTTGTGATCTTTTATGCTTTTTCTCAAGGTTTTTTGGTGAGGAGGGGTTTTAACTTCGGCCAGAAGAAGACCACCAGCGCACCGGCGATCAGCAGGCCGCCGACAACGTACAGCACGATCAAAATGATCCGCAACTGACCGGTGGGAAGATTGCCGGGATTGGTCTGGGTCATCTTTTGCGTACCGGCCTTAAACGCGATGATGGCGTAATCGTCATCCAAACTATCAACCGTAAAAGTAAGCATTCCGTTTTCCACCGTCAGCGGGCGCACGTTACTGAGGCGGGTCTCCCCTGCCTCGGCCAAGCCGAAGGTGGTGTAACCGGCCATTGATGCCGGTACCGGCAAGGTGACGGTATACGCCGTATCAAAAGTACCGGACGGGAAATAGACCTCTTCATCGGTAGTTTCATCCAGCGCGCGCAACGCGAAACTGAAGGTGAAGGATCTCGGGTCTTTCAGGCTGATCTTTTCGAAATCCTTGTTATCCGCTACCGAGCGAAGGATCATATTTTCGGTCACTTGGATCGGCGAGGTGAGTATCTCACCGTAGATGGGCGCACCGTAGCCGTCGACCAGCGCGTTGTACTGCGTGCTGTCGATGGTGACGCGGACTTTGCTTTCAAACGAGAGGATATCCTGCACACCGAGCAATTGTAAAATATTGACGTCGGTAATGACGTTGGTGACCACGCCGTTATCCACGGCGGTCGTGGTAAGGGTATTGTACACCGTTTGGTGGGTGGTTCCTTCCTCTTCGTCGCGGGTCGGGAAGGTGACGTAGGACGAGGAAGACGAGGTGGTCGAACCGGCTGTGGAGCCGGTAGAGGAAGTCGATTCGGTTGAGGAAGCCGACGATTCGGTCGAAGTAGTCGATTCGGTCGACGAGGTGGACGAGGTATCCTCACCGACGGTGGTCGTGGTCTCCTCGCTGTCGTCTTCGACGGTGGTCGTGGTGCTCTCTCCGCCGTCGGGCAGAATATCGGTATCCGGCACCAGTTCACCGTTTTCGCCGGTGGCCAACACAGCCAAGCCGCCGATATTCAGCAACAACATCAGCGCCAGCAGACACGCAACGTATTTTTTCATATTATGAAGCCTCCGTTTACAGAGTGGGGACGCCATTTTGGTTTTTCCAAATAAACAGTATATCACATTGTTTTGAAAAAATAAACCCCTTGCTTACAAAAAGAGAAAAATTTACAATTGCAAACAGAAAAAAGCCGAAGAAAATTTGAAAAAAGGCTTGACTTTGCCGGTTGTTTGATTTATAATAGACAAGCATTCCACGGGGAATTAGCTCAGCTGGGAGAGCGCCAGGTTCGCAATCTGGAGGTCAGGGGTTCGATCCCCCTATTCTCCACCAGAAAAAGACCTATGCTTTGATACAAAGCATAGGTCTTTTTCAACGAAATAAATCCCTTACGGGATTTGTGAAATACGCTTCGCGTGTGAAATATTGCTTCGCAATGTGAAATGCCTGCGGGCGTGAGAGGATTTATTTCATTTCACTTGATGCGTAGCATCAAATTTCACAATTCACGAAGTGAATTATTTCACGTTTGCCACAAGGCAAATATTTCATTTTTACCGTAATCTTGATACAAGATTGCGGTTATTTTCTTTTTATGGTATAATGCAAAAAGGGCGGTGATTGAATGAGTAAAATACTTGGTTCTTGGAGCGGAATGAGGAAATATTTGGAACAGGAGATGCTTGCAGAATCGTTACGAGGAAGAATCAGATATGGCTGCACTTCTTATGTCGGAATGGACGGGTGCCACATCTTCGAGATTTGTATCGATGGCAAACAAGTGAAACGCTTTTCGTGGGAAACTGTTAACTCCTATTTTATTGATAATGGATATACGAGTAATAAGAATCCAAGCGGCATAGGCGAGTATTGGGCAGAGTTTTGGCCATTACTTGATAAACACCCTATAACGGATCGAACAGAATATACTGATGAAGAATTTTGTAATGCCCTCGAGAATTATCGCAACCAGGATATCCAAGAAAGTCTACGCTCAAATAATCCGCTAATCAGAATGTTTGCGATTTTTGACAGAAGGGTCGGCAAGCGAACGCTTACCAAATTGGAATCCGAACTCGATAAACAGCCAGAGTGGTTACAACAAATGTACTTGCTTCGATTTAAAGCAGAGTTGAACCAATAAAATTGCACCCCCTAAAATGATTTTGCACCCCCCCAACCTCAAAAGGGGGGGCATTTGCATCAAAATTAGGGTTCGTCTTCAAAAAATAGACTTGCCATAGCAAGTCTATTTTTTTTAGCCATTGCGAAAGCAATGGCATATCATCACGCGTCGGCGAGGCAAGTTCCGATGCCGCCGGTTTTTGCAGAATTGACGGGCGGCAGGTTTCCGCCCCTACAAAAACTCCCTGCGGGAGAGAAAAGACGCAACGAATCGTTACCGAACTGTCGATGGCCTCTCTCCCCTTACGTCAAACTAACGTCGCCCTGTTGCCAAGGCAACAGGGCGATGTTGGTTTTAAGAGATCATTCGGTCATCGTGATCACGTGCGACAAGGTGAAGGTGGAGCCGTCATCCGACAGGGTGATGAGCGTACCGCCCATCTGGGACGGATGCTGGTCGTAGGCGCCGGTCTTGAGACCGTAGGTCCAACGGATACCGCCGTACATCACGCTCAGGCTATTGACGTGTTGGTGACCGAAGAAGGTGCCGTCCGCACCAATGGTCTGCAGGATCTCCAGCCAGCCTTCTTCCTTATAGCCACCATGGCGGGCCAATTTGAAGCCGATGTCGCCCGGCTGTGCGGTCACGTCTTCACCCAGCGTATACCGGATGGAACTGAGGTCAGCGGCGCCGTCCTCGTAGCCGGCCGCGATCGCACCGAGCCAGACTTCGTGGTTTTCGACGTGGTAGCCGAGGATGGAGGGAATGGTCTTGCCGGCGACCGAGTTGACGCGGAGACCGAGATTCAAGACCCATTCCTTCTGCGCGTCGGTGAAGCCGAGGCTCTTTTTGACGAGGTCATCCGATTCCTCGCTGGCGCCGCAGTAGTTGGTGTCCATCATATACACAGCGCGCTGCAGTTCGCCGTTTTTGGCGATACCGATGGAGTAGTTGCCGTTACCGCCGATCTCGTGACGAGGCACGAACAAGCAGTAGGTGGCGTTTTGCAGTTGCGCATTCTGCCACGCCACGCCCATACGGCTCTCGTTGTCGTGGTTGCCGTAGATCGGTGCCCACGGGACCTGCAGGCTCTCCATCACTTCGATCAGCGCCTGCAACGAGGTACCGGCATCATCAAACTCGCCGTAGATATTATCACCGGTCATCAGAATGAGGTCCGGTTTGGCTTCCAGCACGGTGGCACGCAGGCAATCGAACAGCACCTCATCCATCTTGTCGGTTGCCCAGGCGGCGTCGGAGGAGGCGCCGAGGCGATCTTCGGTGCGTTCCTGCGCGGCGTCGATTATCTGGGTATCGGTCACCTGCAGGATCTTGATCGGGCGGTCAACGTTCAGGTCGATGACCCAGTCGAAGCCGTAATCGTTGAAGGAATCGGTATCCGGACGGTAACCGTTATTGCTGTCCGCCATACCGATGACCACGGTACCGGCATTGGTATCGGTCACCGAGGTGATGAAGGTATCCGCGCCGGTTTCGCCAAGCAGACCGCTCGGGAGAAAATCACCGGTCTTGGTGGTAGCAAGAATATCCACGCGCAGGGTGTAACTATCCGTGGTAGCGTCATTACACACGTCAATGGTGTTATCCGTTTCGTAGCGCTTTTGCAACACCGCATCGAGGATATCAATGGTGTTATCGAGATTTAAGTCTCCTTCGCGGTACAGCAACAGCGATACGGTAACACGGCGATCGGCAAAGGCACGAACGACCGTATACTTACCCGCCTTATGCAAGGCGGTGCCGGATTGAGCGGTCTCGCCGTTGACGGTGACAGTGCCTTCCAGCAGATAGGAACTGTCCGCAACGCTCATCGCCGTTTCAAAGGTCAGGTCGCCGGTGACGGCGGCGTAATCCGAGCCGTCCCACTTGGCGGCTGAAGACGCCAGCGACAGACGCGCATCGCCTGTCATCCACTGACCGGTCAGCATCACGGTATCGCCGGTGGCGATTGCCTTGGCGAAGTTGACGGTGATCGTAGTACCGGATTTGGTGACGGCCGCTTTGACACGCGTGCCGTTGACGAACACACCGCTATCCTCACCGACAGCGGTCAACGTACCGGTGACGGTGGCATCGGTCACCGTGAAGGTAACAGACGAAACCGAACCGGAGCCGACGGTGGCAGTGTCTTCCGTGTAGGTGACGTAATCTTCCACGCCGATTCCGTAGCCGTTGACGTAGGCAGAGGTCTCGCGGTTGACAAACATCGTTACGGTGTTATCATCGGCCGTAAGGATACCCTTCTTGACCACGGCGGTGAAGTCACCGATCGGCAGGTTGGCAGACGGAATGACCGCCACCAGATTGCCGTATTCGTCCTTGGTAAAGGTGGGGTTATACACCGTATTCCCCATCGCGATCGACAGGCCGCGATAGGTAGCGGTGCCAACCTGTCCGGCGATGCCGGCAGACAAAGCGAAGGTCAGGTGCAGGTCACCGTCTACCATCGACAGATTGGGGACCAACGAGAAGGTGAGCGTCTTATCGTAAGTATCCGCTTCGGCAAACGCCCATCCGCTCTCGGTCTTGAGGAAGTTGGTGCGGGCGATGCGGACAACGTTGGTGCCGTCGGTGATCATACCGTCAACGGTGACGGTATCGCCCACGGCGGCAGAGAAGGCCGCGACGTAGTAGCGGTTGGCACCCAGTTTGACCAAGCGGGAGTTTACGTCGGCGTTGAACACGCCGTTGACCCAGACGCCGCCTTCCATAAAATAGTAGTTGCAGGACCAGTCGCCGTTGTAGGCAAGCGGGTCGGTCGGGGTGACGTTGAAGTCTAAACCGGTATTTAAGGTAGACGGGGTCACCGTCTGCACCAAGCACCATTTACTG
The DNA here is from genome assembly GCA_017410585.1 of Clostridia bacterium. Lineage (GTDB taxonomy): Bacteria > Bacillota > Clostridia > Oscillospirales > Acutalibacteraceae > RGIG426. Next base: position 5,445 of record JAFQQM010000055.1, read on the forward strand.
CCATTCCACAGCAGGTCAATAGTATTAAATTGCACCGTATAGCCTTCGTAGGTAAAGGCACCTTGCACGGTGACGACGTCACCGGTCTCGATGGAGACACCTTTATCAACGAGACAGACGTAATAGTTTCCTTCAGAGAATTTACGGAGGTATACTTCGGTCATCACGCCGTTTAAGAGGACGCCGTTTTGCTGACCGTACACCCACGTAGGCAACACGTTGTTGGACCAACCGGAGACCGGCAGACTGTCCGAAGCGGTCAGATAGATGCCGTTCGTCGAGGAGTTGGGGTTAGCCGTGTTAAGCGACAGGGTCACGTCGGTCTCATCGGGAATGACGACCTCCGCCCAGCGGTTGCCGGTCCACACAAAGGTGATATCGGTAAAGCAGACGACCCGACCGACGTTCTTATTGACAAAGTTACCGCAGATACGGAGGGTATCACCGGCGGCGGTGGCGGTACCGAACGAGCCAAGGTAGTACTTGCCGTTGGCGTAGTTTTGGAACAGCGCGCCGGAGACGAAGTTGCCGTTGAAATACACACCGCTGGTAATATCGGCAACAGATAGATGGTTACCCCAAGCGGGAGTTTCATAGATGTTATCGCCGTTTAGGTAGATGCCGGAGACACCGGTCTGTTCGCCACTGAGCGACAGAGTGGTGGTGACCAACGGAGTGGCGGTGGTGCCGACCAAGTACCAAGTGGCACGGGCGGCGTGATACTGAACGGTGAAGTCCTTATCCAGCGTGATCTTCTGGGTGGGGTCGACTCTGCTGGTGGCCACACCGGCACGAATGGTGATGGTGGCACCGTCGGCGGGGGCAGCGGTGCCGCTACCGTAGCAGACGATCATAAAGTAATCGCCGGTCTTATAGAAGCAGTTGTTCTTATCGGTGATGGTGATGCCGTTGGTCTCCACCGTCAGGCCCTGATATTCGGCGCTGGCGGTCGGCAAGGCGGAGGCTTTGAGGAAAATGCGCCATTGACCGTTGTCGGTGCTGGCGTGTGAGTAGGCGGTGATCGTCAGATGGGTGGTATCGTCATCCTCTGACGGCAGTTTCCATTTGGTTCCGTCAAATTGCAGCGTCAATTCCTCAAAATAGGTATCGACGTTCTGGCTGTTCTGATGGGAATACCCTTTGATGACCATCTCGTCACCGACAGAGAAGGTGACATCTCCCATATCGCCAAGGTACCATTTGCCGGAAGCGTAGTTTTGGAAGGTGCAGGAGATACGGCTACCGTTGATAAACACGCCGCTATCCGGCGTAGCATACGTCGATTGCGTACCCCAAGCGGGAGTTGCAAACGCGTTGTCTCCGTTAAAGTAGAGGCCGGTGGCAGAGGATGAGGCGGCATCCAGTTCCAACGTAACGGTGGCTTCCGGATTAGGAAGATAATACCACTGCGCCGTGGCGGCGTGGTATTTGACCGTCAGATCTTCGGGCAGGTGCAAGACGGCGGTGCAATCACCATTGACAGCCGTACCTGCCTTCGCGGTGATGGTGGCACCATCAGCCGGTGCTTCGGTACCACTGGCCCAACAGATGAACATAAATCCGGTGCCGTTGCGGTAGAATTCCACCACACTGGAGGCAAAATTCTCGCGCTGGATATCCAGACCGTAGAAGAAGGGATCACCTCCGGTCGGGACTTGGTCGAAAGACGGAGTCACACGCCAATGGCCTTGTGCGCTGGAATAGCCGAGCATACCGATGGGGCGTCCGGTCACTTCGGAGGCAACCACGCCGGTGGTGCTGTTACGGATCGCAATCATCACGTCATCGGTCAGGATGTAGGAACCGATCACCGTGTTGGCACGCAGTTCGACCGTATGAATACCCATGGAAGCGGCAGTGCCGGCACCGCCGAGGATGGCGTACGGGATGAGGAAATACAGTCCACCGTCGTTGGCAACGCCTTTCTGGTCAAGGCGCATATCGGAATGGGTGGTGGCCGCGCCGTCGACGTAGGCGGTAAAGCCACTAAAACCAACGCTGTCACACGCCACGCCGTCTTCCGTGTACATCGTGGTATGAATCAAATAGCGGGCAGAAGCATCCTGCGCACCGGTCTCGGTGACCGTCAAGGTGGCGGGAGTCAAAGCAGTAACTGAGCTACCCTTGATCCGGAAATACAAGTCGGCCGCAACCGTGTACTCGTACGACAGAACCGTACCGGCCGGAATCTTCAGAATATGTTCGGTGATCGAGGCGCCGGTGGTCGAACCGCTTTGTACCGCCTCATACTTCAAACAGAGCAACAGTTTTTCGCCCGATTTGACGTAGTTGACACCGGTGGTGGCGGCCACGCCATCCACGTAAACCGTGTTGTTGTTCCACAGGTTACCGCTGCTGCTGCCGACCAGATCGTCGACCGTCGCACCCGAGAGGGTGAAATACAGCAGGTAACGGGTCTCCGAATCCTGCGCGGCCGCGCTGGCAAGGGTCAGCGTTACCGGCGTTTCGGCGGCAAACACGCTCAACCCCATCACCGGAAGCATCGTCAGTAGCAAGCAAAGTGCCAACAACATGCCGAGTAGCGAACGTATATGGTTCTTCTTCATAAATAGACCTCCCAACCGGATAGAGTAACCCTTTTCATTTTACTATTTTCAAAAATGTAAGTCTTGCTATTTTTTTTAATATTGCGATTTTTTATAAAAACATCTTCATAATCAAAAGCGCCCGATACACGGCCAGTGTATCGGGCGCTTTTGATCAAGTGTTCTTGTCCACTGTTTTGAACTGTTTGAGATTGCCGGATTTCTCGCGGCGGGCTTGTAACTTGGCGTCGAGGTCGTCGGGGGTGATACCCTGCAAGGCCATCAGCGTCAGCAGGTGGTACAGCAGATCGCAGATCTCGCCCACCGTTTCGGCGTTGTCACCGTTTTTAGCGGCAATGATGGTCTCGGCCGTCTCCTCCCCTACCTTCTTCAAGATCTTATCGATGCCTTGATCAAACAAATAGCGGGTATAGGAATTTTCCGAGGGGTTATCGCGACGATCGATGATGGTCGCGTATTCTTCACGAATGAAATCCATAGGTCAGTTTTCCTCCTTGATCGTTCTAAAAAAGCAGGAGTGGGCACCGGTATGACAGGCGGGGCCGATCTGCTTAACTTTAATGAGCAGGGTGTCCTTATCGCAATCCGAGCGGATGGACAGCACCTTTTGGAAATGGCCGCTACTCTCCCCCTTATGCCAGTAGCAACTGCGGGATCGGCTCCAGTACCAAGTATCGCCCGATTCCACCGTTTTCTGCAACGAAACGGCGTTCATATACCCGAGCATCAGCACCTCGCCGGTATCCGCCTCCTGAATGATGGCGGGGCAAAGCGGTTGCTTATCCAGATACTGTTCCAGCGCCATCCGGTCGACCTCCGTTTCGGCGGCCGTCACCGCTTCGGCGAGGTCGAGAGTGCCGCTATACAGCGATTTTCCGCAAATAGCACCGTAAAGTTCTGCCTCTTTACAATCGGTGATATTGGACAGTTCGCGGATACCGCCGGAAGCAATAATATGGCATCCTACAGCGGATCTCAACGCTTTTAACTGATCGAGATTAGGACCGGTCAAGGTGCCGTCACGGGAGATATCTGTAAAGATAATCACCTGTACACCAATCTTCTCCATTTCGCGGGCAAGGTCAAGGTAAGACACCGTTGAAACGTCCAGCCAACCCTCGGTGGCAACCATTCCGTCCTTGGCGTCGATGCCGACGGCGATGCGATGACCGTACTTTTCCACCGCCTGTTTGACCAAGGCGGGGTTTTTCAGCGCGACCGAGCCGAGGATGCAACGGGAAATACCATTTTCGAAATAGTAATCCAGCGTTTCCATATCGCGGATACCGCCACCGAGTTCCACCTTGAGGCCGGTCTGTTTCGCCACCTCAATGAAGATATCTGCGTTGACGCGACGGCCTTCGCGGGCACCGTCTAAATCCACCATATGGATCCAGCGAGCACCGGCCGCTTTAAAAGCGGCGGCAGTCGCCAGCGGATCGGCGGCTACTTGGTGGGCGGTGGCGAAGTCTCCCTTCACCAAACGCACGCATTGGCGGTTTTGTATGTCGATTGCAGGTAAGATGACCATAATTAATCCAACGATCCTTTCGTAGACAGGGTACCGTTTTTCGGGCGAACGGCATCCCCCAGAGCGTGTGCGACCGCCTTAAACAGCGCTTCGATCGCATGGTGAGCGTTGCCGTTTTCTTCCACGCGAGCGTGCAACGTGATACCGGCATGGAATGCCAGCGCACGGAAAAATTCCGAAGTCAGGCAGGTATCGTAGTCCCCCACCTTTTCCTGCTGAAAACGGCCGTCATAAGCCAGATACGGGCGACCGCTGATATCCAAGGCCGCAAACGCCAAGGCATCCGCCAGCGGTGCGCCGCAGACGTCTACGCCGGCATAGGCCAGCGATTCGTCCATCGGCAGGTAAAAACTGCCGTAGCGGGCAATGCCGCTCTTGTCGCCAAGGGCCTTGGTGATAGCGTCACCCAGCACGATGCCGACGTCTTCGACCGTATGGTGGCCGTCGACCTGCAGGTCACCGACACAACGCACCGAAAGGCCGAAGCCGCTGTGCACCGCAAACGCCTCCAACATATGATCGAAAAAGCCGATGCCGGTGGAGACCGTTACCTCGCCCCCATCCAGACAGACGGTAACGGCGATATCGGTCTCGCGGGTCTTACGGCTGACTGTGGCCGTTCTCATAACAAACACATCCTTATAAGATCTCATTGAGTGCCGACAGCAAGGCGGCATTTTGCTCGGGAGAGCCGGCGGTGATACGCAGGCGGGTCTCACCAAAGCAACGCACCACAATGCTGTAATCTTGTTTCAACCGCTCGAATACGCGGCGGGCATCCGGCAGGTCGACCAGTACGAAGTTGGTGCAACTGTCATACAGACGGGTCAGTTTGCCGGCGGTGACCAACGGTTGCAGGGCGGCAGACAGTTGTTCGCGGGAGGCGATCAGCGTCTGCGCACAGCGGCGTTGGTAATCGGGATCGGCGAGAGCCGCCGCCGCCAGCGTCTGGGTAGCCAGATTGACGTTATACGGTGATTTGGCGGCGCGAAGCACAGCGGTCAACCGCGGGTTGGCTACCGCAAAGCCAAGGCGGACAGCCGCCAGACCAAGCGCTTTGGACGCGGTGCGGAGGATGATGAGGTTGTCGTAGTCGGCCACCTCAGCAAGCAACGATTGATCCCAGAAATCCATATACGCCTCGTCCAGCACCACCAGCGCATCCGTACCGCTTACCAAGCGGCGGACGCTTTCGCGGTCCAGACCGACCGAGGTCGGGTTGCAGGGATTGGAGAAAATGAGCAGGCGAGCCTTCTCGCGGGAGGCGAGCGCCAGCACCTCGTCCACATCGATCTGCAGGTCATCATTCTTTTGGTAGACGACACAGCGATTTTCGGTGATGTGGGTGTAAAACTTATACATCGAAAAGTCCGGCGCCATCGTGAGCATCGTCTCCCCCTTCGCCAAGAAGGTAGACAGGATGACCGAGATGAGTTCATCCGAGCCGTTACCGGCGGTAACCAACGCGGGGCGGACACCGTACATCGCCGCAAAGGCGGCGCAAGGGGCGGATGCCAGCGGGTCGGGATAGCGGTTGAAATCCATCGCGGCAACGGCGGCACCCAGTTTTTCACGGGTGGCGGCATCCGGAGTGATCCACGATTCGTTGGCGTCCAGACGGATGGCGTAGGTGCCTTCTACCGGATCGTACGGCTGCAACGTGGCGGCCTTTTCGGTCAAGACGTAGGACATGGGAAATTTCCTCTTTTCAGAAACGGACTTTGATAGAGTTGGCGTGGGCGGTCAGACCTTCCGCCTCCGCAATGCGGATAACGTCGTCAGCGGCTTGTTCCAGCGCCGTACGGTTGTAATACACAAAACCGCTCTTCTTGACAAAACTGTCCACCGACAGCGGCGAATAGAAACGGGCGGTGCCGCCGGTCGGGAGTACGTGGTTGGGGCCGGCGTAGTAGTCACCGAGCGGTTCGGGGGCGTATTTGCCAAGGAAGACCGAGCCGGCGTTATCCAACTTGCCGATGTATTCCAGCGGATCTTCACACATCACCTCAAGATGCTCGGGCGCCAAGCGGTTGGCAAAGTCCACCGCTTCGTCCATATCGCGGCAGACGAGGATGGCACCGTAGTCGGCAAGCGAGGTTTCGATGATCTCCCGACGGGAGAGGGTCGGGAGTTGCTTGGCAATCTCCGCCACCGTCTGCTCGGCAATCTCTGCCGAGGTGGTCAGCAGGATAGAAGACGCCATCTTATCGTGCTCGGCCTGACTCATCAGGTCAGCGGCGAGGTAAGCCGGATCGGCGGTCTCATCCGCCAACACCAAAATTTCACTCGGTCCGGCGATCATATCAATGTCCACCTGACCGTATACCAATTTTTTGGCGGTGGCAACAAAAATGTTGCCCGGACCGACGATCTTGTCCACACGCGGGATGCTCTCGGTGCCGTAGGCCAACGCCGCCACCGCCTGTGCGCCGCCGCACAGGAACACGCGGTCGACACCGGCAATGTACGCCGCCGCCATCACGTCGGCGTTAAATTCGCCGTTCTTCGGGGGCGGAGTGACCATCACGATATCCTGCACACCCGCGATACGGGCGGGGATGGCGTTCATCAGCACCGAGGACGGGTAGGCGGCGGTGCCGCCCGGTACGTAGATGCCGACACGGGCCAGACCGCGGACGCGTTGCCCGACGATACTGCCATCGGGCAGGGTGTTCATCCAAGTTTGGGTGACCTGACGTTTGTGGAAATCCGCAATGCTCTCGGCGGCGCGTTGCAATGAGGCATAGATAGCCGGATCGCATTGCTTTGCCAGCACAGACAGTTCCTCCCGCCCAATCTCGCGGAGTGGCATATCCACGCCGTCAAACCGGCGGGTATAGTCCTCTACCGCCTTGTCACCGCCGGCACGGACGGTCTCCAAAATGGCGGTCACGGCGGCGGTCACTTGGCGGTCGGTCTCGCCGGCGCGTGCCTCCAACTGGCGGAGTAATTCAAATTCGGTTTTTCCATCGGTTTTGACGATCTGAAGCATTGTATTCACCTTGATCACAGAAGTTTTTCAAATTGGTCGAGCAGCGCCTCGATCTCCGCTTTGCGGAGTTTGAGGGCGGCTGTGTTAGCAATGAGGCGGGCGGAGATGGGCATAACCTCTTCCACCACCTCGAGACCGTTTTCCTTGAGTGTGGAGCCGGTCTCGACGATATCCACGATACCGTCGGCAAGATCGAGCAACGGAGCCAATTCCACCGAGCCTTCGATCTTGATGATGCGGACGTCCATATTCTTTTTTGCAAAATAGGCGGCGGTCACGTTGGGGTATTTGGAAGCGATCGTCTTGGTGGCGTAGCCACCGAAGAACTCCTTATCTTTTGGAGCGGCCAGCGCAAAACGACATTTGCCGAAGCCGAGATCAAGCAGTTCATAGAAACTGCCGCCCGCCTCGGTGATGGTGTCTTTGCCAACCACACCGAGGTCACACACACCGTGTTCCACATACGTGATGACGTCGGCGGCTTTGGCTAACACCACCTCAATACTGTCACCGACCGGCAAAATGAGACGGCGGCCTTTGTTGCGGACGACCGAGGTATCCAGACCCATTTGATCGAACAGATCCAGCGTTTTGGATTCCAGCCGACCTTTGGTCAGCGCAATGCGTAACGGTTTCATTCGTTTCCCTCCTCCCCGACGGTCCACAAGCGGGAGATGCCGCGGGATTCCGCATAGGCACGCGCCTGCTCGGTGGTCTCAAACGGGCTGACCTCGCAGACGACACCGTCCGCGAGCATCGCCTCGGCCTCCGCCAAAGCGGCGGTCTCGAAGCCGGCTTCGGCGTGGATGAGCACCTGCGGCACAGGACGGGAAGCATCGCCGCTTTGCCGTAACTTGGCCACGCTGTCAACGTGGATAGCAAAGCCGATGGCGGGCATATCCATACCGTAGCGCGAAAGCAGATTGTCATAACGACCGCCGGACAGAATGATCTCACCGCTGCCTTCCAGATAGCCGCGGAAGATCACGCCGGTGTAATAGTCGTTGCGGTGGACCATACCGAGGTCGATCATCAGTTGATCTCCAAGGCCGAGCGCTACCAACGCACGGTACAGCGACGAAAGGCTATCCAGCGCCGCCACCGCCGCGGGACTGCCGATCAGCGGGCGAAGGGTCTCCAGTACCTCTTCCCCACCGAACAGACGCGGAAGCAAGCGGATGGCGCGGACGGCATCCGACTCCGGCAGGGCGTCAAGGGCGGTGTTTAAGGCGGCGTAGTTTTTGTTTTCGATCAGTTCGCGGATGGTGGCACGGTCATCATCCGACACCGGCAGTTCGCCGATCAGCGAATTGAACACGTCGGCGTGACCGATCTCCAAGCGGAAATCGCCCGCCTCGCAGGCTTTCATCGCCGAAGCGGCCAACGCGATCATTTCGAGATCCGCTTTGGCGCCACCGGCACCAAGCAACTCCACGCCGACCTGAAATTCCTCGTCACGGTGGCCGTAGAGACCGTGATTTAAGGTGTACACGGTCTGGGCGTAATACAGACGCACCGGAAAGATCTCGCCGCGAAGGCGGGACGCGACCATACGGGCGATCGGGATGGTATTATCCGGACGCGCCACCAACAGCCGACCGCGGGTATCGGTCAACTTGTACAGTTCCTCTTCCGGCATCGCGGCAGAGGAAGCCGCGACGGTGCGGGCAAACTCCATGCCGGGGGTCATCACCTCGGCAAAGCCGCGACCGGCAAACAGATCGGTCAGATTTTTTTCCACCTGACGGCGGGCACGGCTCTCCTCAAACAGAAGATCCTGCATTCCCGCAGGGGTGGTGAAAATAGTTTGTTGCATAGGTTCACCTGCTTTGGTTTACTTTAGTACGCTAATATGATAACACGATAAAATGGCGTTGTCAATAGGTGTAGCATAGGTTTTTGGGGGAAATAGAAGGGTTTTTGCGGTTTTTAGAGGGAAGTGTTGAGTGTAAGTGAAACCGAGGGGGTAAGCAAAATTCGTAAGTTTGATAAAATCAAAACTTACGCAGGCTCCTCCCGAAGGAGGGCAAGGCGGTTGCCACAAATTTTTGCGAAACCGTAGGGGCGCAGGTTACCGGCCGTATGCCTCAGAAATCGAACAGCGAGACCTGCGCGGAACTGGGCAGGTTGCCGAGTGCACCCATTGCCTTTAAGGTATCCACCAGCGTGGTGGACAGCGAGGTACGCGCCAGCAGGTCATCGCAGGAGAAGAAAGTCTCCCGCTCACGTTCCTGCATCACGCTGTACGCCGCGGCTTCACCCAGACCCGCCACCGAAGTAAACGGCAGGCGGATCTTTCCGTCCTCCACCAAAAACTGGGTGGCGTGGGATTTGTACAGGTCGACCGGCAGGAATTCCACCTTACGGGTCAACGCCTCGTATGCCACACGCATAATGGTGGCGGATTTCTGTTCGGTAGCCGACGCATCGCGGCCTTTAGCCTCCAACTCGCTATAGTAGCGCTTGGTGGCGTCACGACCCTGCAAGCAGACTTCCGCGTTAAAGAAGGTTTCGGCGCGGACCGTAAAATAGGCCGCATAGTATTCCACCGGCATATACACCTTAAACCACGTGACGCGGAGTGCCGCAATCTGGTAGGCGGCGGCGTGTGCCTTGGGGAACATATACTTGATCTTCATACACGATTCGATGTACCATTCCGGCACGCCGTGATCGCGCATTGCTTTCAGATGTTCTTCGGTGAGCAGTTTGGTGGCGTTACCCTTACGGACGATCTCCATAATCTTGAATGCCATATCCGGTTCCAGACCGCGGTGCATCAGGTAGGTCATAATGCTGTCACGGGTTCCGATGACCGTACCGATGGTGCAGGTACCGGCACGGATGAGATCCTGTGCGTTACCGCTCCACACGTCGGTACCGTGGGACAGACCGGCGATCTGCATCAGGTCGGAGAAGTTCTTCGGTTGGCATTCGATCAACATCTGCGTGGCAAACGGCGTACCCATTTCCGGTACCGACAGCGTACCGGTCGGCCAGTCGATCTCCTCCGGCGTGACGCCGAGCGGTTCGGGGCTGGTCAGCAGTTTGTACACCTGCGGGTCGGCCATCGGAACGGTCTTGATATCCTTACCGGTGTACATTTCCAGATAGCGGTACATCGTCGGCAACACATGGCCAAGGTTGTCCAATTTCAGGATGTTATCGTGGATAGAGTGGAAGTCGAAGTGGGTGGTCTTATCGTCCTTCTCTTCCTTATCGGCCGGATGCTGAACGGGACAAAAATCCTCGATCTCGTAACCGTCCGGCACAACGACCATGCCGCCCGGATGCTGACCGGTGGTGGTCTTGACGCCGGTACAGCCGGCAACCAAACGGGTCATTTCCGGCTGGCTCATCGTAATATTTTTGCGTTCGCAGTATTTGCGGACGTAACCGAAGGCGTTCTTATCTTGTGCCGCTTGGATGGTACCGGCCTTAAACACGTGATTTTCCGCAAACAGCGATTCGGTGTAGCGGTGCACCTGCGTTTGGTATTCGGAAGCAAAGTTTAAGTCGATATCGGGGGTCTTATCACCCTTAAAGCCGAGGAAGGTCTCAAACGGGATCTCATGACCATCCTGATTCATACGGGTGCCGCAATGCGGGCAATCCTTCGCCGGCATATCAAAGCCGGAGCCGTATTCGCCGTGGGTGAAAAATTCCGAATGCTTACATTGGGGGCAGACGTAGTGCGGTGCTAACGGATTGACCTCCGAGATGCCCGCCATACTGGCGACGAAGGAAGAGCCGACCGAACCACGGGAACCGACCAGATAGCCGTTTTCTTCGGAATATTGCACCAGTTTTTGCGCGATCATATACATGATCGAGAAACCGTTGGTGATGATAGAGCCCAGTTCCTTTTCCAACCGCTTTTGGACGATCTCGGGAAGCGGATCGCCGTAGATCTCCTTGGCGCGTTGCCAAGTGATCCGCTGGAGATCTTCATCCGAGCCTTCGATATGAGGCGGGAAAGAGCCGTCCGGAATCGGGTTGATGCGGTCGATCATATCCGCGATCTTGTTCGGGTTGGTGACGACGATCTCGTACGCTTTTTCCTTGGGGAGATAATCGAATTCTTGGAGCATCTCCTCGGTGGTACGGAAATACAGCGGGGCTTGGTTTTCCGCATCGGGGAAGCCGCTGCCCGGCTGTCCCATCTGCATAATTCGGCGGTACTCGGCATCCTCCGGATCGAGGAAATGCACGTCGCCGGTGGCAACCACCGGAATGCCTAATTTCTCACCGAGGCGGATGATCGTGCGGTTGAAATTCTGCAGTTGTTCGACCGTCTGGAACATCGGGCCTTCTTTGACCGAGCCGTCGGAAGCGAGTTTCGGACGCAACATAAAAGTGTTGTTGCCGATGGGTTGCACTTCAAGGAAATCGTAGAAAGACGCGATCTCACACAGTTTGCCCCACGGCTCGTTATGAATGATCGCCTGAAACAGTTCACCGGCTTCACACGCCGAGCCGATGAGCAGACCTTCACGACATTCCATCAGTTTGGACTTGGTGATGCGGGGGCGTTTATTCTGTTTACCGCCGAAGCACTCGAAGTTGGACCAACTGACCAGTTGATACAACCGTTTGAGGCCTTGGTGGTTTTTGGCAAAGATCAGCAGGTGGTTTGGTTTGGCTTGTTTCGGATTGATACCCGAACATTTGCTGTTGATCTCCTGCAGGTGGGTGATACCGCGCATCGTCTGCATATCCTCCACCGCGTGTTTCATAATACCGGCGAGAACGCGGGCATCGTCACAGGCGCGATGGTGGTTAAACGGCGGTAATTGCAGGTAATTGGCGACCGTATCCAGTTTGTGGTTTTTCAGGTCGGGATACAGCGAGCGACAGACCGCCAGCGTGTCGATAGAGGTAAAGGGATACGGCATACCCGAGCGGCGAGCCGCTTCACGGATAAAGCCGGTATCGAAAGAGGCGTTGTGCGCCACCAGCAGGCGGCAATTCCCACAGAAGGCGTAAAATGCCTGCAATGCTTCTTGTTCGGAAGGAGCGTCGGCAACCATCGCATCGGTGATGCCGGTCAGTTCGACGATCTTGGCCGGAATCGGTTGGCCGGGGTTGACGAAGGTATCGAATTCCTCCACCGCTTCACCGTCGACAAAGCGTACCGCACCGATCTCGGTGATGCGGTCGGTAACGTTGGACAGACCGGTGGTCTCGATATCAAACACAATCATCTCGCTGGTGATGGGATCGTCGGCCGTACCGTCTACCGCTTTGACAAAATCGTTGACGTAGTAGGCTTCCATACCGTACAGCGGCTTGATATCCAATTTGGATTTTTTGATCGCCTTGGCAATATCGGGATAAGCCTGTACCACGCCGTGGTCGGTGACCGCCACCGCCTTGTGTCCCCACTGGGCGGCGCGGTTGATGTACTCGATGGTGTCCATTACCGAGTCCTTGGCGGACATCTTGGTGTGGGCGTGCAGTTCCACGCGTTTGACCGGCGCTTTGTCCTGCTTCTCGTATTTCGTCAGCACCGACACCGCCTGCGGACGCATCACGTTGCCTTTGGTAAATTCATCGTAATAGTATTTGCCGCTGACCAGCAGACAGGTGCCGGTCTTGAGTTGGCGCAACATCTCCAGTTTTTCCTCGTCCCGCTTGATATCCAGCCACAGCGAGGCGGTGATGGAGTCGGTGGTATCGGACAGATACATAATATAGCGGGATTTGTCGCCGCCGCGGTTGGGGCGTTCTTCAAAGAAAAACAGTTCCCCCCATACGGTGTGGATACCGTTATCCGCCTCCAGTTCGTTCATCGGAGTGGGACGTTCACGCACGGTACCAAACAGCGGTTTGGCCGAATGCAGATAGACCGGCAGACCGTCCGAGGGCGGCACCGACGTGTCGATACCGTCCGCTTCGGGACGGACGGCGGCGGTTGCCTGCGTCTGCACCTCCGCTTTATGCGCTTTGGCGGCGGCTTCCGCCGCGGCACGCACTTCGGCGCGTTCTGCTTCCTCTTGGCGGCGTACCTCCTCCATAGCGGCACGGACACGGTCGCGGCTCTTTTGCTCGTCGGCGCTGTTGACCAGTTTAACGCTCACACGGATGCCAAACTGCTCTTCGATCAGTTGCGACAGCCATTCGGTCGCCCCCATTTCGGTCGCCATCTCCGCTGAGCCGTAGACGGTGGCGGTCAGAGTACCGTTTTCCAGCGCGTAGGTCGCATCGTCAAACGCACCGTTGATAGCCGGATGCACCGTCTTGATCTGTTCGATAAGAAGCGGGATGATCGCCGGTTGCAACAGCGAGGCATCGTAATGCGGCGTGACGGTGACCTGACGCAGGTCGAGGGTCATACTCAACTGCGTGGCCGCCATCTGCAACAATTCACACGGTTGCACCTGCGAAAAGGTGGCGGCGATCGCCATCGTTTTTTGTTCCACGTTCAGACCGGTCTTCTCGACAATGCCGTCCCCCAGCGGGCGGCGGACTTCATCGGTCAGATACTGTCCGAAGACTTGTTCTATCGTAAAAGAAGTCATAAAGCCCCGTTCACTTTCCTAATTTTTCAATTTCTTCCATCAACGCATCGACGGCATCCCGCTCGTCGACCGTGCGGAGAGTTTCCCCTTTGCGGAAGATGACCGCTTTGCCGTTGCCGCCGGCCAGACCGATATCCGCTTCCTTGGCTTCGCCCGGACCGTTGACGATACAACCCATCACCGCAACGGTGATATCCTGCTGTACGCCACGCAACCGTTCCTCCACTTCAGAGGCAATGCCGATGAGGTCGATGGCGGTGCGGCCGCAGGTGGGGCAAGCCACCAGATTGGCACCGCCGCGGCGTAGGCCGATCGAGCGTAACAAGTCGATACCCGCCTTGACCTCTTCGACCGGCGAGGCGGTCAGCGAGATACGGATGGTATCACCGATGCCATCCAAGAGCAACGAACCGATACCGGCCGCGGATTTGAGCAGACCCATCCGCGGGGTACCCGCCTCGGTCACCCCGAGGTGCAACGGATAGTCACACGCTTCGGCTGTCAGTTGATACGCACGGCGCATCGTCTGCACGTCGGACGATTTGATGGACAAAACGATATCGGTGAAATCGAATTTCTCCAGCAGCGAGGCGTGGTACAGGGCGCTGTCCCGCATTGCCTCGGCGGTCGGGTGACCGTACTTCTCCAAAAACTGCTTTTCCAACGAGCCGGAGTTGACGCCGATGCGGATGGGAACCTGCTTTTCGCGGCAGGCATCCGCCACCGCCTTGACGCGGTCTTCCCCGCCGATGTTACCGGGGTTGATGCGGATCTTATCCACGCCCGCCGCCACGCATTCCAGCGCCAAACGGTAATCGAAATGAATGTCCGCTACGATGGGTACGGTGACCGCTTCTTTCAGCGCCGCCACCAGCCGCACCGCCTCTTTATCCGGCACAGCGGTACGCAGAATATCCACACCGGCATCCTGCAGGGCCAACGCTTGGCGGACGTTGCCCTCGATATCCGAGGCAGGGACGTTAAGCATCGATTGCACGGTGATCGGCGAATCGCCGCCGACCGGCACTCGGCCAACCCAAACCGTCTTGCTGTTTCTGCGTTGCATACCGTTCACTCCTTAAAAGATGATACTACCCGATAATAATACTATATCATAGATACTACTACACTATAACATAGATACGACTAAAATTCAACTAAGATTTGCGGTCGGAAGCAGAAATTTTTATCTCACGCTCGTCACGCTTCAACAGGATTTTCCGGCGGACGACGGTATACTGAAAACGCACAGAGAAAGGCGGTGGAAGGATGCCGGTCATCTACTTGGACGTGTTACTGGCGCTCAACCTGTTTATTGATTTTTTACTGCTCACCGCCACCGCCGGTTGGCGGCATCTTCCCCACCGTCGGGGACGTCTGGTGTTAGGGGCGGTCTTCGGGGCCGCCACCGCCTGCGCGGTGCTGTTGCCGGTGATGCCGTGGTGGCAACAACTGGGTCTGGATATCGTGGTGGCGGCAGGAATGTGCCGCATCGCCTTCCGGTGGAGCGGATGGCGGAATTTTATGAAGACAGCGGCAACGCTATGGGCGCTGTCGGCGGCGCTCGGCGGCGTCTGCACGTTGCTGTGGCAGGTGTTCTCCCCTGCCGGTTTTCAAGTAATCAACGGAGTGATCTATTACGATATCCCGCCGCTGACACTCATCCTGCTGACGGTGGTGAGTTACGGGGCGCTGACGCTGTTTGAGCGATGGGCGCGACCGCGATTGTTTGGGAGGCACCGATATCGGATCACCGCGAAATGGCAGGGAAAAACCTACGGTTTTGACGCGTTTTACGACAGCGGCAACGCCTTGACCGAGCCGTTTTCGGGTAGAGCGGTCATCGTGGTGGCGGCATCGGCGGTGGCGGGTTGGGATGACGGCGAGCCGCGTTACCGTATCGTACCCTATCGGACCGCCGGCGGCGAAGGGGTGTATCGGGCGTTTTGC
The DNA here is from genome assembly GCA_017410585.1 of Clostridia bacterium. Classification (GTDB taxonomy): domain Bacteria; phylum Bacillota; class Clostridia; order Oscillospirales; family Acutalibacteraceae; genus RGIG426. The sequence continues at coordinate 21,006 of JAFQQM010000055.1, forward strand.
CCACAGCGGATGACGCTGACAGCCGGCAGTCGGCAAGCGGATATCAGCGGGGTATGGCTGGCCGTATCGCCGCAATTGGATCAGAGTGAAGTCCGCGCCGTGGTGGGCACGGCGGTGGCTGAATGTTTGGTAGAATAAGGAGGATGACGGTATGGGTTGGTGGCATCGATTTTGTCGGTGGTTGGCGGGATTATTGGGCAAGCGGGAGTTTTTCTACATACACGGGTTTGACACCCTCCCCCAGCCGCTTTCCGCCGAGGAAGAAGCCGCGTGTTTAGAGCGCATCGAGCAGGGAGATGAAGCGGCACGGGAACGGCTGATTACCCACAATCTGCGGTTGGTGGTGTACATTGCACGGAAATTTGAAAACTCGGGGATCGGGATCGAAGACCTCATTTCCATCGGTACGATCGGACTCATCAAAGCGGTCAATACCTTCTGTCCGTCGCGGCAGATCAAACTCGCGACCTACAGTTCCCGCTGTATTGAAAACGAAATATTAATGGTATTGCGAAAGGGATCGTCCACTCGGTGCGAGATGTCGATCGACGAGCCGCTAAACGTCGACCGCAACGGCAACGAATTGCGGTTATCGGATATTCTGGGGAGCGAACCGGACGTGGTCAATCAACCGATCGAACGGGAGACCGAAACGCGGCTACTGCGACAGTTCGTCACCGAACTTTCACCGCGGGAGCAGGAAATCATCCGAATGCGGTTTGGGATGGACGGACAGCGGGAGCACACACAAAAGGAAGTGGCCGATCTGCTGGGGATCTCGCAATCCTACATCTCACGGTTGGAGAAAAAGATCATCCGCCGTTTGCGAGAAAAATTAGAACTGGCCGAATGCTATTGAAATTTAGCGCATCTTGTGGTACAGTAGGCACAAAGGACGTGATCGTATGAAGGCTATTTTATTCGATATGGACGGAACGCTTCTGCCGATGGAACAGGAAGATTTTACCCGTTTGTATTTTCACGGCATCCTCTCCTACTGCGCACCGTTGGGATTGGCTCCCGATCGGATGAAAGAGATGCTCCGGGCAAGCATTAAGGCGATGGTGAAAAACGACGGCACGGTGACCAATGCGGTGCGGTTTGAAGAGGTGTTTCAAGCCTATTTCCCGGGAAAAGAGGCGGAAATGCAGCAGATCGCCGGATACTATACCATAAGCGAGCCGAACTCGCAACGGTTTTTTGAAAGAAACCGGCGCGATACGGCCTCTGATTGCTCGTCATACGCCAGTATGCGCTCGCAATCATCGTTGTCTCGCTAACCGTTTTCTTTTCAAAAAACTGCTTTG
>JAFQQM010000056.1 GCA_017410585.1 Clostridia bacterium
AATGTAGAGATCAAAGGCAGACGCAGAAAGTGTTATGCCTCCCTCTGACGAGGGAGGTGGATTTTTGCGAAGCAAAAAGACGGAGGGAGAGAAAACGAAAGACTACCCCTCAGTCGGCTGCCGCCGACAGCTCCCCTGACAAGGGGAGCCGGCAAAGAGTGACAACCCATTTATGGGTGGCCGACAACCGGTGCGTGGCTGGCAGGCCAATAAAAAGCGCACTTGTGCGCCGCCAGTATCGTATCTATGCCCGAAAATGAAATACCCCCCGCTATGCGGGGGGATTATTTTTGTTGCTTATTATTTCAGCAGGGTGCCGTCTTTCAGGTCGACCGGCTTGCAATGCCAGATGCGATCGCTGTAATCTTGAATGGAACGGTCAGCCGCAAATACGCCGGAGCCGGCGGTGTTGATGAGCGCCATCTTTGCCCACGCCATCTTATCGGCGTAGACCTTAGCGGAGGCGGTCTGTGCGCGACGATAGTCTTCAAAGTCCGCCAGCACCATATACGGGTCGCTGTTAGCAAGCGATGCCGCCACCTCGTTATACTGCCGTCCGCCGAAGCCGGTGTACATCTTGTCGATGGCACGGTGGATGCGCGGATTGGCGGTATACAGCGTGTGCGGGTTGTAGCCGCGACGTTTGAGGTCGTTGACCTCTTCGGTGGTCATACCGAACAGGAACATATTCTCGCGGCCGACCGCTTCGCAGATCTCCACGTTGGCGCCGTCCAGCGTACCAAGGGTCACCGCACCGTTCATCATCAGTTTCATATTGCCGGTGCCGCTGGCTTCGGTGCCTGCCAGCGAGATCTGTTCGCTGATATCGGCGGCCGGCATCAACTGTTCGGCGAGGGTAACACGGTAGTCTTCCAGATACACCACCTTGAGTTTTTCGCGGATGATCGGGTCTTTTTCGATCTCCTTGCCCAGCAAGCAGATGAAGCGGATGATCTCCTTCGCCAGATAATAACCGGGGGCGGCTTTGGCGGCGAAGAGATAGGTGCGCGGCGCGATATCCGCGTTGGGGTTTTCCTTGAGTTCCAGATAGGTGTCGAGGATGTGCAGAGCGTTTAAGTGCTGGCGCTTGTATTCGTGCAGACGCTTGACCTGCACGTCAAACAGCGAGTCGGGATCCACCGCCACGCCGGTCTGCTCCTTGATGACCTTGGCGAAGCGCTCCTTGTTGCGGCGTTTGACCGCAAGGAACTGTTCCAGCGACGCCTTGTCCTCGGTATACGCCATCAGTTTGGACAGTTCGGCACCGTCGAGGATATAATCGTCGCCGATGCGCTCGCTGATAAAGGCGGACAGTTCCGGATTGGCCTGACACAGCCAGCGGCGATGCGCGATACCGTTGGTGACGTTGGTGAATTTCTCCGGCATCACGTCAAAAGCATCCTTAAACACCGAATGCTTGACGATCTCGCTGTGGAGGGTGGAGACGCCGTTGATCTTATGCGAGGCCGCCACGCAGAGGTTAGCCATCTTGATGACACCGTAACTGAGGATCGCCATTCGGCTGACCTTGTCGCGGTCGCCGCCGGTGGCCGCCATCATCTCTTCGCTGAAACGTTTGTTGATCTCCAGCACGATCTGGTAGATGCGGGGCAGACGCTCGGCAAACAGGTCTTCCGGCCAGCATTCGAGCGCTTCCGCCATGACCGTATGGTTGGTGTAGCCGACGGTACGGCAGACCAGATCCCACGATTTCTCCCACGAATAGCCGCATTCGTCGAGGAAGATGCGCATCAGTTCGGGGATGGCGAGGGTCGGGTGGGTATCGTTGATGTGGATGGCGGCGCGATCCGGAAAATTCTCCAGCGTGCCGTACTGGTCGAGGTGGCGCTGGATGATATCCTGAATGGACGCCGAGACCAAGAAATACTGTTGCGACAGGCGCAGGCTCTTGCCTTCGCGGTGGTTGTCCGCCGGATACAATACCTGCGTGATGACCTCTGCCATCGCTTTCTGCTCCATCGCGCGCATATACTCGCCCTGATTAAACAGCGACATATCCATACCGGGGGCGGTCGACCGCCACAGGCGCAGGGTGGACACACCGCGGCCGTCCTTGCCGGCAACCATCAGGTCGTACGCCTGCGCCAGCACGACGGTGGCGTTGTCGTGCTCCACGTGGTGCAGACCGTTGTCTCCCCACCATTCGCGCACTTTACCGCCGAATTTGATCTCCTTGGTCAGTTCGGGACGCGGGTTGAGCCAGCACTCGCCACCCGGCAGCCAGAAATCCGGCATTTCGGTCTGATAGCCGTCCACCAGTTTCTGGCGGAAGATGCCGTACTCATACAGCAACGAGTAGCCGATGGCCGGCATCGACTGCGCCGCCAGACCGTCCAAGAAGCAAGCCGCCAGACGACCCAGACCGCCGTTACCCAGACCGGCATCCGGCTCCAATTCAAACAGATTATCCAACTTGACCCCGTGGGCAGACAATGCCTCGGCCGCCTCGTCGGTGAGATTCATATTAAACAGCGTGTTCTTGAGGGAACGGCCCATCAAGAATTCCATACAAAGGTAGTACACCTGCTTGCATTGTTGCTTCTTCGCCTGCGAAATATACTTGACGCGCATCTCGCGCATCCGATCGCGCAGGACCAGCACCAAGGCGTTGTAGTAGTTTTCGTCGGTCGCCGCCTCCGGTTGCACCGAAAAATTGTGCAACAACTTGGCTTCGATCGCCTGCTTTAAGCCGGTGTTCTTTGCGGTTTTCGCCATAGAGATCCATCCTTTCCCAAAACGGTTATGCTGTTATTATATCTTACTCCCCAAAAAAATGCAATACTTGTAGATAATATATGAAAGATTTTCACAATCTGTGTAAAAACAAGCCCCGATTTAGTCAAACTAACCAAATCGGGGCGCATTTTTCGTTATAAGCCGAGGAGAAATCAGGCGTTAAATCCGTTGGGGTTGTTCTTTTGCCAGTTCCACGAATCGCGGCACATCTCTTCCAGACCGTATTCCGTCTCCCATCCGAGCAGGCGCTTGGCTTTGTCGGGGCAGGAATACACCGCCGGCAGATCGCCGTCACGGCGGGGGGCGATGACGTAGGGGACGTCCATCTCGTTGACCTTCATAAAGGTCTTGACCAGATCAAGGACGCTGTAGCCTTCGCCGGTGCCGAGGTTGATGGCTTCCGCGCCGGTGTGGTTGGCGGAGTAATCCACTGCGCAGAGGTGACCGCGGGCGAGGTCGACGACGTGGATGTAGTCACGCAGGCAGGTGCCGTCCGGCGTGTCGTAATCGTCACCGAATACCGAGAGTTTCGGCAGGCGGCCGACCGCTACTTGGGTCACGTACGGCATCAGGTTGTTGGGGATGCCGTTGGGGTTTTCGCCGATGCGGCCGGACGGATGCGCGCCGATGGGGTTGAAGTAGCGCAACAGCACCGCCGAGAATTCCTTATCCGCCACGCACAGGTCGCGCAGGATATCCTCGATCATCGATTTGGTACGGCCGTACGGATTGGTGGGGGTCCCCAGCGGCATCTCTTCGGTCAGCGGCGGCTGGTTGCCGGCACCGTACACCGTTGCTGAGGAACTGAACACCAAGCGCTTACAGCCGTGCTCTCTCATGACCTCCAACAGCACCAACGTGCTGATGAGGTTATTGTCAAAGTACTCAATCGGCATTTGCACCGACTCACCGACCGCTTTAAGCCCCGCAAAATGAATGACCGAGTCGATGTCGTTTTCCTCAAAAATGCGGGACAGCGCCGCCTTGTCGCGGACGTCTGCCTCGTACTGCGGAAAATCTTTGCCGGTCAGTTCGCGGACGCGACGCAGTGCTTCGGGATTGGAGTTGCAGTAGTTATCCACCACGACGATCTCGCGGCCGGCGTTTAGCATCTCCACACAGGTATGACTGCCGATAAAGCCGGAGCCGCCCGTAACCAATGTTGCCATAAAACAAATGCCTCCTTTATATTGTAACCGTTTGGTTGTCGTTTTAACCATTATCATTATAAATTCCGCCCCGCCGTTTTGCAAGCGGAAAAGCGGATATTTTAGGAGAAAATAATGAATTTATCTGTAAAATCGTAAAAAATCTCCGATACCGACGGGGTATCGGAGAAGAATTTTTACTGTTCCCAGTTGTGCCAGACGTTCTGTACGTCGTCGTTGTCTTCCAGCATATCCAGCAATTTTTCCATCTTGGCGGCCATCTCTTCATCGGCAATGGCGGTGGTGGTGGAGGGGACCTGCGCCTGCTCGGCCGATTCAAACCGGTAGCCCTTGGCTTCCAGCGCTTCCATCACGGCGGTGAAATCTTCCGGCTCGGTGCGGATCTCGTAGACGTCTTCGTCCGCGAGGAAGTCGGCGGCGCCGGCCTCCAGCGCATCTTCCATCACCTGATCCTCATCGAGGTCCTCGCCGTCGATGACCAGCACGCCTTTCTTCTCAAACAGGAAGCCGACGCAACCGGTCTGACCGAGGTTGCCGCCGCACTTATCGAAGTAATGGCGCATATCGGCGGCGGTACGGTTGCGGTTGTCGGTCAGGGTCTCGACGATGACCGCTACGCCGCAGGGTCCGTAGCCTTCGTACTGCAAAGCCTCCAGCGTGTCGGCACTGCCCTCGCCGGCGGCTTTTTTGATGATGCGTTCAATGTTGTCGTTGGGGACGTTGTTGGCCTTGGCCTTGGCGATGCACTCCTTCAGACGGGAGTTGGCGGCCGGATCGGCCGAGCCGCCCTCACGCACCGCGATGGCCAGTTCACGGCCGATCTTGGTAAAGATCTTGGCTTTGGCGCCGTCGGTCTTTTCTTTTTTGCGCTTGATGTTATTCCACTTGGAATGTCCGGACATATCGGGTTACCTCACTTGTATTTAATAATTTATTGAACCTGAGAATGATAGGCGATGAATTCGGCGTAGATGTACGCTTCCACAACGTCGTCACTGCCGAATTCCCATTCGACCTTGTACCAGTCGCCTTCCTGACCGAGCACCCGTACCGTGTCGCCGAACATACCGCTGGCGATGGCTTCGGCATCGGTGGACGCTTCGGCGCGGACGTTGACGCCGTCCGGCTCGATGATCTTGCCGATCCACGGGAAGGTAGACGGGTTATCACCGACCACCGGCGGGATACCGGTCGTGGTGTTTGTCGTCGAATTGGTGGAAGACGCTTCGCTTCCGGAGGTGGTACCGGTACCGGAGGTGGTACTGCCGGTGCCGCTCGTCGACGAGGACGGCAACGTGGTGGAAGCGGAGGTCGTGGTGGTGCTTTCGCTGGACGAGGCGGTGCCCTGCGGCAACGAGTCGTCTACCCGATTGCGGAAGCAAGCGGTGCAACACAGCAGAAGTGCCAAGCAAAGCAACAGCGGAAGGATCTTTTTCATCGTCAAATCTCCTCTCGGTTAATTAACACATTTATCATAGTATACCATACTTTTCGTGCGTTGAAAAGACCCAATTTCAATTTTTTCCTCGGGTTTCCCAAGCCAACAGCAGGTCAACACACCGCCCGTAACTGTACACGCCGTCCGGCACCCCCTGCGAGGTGATAAACCCGTCGTTGACCGCATCCGAAACGTCCTGCACCGGTCCTTCGAACTGTTGCCAGTAGGCGCTTTGCGCGATGAGGTCACGGCGCATTCCCTCACTCACCGTGGTGGAGACGGTTGCCGCCTTATCGGGGTCGAGTGCGTACAGCGCATTGTTGCAGTAGATGTAGCCCATATAATAGCCGGAATAGCGATAGGCGGCGTCGGGGTGGGAGACTGCCGCCAGATACCCCAGAAAATTGCATTCGTCCTCCCGCGCAAAGCCGCGGGTGTGCGCCAACTCGTGGCAGGCGGTGAAGGGGATACACCACGCCGGTTGATCGGTGTTGACGTTGGCTTCAGCAAGCAGAGGGAAGTACATCCCCGTGATGCCGGTATACGACCAGTAATGGGATAACAGCACCCGCTTGACCCGATTGGTTGCTCCCCACAAAAACGGATAGTGGTCGTCCAATACCGCAAAACCCTCGCCGGCATCGGTCAGTTTGACCGCCACCGCCACGGTCCCGTCCGCGTTTTCCGATAACGCTTGCCGTTCTTTTTCGGCGTTTGCCGCCATCTGCATCGCCAGCGCGGCGAGATCGTCGGTGGAATGGGCGGTGACGGTCAGATCCATTATTTCCGCCACCGGACGGCGGTAGAAGTTAACGCCGTGCAGTAGCATATAAAGGAGCAACCCCACCGAAAGGATCCAGCAAACGGTTTTGATCAGCGGAAACCACCGTTTCCGGCGGCCGGCGCGGATGATACCCACTACCAGCCAAACGAGAGCGGCGGGAATACCAAGCACCACCAACACCTCGGTCAGCGAAAACGGCAACCAAGAGATCAGCCACCCAAACGGCACCGAGAGGGCCCGAAAGACCCCGCCGGTCACCACCGTTTCGGTAAAACCCGGGAAATACGGCAACAGCAGATACAGCCCTGCCGCCAGCAACAGCGGCAACAGAGCGAGGGCAAGACCTATCCATTTTTTGCGGTCAGCGGTCATAAGTATCTCCTAACAAAACTCCCACCGCCAAGGCGGTGGGAGAGGGTCTTACAGTTGATCGAGCGCCTGCTTCAGATCGGCGATGATATCCTCGGCGTCTTCGATACCGACCGAAAAACGCACCAGATCGGCACCGACACCCGCATCCGCCAGTTGCTGATCGTTCATCTGGCGATGGGTGGTGGAGGCGGGATGCAACACGCAGGTGCGCAGATCCGCCACGTGGGTGGCGATGGCCGCCAGTTGGAGGCAACCTTGCAGTTTGCTGGCGTTTTCGCGTCCGCCCTTCACACCGAAGGAGATGACACCGCAACTGCCGTTTGGCATATATTTCTTGGCCAGTTCATAGCCGGCGTTGCCTTCCAGATCGGGGTAGGTGACCCAAGTCACGCGCTCGTCTGCCTGCAGGAACTTGGCGACCTTCATCGCGTTCTCGCAATGGCGCGGCATCCGCAGATGCAACGTATCGATGCCCTGCGACAGCAACCACGCGTTGGTGGGGGAAGGGGACATACCGAGGTCGCGCATCAGATGGGTGCGGCATTTGGTGATATAGGCGGCGTTACCGAAACTCTCGGTGTAGGTGACGCCGTGGTAGGTCTCGTCGGGGGTGGTCAGTTCGGGATACTTGCCGGCCGCCGCCCAATCGAAATTGCCGCTGTCGACGATGATACCGCCCAGCGACGAAGCGTGACCGTCCAGATACTTGGAAGTGGAATGCACCACGATATCGGCGCCCCACTCAAACGGACGGCAGTTGATGGGGGTGGGGAAGGTGTTGTCCACGATCAGCGGCACCTGATGCGCGTGGGCGTGGCGGGCAAATCTTTCGATATCCAGCACGTCCAGCGACGGGTTGGACAGCGATTCGCCGAATACCAGACGGGTGTTGTCGCGGAAAGCGGCTTCCAGTTCCTCGTCGGTGGCATTCGGAGACACGAAGGTGCAATCGATGCCCAATTCCTTGAGGGTCTTGTAGAACAGATTGAAGGTACCGCCGTACACCGCCGACGAACTGATGATGTGATCGCCCGCGTGCGCGATGTTGACGATGGCCATGGTGGTGGCGGCCTGACCGGCCGAGGTCATCACCGCGCCGACGCCGCCTTCCAGCGCGGCCACTTTCCGCTCCACCGCATCGGTGGTCGGGTTGGCCAGACGGGTATAGAAGAAACCGTTGGTTTTGAGGTCGAACAGATCGCCCATTTCCTCGGCGGTCTCATAACGGAAGGTGGTGCTTTGATAGATCGGCAACACGCGCGGTTCGCCGCTCTTCGGTTCCCAACCCTCTTGAATGCACTTGGTACCCAAGTGCCAGTTTTTGTTACCCATAACGTCTCGCTCCTTTGCGAATGAACTATTCGCCTTTTAGTATACCACTACTTTTTCCGCAATGCAAGTTTTGTTCACAAAAACTTTGCTTGAAACTGTAAGACAAGTGTGGTATACTAATAGCAGTATGTACCGAAAGGAAGTTTTTTATGGATTCGTTTGCGGAACAGTTGATCAAAAAAAAGAACGGTGCGAAGGAGATCGCCCTGATGGTGCTGATCGTGTTGGCGATGATGGTCCTTACGCTGGCGTTGTTTTTGTTTATCGGGCCGACCGGTTTTATTTTGTCGGTGTTTGTGCTGTGGGGCGGCTGGTGGCTGTTGCAGACGCAGTACATTGAATACGAGTATTCGGTGTTAAACGGTGATCTGGATATCGACCGGATCGTCGGCAAACGCAAGCGTAAGCGCGTGGTGCAGGTGCGTGCCTCCAAGATCGAGGAATTTATGCCGATCACCGAAAACACCCGCATCGAGGGATATCAGCGTGTGTTGGCGGCGTGCTGGTCGAAGGAGACCGCCACCTTCTACGTCTCGTACAACAGCAAGAAGAACGGCCGCACCATCGTACTTCTGGAGCCGAATGCGCGCGTTTTTAAGGAATTGTACAACGGCCAGCCGCGCATCAAGCAGTTGGCGTTGGAGAAGGCTTGCCGCGAAGCGGGTATTGCCCTGCCGACCGAGAAGGCGGAGGGATAACGGATGGCGGGATACCGACGGATCGACGACAACCTCGTCCGCTCCTGCCTGATCCCCCGCCAACCGGACAGCAACAAAGGAACCTACGGCCATGTGCTGGCGTTGGTGGGCAGCTACGGAATGGCCGGAGCTGCCCGTCTTTGCGTTGAGGGGGCGTATCGCAGCGGCGCCGGTCTGGTAACCGCCGCCGTACCCGAACCGGTGGTATTGCCGGTGACGGTGGCGGTGCCGGAGGCGTTGGTGTTGCCGCTGGATGCAAAACCGCTGTCAGCGGCGGAGCGGGTGATCGCCGCCCTTTCCGGTAAGACCGCCGTGGTGGTCGGTTGCGGATTGGGAAACACCCCGCATACCGACGCGTTGCTTTCGCGGGTGATGCCGGCGCTGGAAGTGCCGACCGTGCTGGATGCGGACGGTCTAAATTGGCTGTCGGCGCATATAGATAAACGGGAAACAGTGAGCGCACCGCTCTGTCTCACGCCCCATCCGGGGGAGATGGCGCGGTTGCTCGGTTGCTCGGTGGAAAGGGTGCAGGCAGACCGCCTCGCCGCGGCGCAATTGTGTGCCGATCGCTTTGCCGCCGTAACGGTGCTGAAAGGGCATCAGACGGTGATCGCCGTACCGGACGGGGACACGGTACTGCTCAACCCGACCGGTACGTCGGGTATGGCTGTCGGCGGGAGCGGCGACGTGTTGGCGGGAATGATCGCTTCACTGATCGCCCAAGGATTGACGGTGGCGAAGGCCGCCGCCTGCGGCGCGTATCTGCACGGTCTGGCAGGGCAACAAGCCGCCGCCAAACTGTCGCAACACGGGATGCTCCCGCGGGACCTGCTGGCGGAACTGGGGCCGCTGTTTCTACGTTACGAATAAGGCGTGATGGGATGAAACGGCTGGTGCTTTTTGGATTGATCGGATGTCTATTGGTGAGTGGCTGCAGGCAGTCGTTGCCGGCGCGGCCGCTCACCTTTTGCTTTTCTGCGGTTCTGTCGGTGGCCGATGGGGATACGGTCTGGCAAGGTCAACTGACCGTTACCGAAACGACCTACGAATGGGTGCTGACCGATCCGCCGAAGGCGGCCGGCTACCGCCTTACCTGCGACGGTGAAACGGCTACTCTCGCCGCCGAGGGGGCAGAACCGCTGGTGACCGCGTTGGGTATCCTGCCGCCGGACGGCATACCGGCGGTGCTGTGGTGTGCGTTGTTTGACAGCGACCGCCAGCCGGTCTCATGGGACGGCAAGGACGGTCTTTCCACCGGCTACACCCCTGCCGGCGTGTATGAACTTCGTACCGATGCGGGAAGCGGGTTGCCGCTTTCACTCTGTCCGGTCGGCGGAAATTGGTCGGCTGTCTTTGAGAGAAGCACAAAAATCGAGACCTAATTGCCATTTTTCTACAAAAAGCCCATATTTTTTTAACCAACAACTGGAATTTACTGCAAAATCTATAATTTTTGTAAAATAATTCTTGACTTTCGTCCGCGAAAGGTATACACTTGAACTATATCGTGAGTCAATGGGTCGGAGGAACACTATGCCCGTCAGCGAAACTATCGGCGGTATGGACCGAAACGAGGCGTTTGCCCGTCTGGAAAAACAGTTTCAACCGCTCATTGATAAGCAGGTCAGTTTATTCGCCGGCGGCGATGCCGATGCGGATGACTGGCGGCAGGAAGCACTCATCGGTCTGTTTAAGGCGATGGAGCATTACGATGCGGGAAGCGGCATTCCGTTTGCCGCCTATGCCAAGGTCTGCGTGCAACACCGCCTCATCTCCTACCGCCGCCATATGCAATGGATGCCCTTGTTGCGTCCGCTGTCCGAGGCGGAAGAAAACGCTCTGGAAGCGGATGACCGCATCGCGCCGGAATCCCGCGCCATTGCGGAGGCGGAGGAACAAAGCCTTTGGGAGAAGGTGGCGACCGTACTGACCGACTTTGAGACCTCTTGCCTGCGATGCTATTTGGAGGGTTACTCGTACGAGGAATCCGCCGTGGTACTGCAGACCGAGATCAAATCGGTGGACAACGCGTTGCAACGCGCCCGCCGCAAGTTGCGTAAGCGACTTGCCCAACAACCTGACTTTTTCCGGCTCGACCGGTGAAAGAAAATATTATTTTATTCAAAGCGAGGAACGATCCATGTACGAAGACAAGACTCTCACCTGCAAAGAATGTGGCCAGCCGTTCGTGTTTACCGCCGGTGAACAGGAATTCTATGCGGAAAAAGGCTTCGAGAACGAGCCGCAGCGCTGCAAAGCTTGCCGCGATGCCCGCAAGAACGCCACCCGTGCCGCCCGCGAGATGTTCGATGCGACCTGCGCCAACTGTGGCAAGGAGTGCAAGGTGCCGTTTAAGCCGCGCGACGAGCGTCCGGTTTACTGCAGCGAGTGCTTTGCGTCCATGAAGGCTGAGGGTTAATTCCGACAACCGAAGGAACGTGAGAAACCAAACGGAGAATGCGAATGCATTCTCCGTTTTGTTTTTTTGTAAACGAAAACCACGCGATAGTCGCGTGGTTCAAAAGAGGTTTACCGATGAACAGAAATCGTAGAGATCAAAGGCAGACGCAGAAAGTGTTTTATGTTATGCCTCCCTCTGACGAGGGAGGTGGATTTTTGCGAAGCA
>JAFQQM010000057.1 GCA_017410585.1 Clostridia bacterium
GCCACAACAACGGCCAACTATGCGTGGTGGGATACCACGACGGGTTACTCCGATACCGGTGTTGCCCGTTCTACCGGTTGGCACCAATTTACGTGGGATGCTCGTTCCGGTTCGGCGGTGGATATTTATATCGATGGCAACCACGTCAAAACCGACAGAATTCTCACCTCTTTTGCGCAAGTGACGCTCGGTTGGTTTACTGCTGCCACAAATACCACGAATGCTTTTGATAATGTGATGATTACCGAGGTGTTGCCGTGGGAGTTGCCGGTAGAAGAATCGCCAATGACCGAAACGGTATTGGTTTACGATGCGGTTGAAATGGCGCAGATCGGCACAACGGAATATGTGCGTTTTGGCAACGATGTCACCTCAAACAGCCTATTTGTTACTCGCGATGATAGCAACTACAATACATCCGCGTCAACCAAAGGCTATGCGCATATTCGTCGTTATACGGTGCAAGAGAGCGGTAAATTGTTTATCGACACGGAATATACCAAAGGAATCTATAACGGTACGGTTGAATCGCACGATGCTTTCCCGATGCAATATGCGATTGTGGATCAAACGGGAAAAATCGTTTATCCGCGTAACGGCGAACTGGGAACGGCAAGTTTTAACAACCGCGCTTCGATTCCCGCTTCCGAACCGCTGGTACTGGAGGTCAATGCAGGGGATACGCTGGACTTCGTGATGATTGATCCATACGGATTGGGCGTTCCGATGTATTTTCAGGCTCGTCTTTTTATGAATAGCGTGCAGGAGAGTTCCTTGTTAAATTATCGTAAAAACGAATTCGTGGAAGGTTGCTTGCTGGCAGGCAAGAATATGAATCAACAAGGCGAGGATGGCTGGACTTATCTGTATGCAACCGATGTTAAGTCGGAAACGCGTCCGGTTGTGAGCGCGGACGGCGATGTGAACGGTGATGGTTATATCGACGTGTTGGATTTGGTGTATTTGGCAAGGGCGGTTGCGGCCGAGGAACAACCGGAGGATATGGTGCCGTATGATCTGATGCAAGACGGCGTTCTCAACAACGATGATCTGTCGCTTCTTCGCAAATATCTCTTGGGCATCATCAAAAAACCGGTCGCAAAACCGTAACGGAGCAAAAGAACCGAGAATAAAAACACAAAAAAAGAGCAAGTCACCCGACTTGCTCTTTTTTATTTTCCCCACCATCTCCCACTGTTTCAAATTTTTTCCAAAATTCTCTTGACATTTTGAAAATGGTAGCATATAATACATTACGGTAAGGTTAGCCGAGGCTAACCGCATATTTTTATCTCGTAGTTAGCCGCCGCTAACTCGTAGCAAGAGGAGGCAAACGAGTATGAATACGTTAAAGGACGTCAAGATCGGTAAGACCGCCAAGGTGGTCAAGGTCCATGGCGAAGGTCCGATCCGCCGCCGCATTATGGATATGGGTATCACCAAGGGCGTGGAGATCTACGTCCGCAAGGTGGCACCGCTCGGCGATCCGTTGGAATTGATGGTGCGCGGTTACGAATTGTCGCTTCGCAAGGAAGATGCCGAGCGCATCGAAGTGGAATAACGGTAAGGGAAGGGGAGAGATACAATGAGTATTAAAATTGCCCTTGCCGGTAACCCGAACTGCGGCAAGACAACGCTGTATAACATCCTGACCGGTTCCAACCAATACGTCGGCAACTGGCCGGGCGTGACGGTGGAGAAGAAGGAAGGCAAACTGAAGAAATACGACGACGTCACCATCACCGACCTGCCGGGTATCTACTCGCTGTCGCCGTATACGCTGGAAGAGGTCGTGGCGCGTAACTATCTGGTCGGTGAGCGTCCGGATGCGATTATCGACATTGTGGACGGTACCAATTTAGAGCGCAACCTTTACCTCACGACCCAGTTGATGGAACTGGGCATTCCGGTGGTCATTGCCATCAATATGATGGATATCGTCCGCAAGCGCGGTGACCGCATCGACGTGGAAAAACTGTCGGCGCATATCGGTTGCCCGATCGTCGAGATCTCGGCGCTGAAAGGCGACGGTGTGCAGGAGGTCGCCGAAGCGGCGGTTGCTGCTGCCGGCGGTCCGGCCCCCGAACCGCAACACGATTTTTCCGGTATTGTTGAGCACGCGATCGCGCACATTGAGGAAGCGGTCGTACATAATCTGCCGGAAGAACAACAGCGCTGGTATGCGATCAAAATTTTTGAGCGTGACCAGCACGTGCTGAAACAATTCCGCCTCGAAAAAGAACTGTTGCAACACATCGAAAAGGACATCGTGGCGGTAGAGACCCGCTTGGATGACGACGCCGAATCGATCATCACCAACGAGCGTTACGACTATATCGACCGTATCCTCAAAGATTGCTACAAAAAGAAATACATCGGTCGTCTGACCGTTTCGGATAAGATCGACCGTATCGTCACCAACCGCATTTTGGCGTTGCCGATCTTTGCGCTGGTGATGTGGCTGGTCTATACCTTCTCTATCGGTACGGTGGGCGACTGGACGGTCGGCTTTATGAATGACGGGTTGTTCGGTTCCTTTGCGGAGACCTATCCCGACACCTTTATGGCAAACTGGCTGAGCATCCCCGAACTGCTGGATCTCGTCTTGCTGGGCGCCAACGGTGAACCGATCATTGCCGGCTGGCTGTACTCGCTCATTCAAGAAGGGATCGTCGGCGGTGTCGGTGCCGTTTTGGGCTTTGTACCGCAGATGATGATTCTGTTTCTCTTGCTCTCTTTGCTGGAAGATTGCGGTTATATGTCCCGCGTAGCGTTCATTATGGACCGCCTGTTCCGCAAGTTCGGCTTGTCGGGTAAGAGTTTTATTCCGATGCTGATCGCCACCGGTTGCGGTGTGCCCGGTATTATGGCCAGCCGCACCATCGAGCAGGAACGTGACCGCAAGATCACCATTATGACCACCGGCTTTATTCCGTGCGGTGCGAAGATGCCGATCGTGGCGTTTATCGCCGGCGCGCTGTTCGGCGGCTCGCCGCTGGTGGCAACGGCCGCCTACCTCATCGGTATCGCGGCGGTGGTCATTTCCGGCATCATTATGAAAAAGACCAAGGCCTTTGCGGGCGATCCGGCTCCGTTTGTGATGGAACTCCCTGCTTACCACGCGCCGGTCGCCGGCAACGTGTTCCGTACTACGTGGGATCGCGGATGGGGCTTCATCAAGCGCGCCGGTACGGTCATCTTTGCCGCCAGCGTGATCATCTGGACGTTGAATTCGCTGTCTTTTGAAGGTGGCTTCCACTATATCACCGAGGACTTTGGCGGCCGCTCGCTACTGGAAGTGATCGGTTCGGTGTTTGCGTGGCTGTTTGCTCCGCTTGGCTTCGGTACGTGGCAGGCGGCGGTCGCCACCATCCTCGGCTTGGTTGCCAAGGAAGAGGTGGTCGGTGTGTTTGGTACCCTCGCCGGTATGGAAGACCTGCTCGGCGCGGTGGAAGGCTCGGAGACCTCGGCTATGGTTGCCGCCGGTGCGCACTTCTTCCAAAACGGCCTGCAGGCGTTTTCCTTCCTGATCTTCAACCTGCTGTGCGCTCCCTGCTTTGCGGCCATGGGCGCTATCAAGCGCGAGATGAACAACTGGAAATGGACCGCCTTCGCCATCGGCTATATGTGTGTGTTCGCCTATGCGATCTCGCTCATCGTCTACCAGTTCGGCGCGTGGTTTGTCGGCGGCGGTAACGTGTTCGGTACGGTCGCGGCTGTCTTGGTGCTGGCCGGTCTGGTGTATTTGGTCGTGCGTAAAAACAAATACGCGAAGTAATTATTATTCCATAATAGAAAGGAGACTTCACCGTGGACTGGCTGACTTGGCTTCTTGCGGCGGTGATCGTCGGTATCGTGATACTGATCATCGTCAGCGGTATCCGCAAAAAGAAAAAAGGGGAGGGCGGCTGCTCCTGCGGCTGTTCCGGCTGTGCGATGAAAGACTCCTGCCACCCCCAACAAAATAAATAAGTTATTGCCACACACAATAACAGACACAACTCCTGAAGAATACCAGCGGTTTTGGGCGATTTATCCCTGCGATACGTCTCCCGAAACCGCTGGTTTTCTTTGCGAAAAAAGTTTTTTGAAATAATTTCAAAAAAGGGGGTTGACAAACGCAAAAAGGTGTGGTATATTGTAATCGTTACAAAAAGCAACACGAAAGGAGAGCCTATGGAACAGTTGGAAAAGGACATCCGCTCCTGCGGATTGCGTGTCACCAAACAGCGTATCGCCATTTATGATTGGCTCCGGAATCATCCGGTGCATCCCACGGCGGACGTGATCTGGAAGGCGCTGTTACCGCGTTATCCCGACCTGTCGCTGACAACGGTGTATAACACGGTCAACGTTCTTGCCGAACACGGTCTGATCCGTACGGTCACCATCCGTGCGGAGGAACAGCGGTTTGATGGCAATCCGGCTGACCACGGTCACTTCTACTGCCGCTCCTGTCAAAAGGTGTTGGATTTTGACATCGATAAACCCAGCGTTTCATCGATGCTTCCCGCCGGATGCATAGCGGAAAAATGTGATGTCTTTGTAACCGGTCTGTGTGACGTTTGCGCAGAATAAAATCAGTTAATACTGACGGGAGGGAGACCCGTCAAATTTAAGGAGGAAATGAAAATGAAAAAGTTTGTTTGCAGTGTGTGTGGTTATGTTCATGAAGGCGATGCCGCTCCCGAGCGGTGCCCTGTCTGCAAGGTGCCGGCGGAGAAGTTCAACGAACTCGGTGAAGAGCGCGTTTGGGCCGCTGAGCACGTTGTCGGCGTAGCCAAGGGTGTGGATCCGTGGATCATCGAACAACTTCGCGCCAACTTTGAGGGCGAGTGCTCCGAGGTCGGTATGTATCTGGCGATGTCCCGCGTGGCTCACCGTGAAGGTTATCCGGAGATCGGCCTGTACTGGGAGAAGGCCGCTCTGGAAGAGGCGGAGCACGCCGCCAAGTTTGCTGAGTTGCTCGGCGAAGTGCTGACCGACAGCACCAAGCGTAACCTCGAAATGCGCGTGGACGCCGAGTTCGGTGCTACCGACGGCAAGATGGCTCTGGCCAAGAAGGCGAAGGAACTGGGTTTGGATGCGATCCATGATACCGTTCATGAGATGGCCCGCGACGAAGCCCGCCACGGCAAGGCGTTCGAGGGTCTGTTGAAGCGCTATTTCGCGTAATTAAAGGAGTGATTACTATGGATAAATATCTTTGCCCTTGCGGCTATGAGTACGATCCCGCCATCGGTGATCCGGATAACGGCATTGCCCCCGGCACGCCGTGGGAAGAGGTCTCGGAGGATTGGGTCTGCCCGATCTGCGGCCTTGGTAAGGACGTATTCGAAAAAGTGTAAGCCCGACGAATCGATACCGCCGGCTCCGGCCGGAGCCGGCGGTTTTTTATAAGGAGGAATGACCGATGAACGAAAAAGTGATCAAACTGCTCAATGAGCAGATCAATAAAGAACTGTACAGCGCGTATCTGTATATGGATATGGCGATCTTTTACGATGCGTTGGATCTGGATGGTTATGCGAATTACTATACCATTCAGGCGCAGGAAGAGCGTGACCACGCGTTGCTCTTTATGAAATATATGCAAAATAACGGTTTGAAGGTGACGCTGGATGCCATCGCCAAGCCGGATAAAGTGTATGCGACGGTGCTGGATCCGCTGGTGGCGGCTGCCGAGCACGAACGCTACGTGACCGCGCTGATCAACGCGATCTATCACGAAGCGCATGAGAATAAGGATTACCGTACGATGAAATTCCTGGATTGGTTTGTAGACGAGCAGATGGAAGAGGAGGACAACGCCGACTCGATGATCAATCGTTACAACCTGTTTGGTCAGGACCCGAAGGGGCTGTACTTATTGGATCAGGAATACGCGACGCGTGTTTACACCGCCCCCAGTTTGGCGTTGTAATATTTCATTTTCTCCCCAAAAGAACCGGCCGGGCGATGCTCGGCCGCGTTCTTTTTTTTGTTGCGTTTTTCTCCCAAACGTGGTATACTGCAAACGGAAGGAGTTGTTACTATGCACGTTTGTGTTTACGGTGCGTCCAGCCGTGAATTGGCGCCTAATTATATCCGAGCAGGGGAGGCGCTCGGCAAAGAACTGGCTCGCCGCGGCCATACCTTGGTTTTTGGCGGCGGTACTACCGGTTTGATGGGGGCGGTCGCCCGCGGTGTAACCGCCGAAAACGGTCGTATGCTCGGCATTGCGCCACGCTTTTTCAACGTAGACGGCATCTTGTACGAAGCCTGTGACGAATGGCTGTATACCGATACCATGCGGGAACGTAAACGGTTGATGGAGCAACGTTCGGATGCGTTTGTGATGACGCCGGGCGGCGTTGGTACGTTCGATGAATTTTTTGAGATCCTCACCAACGCCCAGTTGCAACTGCATCACAAACCCTTGGCTATCCTCAATACCGACGGTTATTTCGATCTGTTGTTGCAATTCTTGCAGACCGGTGTGGAAGAGCGGTTTATGAATCAAGCAACCCTCGATCTGTTTGCCGTTTTTACCGACCCCGCCGATCTGGTCTCCTATCTGGAGACCGCCGTTCCGACCGCTTCCTCATTGGAGGAAAATAAGCCGATATAAACCGGATCCGTTTTTGCGTTTTGCAAAAACGGATTCTTTTATTTTTTCCTCTTGCTAAAACCGTTTCGGTCGTGTATAATAGTATCTTGTAATAATATGTATAACTATGTGCGAAAGGAAGTGAGTGGGCGTGGCCTATCAGTGGAACGGTGCGGCGATGTGGGATACCATCACCCTGCCCAAATCGGTCGGCAACTATATTAAGATGGCCAGCCCATTGCAGTGGCAGGTGTTGCTGTGGCTGGCAACCGCCGGTCGAGGTCAAGGGGATGCCGCCGCGTGTGCGTCCGCACTCGGTAACCGTGTGACCGAGGCGGATTGCGCGGAAGCCCTCGCTTTCTGGGTGCAGGAAGGCATCTTGCAACAGACCGACACCCCTTCGGTGACGGTCACGCCGGTGCCGGTAGTGGTCGACCCGCAACCGGTCATCCCGCCCGTGACCCCCAAAGTGCGCCCCAACGTGATCAAGACCGCGTCTGCCAATGCGGATTATACCTTCGTGCTGGAGACCGCTTCCTCGAAATTCAGCAAGGCACTTTCGCATTACGAGATGGAACGTATCGCTGACTTGTTGACCGAGCGTCAACTGCCGGCGGAGGTCGTTTTAATGGCGGTGCAGGTGGCGCTTTCCCGTAAAAAGACCTTGTCCTACGCGCTTCGCGTTGCCGACGGCTGGGCGGACGAAGGTCTGCTGACCGTCGAGCAGGTCAACGAACGCCTGTGCGAATTGGAACGGTGCGACAGAGCCGGTGACCGCTTGGCGGAGTTGTTCCCCGACCTGCCCAAACCCAGCGCTACCGCCCGCAAAATGGCGGCTATCTGGCTGTTTGATTGGCAGTTACCGGACGACTTGTTGTTGCTGGCGCGTGATCGCAGTGCCGATAAAAAATCGGTGTATGCTTACATGAACCGCCTGCTGGAATCTTGGCACGCCGCCGGTCTGTTGACCCCCGATGCGGTGTTGGCGGACGAAAATCCCAACATAAATAAGAAGAAACCGAGTGAGACCGCCGCTGACGGCGGCTTTGATCTGGACAAATACAGCGCGATGCTGGACGGTCATCTGCCGTCCTTCCGCGGGAAAGGAGAGTAACCGCCTATGGCGTATAATCAAGAAGTATTTGCGGCGGCACAGCAGACGTTGGAAGAACGCCGCGCCGCGGCCGAGGGGCGGGCCAATGCTCTTCGCTCCCGTATGATCGCGCGGTATCCGCGCGTGGCGCAGTTGGAGGCGGAAATGGCCGCCTCTACCCGCGAGATCACCAAGGCGGTGCTCGCCGGTGGCGATATTGATGCGGTCATTGCCGACGTCCGTGCCCGCAACGAATCAGCACAAGCGGAACTGGCCCGTCTGTTGCACGAAGCGGGGGAAGCGGCGGATAATTTTGCGCCGCAGTATACCTGCTCCGTTTGCGGGGACACCGGCTATACCGATCACGGGGTGTGCGACTGCCTGCATCGTTTGCTGGCGGATAACGCCGCCAAGCGTCTCGGTCAATCGTCGGGGATGAAACTCACCTCGCTGGACGAGATGGATCTCAGTTTTTACAAGGAACAATTGCCGATGAAACGGTTGCTGGACTTCTGCCGTGATTACGGCGAACACTTCGCGGCCGATTCGGACAGCTTGTTGCTGTTTGGCCCGACCGGTGTCGGCAAGACCCACGTCTCGCTTGCGCTGGCGAAGATTGCCGCCGAAAAGGGCTTTACGGTGGTGTACGGTCCGGCACAACAACTGCTTAGTCGTTTGGAGCGTGAACATTTCGGCAAAGCCGAGGGGGATACCGCCGCGTTGCTGACCGAAGCGGAACTGCTGGTGCTCGACGATCTCGGTACCGAACTAAACGCGCCGTTTTATCAGACGGCGCTGTACGATATCATCAATGCCCGTCTGCTGACCGAACGCCCCACCATTATCAGCACCAATCTGTCACCTGCCGAATTGCAAGGGCGTTACGGCGTGCAGATTGCATCCCGTATTCTCGGAACGTATCTGCCACTGCCGTTCAAAGGCGATGACATCCGCCAACAGAAACTGGAACGCCGCTTGCGCGGTCTGTAAGCATAGGAGGTACCTGCTATGGAAAATCAAGAAAAACGTTGTATGGGTTGTATGAATCCGCTGCCGGAGGGACGCAGTTCCTGCGGCATCTGCGGCTATCCCGCCGCCGGTGAGAATCCGGCCGGTTACTTGAAAGTTGGCACGCCGCTGTCCGACCGTTATATCTGCGGCCGTGCGCTGTCCGTTTCGGGCGATGCTACGCTGTACATCGGTTGGGATCAGATCGCCAAACAGCCGGTCAGCATCCGCGAGTACCTGCCGACCGATCTGTGTCAGCGCACCGAGACCGGCGCGGTGGAGGCGTTGGAAGGCAAAGAGGTGGATTACGAGGCTTTGCGTCAATCCTTCCTGCAACACGCCCGCCACTTGGCCCGTTGCCGCGACCTCGCCGTGGTTACCCCGATCTACGATATCTTTGAGGAAAACGGTTCGGCGTACACCGTCGGTGAGTACGCACCCGGCACCACGCTCAAAAACTATATGAAGAAAAAAGGCGACCGTCTCTCTTGGATGGACGCCCGCAAACTGTTTATTCCGTTCCTGTCGTCGGTGGCTTCTTGCCACGCGGCGGGTCTGTATCACTATGCCATCAGCCCCGATACGGTAGTGATCGGCAGTGACGGCCGCCTGCGTCTGACCGGTTTCTCGATGCCGCAGGCGCGTATGACCAATTCCAGTTTAAAACCGCAACTGACCGCCGGCTTTGCGGCACCGGAACAGTATGCCGAATCCGGCCGTGTGACGCCGGCCACCGACGTCTACGGCCTCGGTGCAACGCTGTTTTGGATGTTATCCGGAGTGACCCCGCCGGACGGTGCGAATCGTGACCCCGAAAGCGGCGATCTGTGGTTGCCGGAGGAAGTGGTCAACTCGATGCCGGAAAACGTGACGGCCGCATTGGTGCATGCACTGACCCCCTCGGCGGAAGAACGTCTGGCGACGGTCGAAGACCTGCGCGATGCGTTGGGCGGTGTTTCGTCGGATGGCGGCACCGCGGCGGCGGTCGTGAAGGATAACAACCATCTCCCGAAGAAATACTTGGCGCTGTTTGGCGGTATCATTTTGGCGCTGGTAGTGGTCATCATTATTTTGGCGTTTAACAGTTGCAACGGCGGAGCCGGTGGTGGAGATGCGACCGGCTCGACCACCACGACAGCCGCTACGTTACCCTCCCGTACGACCTCCTCGACCAGCGAGAGCAGTACCGACAGTCAGGTTGTCCCCGATCTGGGCGGTAAAGATTTCTTTAGTTATAAGGAAGGCAAGGTCGGCGATTTCACCGTGAAGATCGCGTGGATCGATGCCACCAGCAATAAAGAACCCGGCACCATCGTCGATCAGGTACCGGCGGCCGGCGAGAAGGCTTCGCCTGCCGATCCCATCTACGTGACCATCAGTTACGGCTACGGTAATCTGGTCGTGCCGGATCTGGCCGGTTGGGATGAGCAGGATGCCCGCAATTTCCTCCATGCGCTCGGCTACCGTGTGAAGGAGGAGACGCTGGAGGTTGCCAATTCGAAGTACGACAAGGGCAAGGTGGATGAGACCTCGCCGAAGGCGGGTACGGCCTTGCCGTACGGTAGTGAGATCACGCTCCGCGTCAGCAATACCGAGCAACCGCCGCAGGTGCTTGGCGTGTACGTACCGGACGTGACCGGTATCGATTATCGCTTGGCTATCGAAATTCTGAGCGATATCGGCTTTGTGGTAGAGACCGCGGAAGTGCCGGTCACCGAGATCCTGCAGGATAATATGGTGCAAAACGTGTCCGTTCCGGTCGGCGATGCGCTCACTCCGGGCGATACGGTGTTACCGGTCGGTTCAACACTGGTCGTCTATTACGGTCAATACGAGGCAACTCTGCCGAGTGACGATCCGCAACAACCTCAAGGATAAGGAGTAATTATGGCAGAGTTTTTAACAAAGGAACAACTCCGTAAGCAGAATATCAAATTGGCTTTCAGCGTTTGGGGCAAAAGCATTTTGGCATCGATACTCGGTATCGTTTTGTACCTGTCGCTGGGGATGATCTCCACGATGAATCAAGACCAACTCGGCTATCGCTATTATACCGAGCCGCTGGATTTTACCGGCCCCTCTGCTTTGTATGAGGCCAGTTTTGCCCGTTACGATGAGTATCACCTCTCGGAAGACGGTAAGACCGCCACACTTCATAAGAGTTACGTGTATGACACCGAGACTCACCAATACGTGTATTCGGAACAACTGACCGCCCAAACGAAGGAGACCATGCCGGTCTTTGACAAGAAAGCGATCGATAAACGGATCGAGGAAAAGGACGAGACGGTCGGTTCCTATTCGCCGATCTATCGGGAAAAAACCGCACTGAAGACGGCGATGGATATCGTTTCGCAGGCGTTTATGCTCTTATTGCTGGCGATGTTGGTGTATACCGTTACGTGGCAACAGGGCGATAAAGACCGTAATACCGAGGATTTCGGGCGTATGCAACGGGACAAATGGCGCGGTTTGAAGATCGGTCTGCTGGCTTCGATCCCGTCCGGTGTGATGGTGCTGTTGCTGTTTGTCAGCCGCCTGTTCGGTCTGATGCCCAACTATATCTTCGTCTACCGTCTCGGTATGCTGGCGTATGCGCCGATCAACAACGTGCTGTCATCCGGAACGGCTTGGACCGCCAACGTCACGTGGTGGCTGTTGCCGGTTGGGATGCTTTGCTGGACGGTCATTCCGTTGGTGACGCATATTGGCTATCAACTTGGCCATCGTCAGTATTCCATCGGTGAACATTTCATTTATAAGAATATCAAAAAGAAATAATTCCGACCGCAACCGCATATCTTCCTTCAAGGAGAGGGGAGAGAACGATGACGCGAAAGCAGTATCTTTGCGGTGTATTGGCGGCGCTCTCGGCGCTGTTTGTGGCGGTTGCCTGTCTGCAGACGGGGCAAAACCTGCCTGCCGACGTGTTGCCGCAACCGCATATCCTGCTGGATGCCGGTCACGGCGGCTTTGACGGCGGCACGGTCGCATCCGACGGCACGGTGGAAAAGGATATCAATCTGGAAGTGACCACCGATCTGTCGGTGGTCCTTCGTTTACTCGGTTACCGCGTGGCGATGACCCGCACGGCCGACGAAGCACTGGAAGACGATCCGTCGCTGACCGTTCGCCAGCGCAAACGCGCCGATATGGCGGCGCGGTTGGCGCTGTACGAGCAGGCTACGTTGGTGGTCGGTATCCATCAAAACCATTTTCCCGATGCGTCCTGCAAGGGAACGCAGGTGTTTTATTCCGCCAACCATCCCGACGGGGTGTTGCTGGCGGAACACATCCGCCAAGCGGTCGTTTCCCGCTTGCAACCGGACAATCACCGTGCTTGCAAGGCCGGCAGTGCGGACATTTTGTTGTTGCACAAAACGACCGTCCCCGCCGTGTTGGTGGAATGCGGTTTTTTAAGTAACCCCGAAGAACTTTCATTACTGAAATCAGACGGCTACCGGCGCCGGCTGGCGCTGTCTGTTGCGGCCGGTATCTTGCAGTACCGACCAAGTTGATCGAAGGAGGATGCCCGTATGGCAGCCAAGACCAAAGCCCCCAAAACGGTATTTATCTGTTCCGAATGCGGTGCGCAGTCTGCCCGTTGGAGCGGTCAGTGCACTTCGTGCGGGGCGTGGAATACCATCAGCGAGGAACTGATCGCCGCTCCGTCGGCGTCCGCTTCGCCGGTCGCTAAGGTCGGCGGTGCCGCCCCTCGTAAGATGGACGATATCGCCACCCATGAGGAAGCGCGCATCACCACCGGTATGGGAGAACTCGACCGTGTTTTGG
The DNA here is from genome assembly GCA_017410585.1 of Clostridia bacterium. Taxonomy (GTDB): domain Bacteria; phylum Bacillota; class Clostridia; order Oscillospirales; family Acutalibacteraceae; genus RGIG426. Next base: position 12,483 of record JAFQQM010000057.1, read on the forward strand.
GCGGCGGGATCGTCCGTGGCGGTGTGATGCTGATCGGCGGTGCGCCGGGTATCGGTAAATCCACCCTGCTTTTGCAGATCTGCGCGAATCTCAGCCGCGAATTGCGGGTACTCTACGTATCGGGTGAGGAATCGGCACGGCAGATCAAACTGCGTGCCGAACGTCTCGGCGTATCGGGCGACAACCTCTCGTTGCTGTGTGAGAATGACCTTGGCACGGTACTTTCGTGGATGCAGAGCGAAAAGCCGGACGTGGCGATCATCGATTCCATCCAGACAATGAATATGGCAGAATTGGCTTCTGCCCCCGGCAGTCTGACGCAGGTACGGGAATGCACCGCCGCCATCACCCGCGTGGCCAAGATGTTGGACGTGCCTACCTTTGTGGTCGGTCACGTCAACAAAGACGGTGCTATCGCCGGCCCCCGTGTGATGGAGCATATCGTCGACTGCGTGATGTATTTTGAAGGCGATCGCCACTCCAACTACCGGATGTTGCGCTGTGCCAAAAACCGCTACGGCGCTACCGATGAGATCGGTATGTTTGAAATGCGGGATGACGGCTTGGCGGAGGTGGAAAATCCCTCGCTGACCTTGCTCTCCGGCCGACCGACCGACGTGTCGGGCATTTGCGTTGCCTGCACGATGGAGGGCACCCGTCCGTTGCTGGCGGAGGTGCAAGGACTGGTGACCGCTTCGGCGCTGTCCAACCCCCGCCGTATGACCACCGGCTTTGATAACAACCGCCTGTGGTTGTTGTTGGCGGTATTGGAAAAACGCGCCGGCTATTTCTTCTCCAATCTGGATACGTATATCAACGTGGTCGGCGGTCTGGAATTGGACGAGCCGGCGGCAGACCTGCCGGTGGCGTTGGCGCTGATGACCGGTCTGCGGGACAAGCCGGTCGGGGAAGGTGTCGCCGCCTTTGGCGAGATCGGTCTGGCGGGTGAACTTCGCTCGGTCAACAACGCCGAAGCCCGTGTAGCGGAGGCGGCACGGCTGGGCTTTACCACCGTCATCGTTCCGCACGCTTGCCTCAAACAGATTCGCCCGCACAGCGATATTCGTGTGGTGGGCGTGAACACCGTCAACGAGGCGTTTGATGCGCTACTGTAAGGTGACGGTATGGACAAACTAAACCAAACGATACTCCGCTCGTTGTTGCAACGTCCATTGGTGGTGGAGGTGCAAGATAGCATCGACTCCACCAACAGCGAGTTGAAACGCCGCTACGGCGCAGGGGAGACCGGCGATCGGCTGCTGGTGGCGGAAACGCAGACCGGCGGTAGAGGTCGGCTGGGGCGGTCATTTTACTCGCCCGCCGGCAGCGGTCTCTATTTCTCGCTGGGACTGACCGGCATAACCGATTTTGCGGATGCGGTACTGCTGACCACCGTCGCATCCACGGCGGTGGTAGAAGCCATCGAAAGGCTGACTCCGCATCGACCCGCTATCAAATGGGTCAACGATATTTTGGAAAACGGCCGCAAACTCGGCGGTATTCTTACCGAGGCGGTGACCGCTCCCGACGGTACGCTGTCGGCGGTCATTATCGGCATCGGGCTGAATGTGACGCCCTCGGCCTTCCCGCCGGAACTAGCGGATATCGCCGGTTGGCTGGACCTATCGCCGGTCACGCGCGAGCAACTGACCGCCGCCATCGTCGACCGCATTTACGGTCATATCGAGACGTTGCCGCAACGCGGCTATCTGCCATCCTACCGCGCCCATTCGTTGGCGCTGGGGAAGACGGTGCGGGTGCTGACCGACCCACCCTTTACCGCCACCGCCGTGGCGATCGACGACAATGGCGGCTTGGTCATTGAACACAACGCCACCCGCCAAACGCTCTCCACCGGAGAAATTTCCATTCGCATCGAATGAATAAGGAGGATGTCCTGATGAAACTGTATGAAACCGCCAATGATCCTGTTTTTCAGGAAGATCTGGAACGGATCGTCGCCGCTGACCTGCCTTGGGAACGGTTTGCAGGCAAGACGTTTTTGATCACCGGTGCCTCCGGTCTGGTCGGTTCGTCCTTTGCGCGGGCACTGTGCTGTGCCAATCGCCTTCGTAACTTAAACGCCCGCTTGGTGCTGGCTGTGCGTAACGTAGAAAAGACCAAGGCGGTGTTTGGCAATCTGATCGAACGTGAAAATATCCGCCTGCTGGAGGCGGATATCTGTCAGCCGATGACGGTGGATGAGCCGATCGATTTTATTGTTCACGCGGCGGCAGTCACCAACTCCAAATTGATGGTGACCCAGCCGGTCGAGACCATTATGACCGCCATTGACGGCACTCGACACGTATTGGAATTGGCGAAAGAGAAGCGGGTCGAGGGGATGGTCTACCTTTCTTCGATGGAGGCATATGGCAAACCGGCGGAGGGTAAAGAATACACCCGTGAATCCGACTACGGTTATATTGATTTTCTCACCGTGCGCAGTTGCTATCCCGAGAGCAAGCGGATGGCGGAATGCCTGTGCGCCTGCTATCACGCCGAATATGCCGTGCCGGTGAAGATCGCCCGTCTGGCGCAGACCTTCGGTGCCGGTATCTCGGCTAACGAAAATCGCGTGTTTGCGCAGTTTGCGCGAAGCGCATTAAATGGCGAAAATATCGTACTGCATACCGCCGGAGACTCTTACGGCAACTACTGCTATACGGCCGAATGTGTTGCGGCGTTGCTCTTCTTGTTAGTCAACGGTGAGAACGGCGAGGCCTATAACGTCACCAACGAATCCACCAACCGAATGATCCGTGAGATGGCGGCGATGGTCGCCGAAATGGCCGAAAAGCCGATCGAAGTGGTGTTCGATATCCCCGAGGACGCGCTGAAATACGGTTACGCGCCGAGTGTGAAAATGTGCCTCTCGGGCGAGAAACTCGCCGAACTCGGTTGGAAAGCGCAGATCGATCTGCCGGAGATGTACCGACGCCTGATGGAAAGTATGAAGGCGACCGGCAACACCAAGACTCCGCAATAAACCAAAAAAGCGTTCCGCTTTCGTTAGCGGAACGCTTTTTTTTATACTTCGGTTCTGGCCTTGATCTTGCAGGCAGAGCAGACCGGCTGTCCGAGAAGCCGCTCAGTGGCCTTGTCGTTGCCGCAGAAGACACAGATGTGTGCGGCACGGGAGATGATGATCTGTCCGCCTTCGGTGCGGAATTCGACCGGATCGCCTACCTCGATGCGGCAACGCTTGCGCATTTCCTTCGGGATGACAACACGCCCAAGATTATCAATTGCTCGAACGACACCTTCGTTTTTCATTGTCGAACCGCCTCCTTTTTTGCCAAATTTTACCTTTTTTAGTCTAACAGAAGTCGGCGGTAAAGTCAAAGGATAGCATGTTAAGTTATTGCACGTTGCCACCGTCACCATTTCGTGCTGACCGTCATACAGTAAAAAAGGAAGGACAAGTTGGCGGAGGATTGATTAAACCGCCGTCGGACGGGAAACACTATGATTACCAAATTGATTAAAGGGTGATGAACGGTGACGGTACACAGAGGGGATATTTATTATGCGGATCTCAGTCCGGTCGTCGGCTCGGAACAGGGTGGTATCCGGCCTGTTTTGATCGTGCAAAACGACGTTGGCAATCGTTTTAGTCCGACCGTGATCGCGGCGGCGATCACCAGCCAGACCGACAAGGCAAAAATGCCGACACACATTCAAGTGCGATCGGAGGGAAGCGGTCTGGCTAAGGACTCTATCGTGCTGTTGGAGCAGGTGCGTACATTGGATAAACGCCGGCTGCGGGAGCATATGGGGCGATTGGATGAGGACTCGATGCGTCGGGTCAACAACGCCATACAGATCAGTCTGGGGCTGACGTCGCCCCGATAACAAAAAACCTGCAAGGAAACTTGCAGGTTTTTGTTTTACAGTAAATATTCCAAAAGCGCTTTGATGCCGATGAGACAGAGGATGACGCCGCCGGCGATCTCCGCCTTTTTTTGAAATTTGTTGCCGAATTTGTGACCGATCAGCACACCGGCTATTGACAGCAACAGGGTGGTCACACCGATGACCGAGATAGCCAGCCAGATGTTGGTGCCGTCGAGTGAAAAACTGACCCCCATCACCAACGCATCGATGCTGGTTGCCACGGCCAATGACAGCAGTTCAGTGAGAGAAAACGGCGGCTGGCATTGCTCGCATTCATCACCGCCGCGTATCGCTTCCCAGATCATTTTGCCGCCGATAAAGGAGAGCAGGATAAACGAGATCCAAGGCGCCAGAAAACTGACGTATTGCGAAAAGGAGGAACCGAGCAACCAGCCGATGAGCGGCATTAACGCCTGAAATCCGCCAAACAGCAGACCGATGATGAGCATCTGCTTTCGGTTGATACGCGGCATACCCAGTCCCTTGCAGACCGCTACTGAGAAGGCATCCATCGCCAGTCCGATGCCGATACCGAATACGGTTAAAAATTCCACCATACGGCCCTTCCTTCTTTAAAACTGTACACGGCAACCGTCGTAGGCGACCTGCCAGCCATACGGAGTGGCCTGCTCCTCTAAAAAGGACTGAAGCGGGTTGCCGTTGTGAGAGAAGTGATTGATGTAAACGACCGTGTGATCGGTGACCGCCTTCATACCGCGCAACCGGTCGATCACGCGCTTAATGTTGGGGAAACCCATGTGTCCGCCATCGTCGGGGAGGGGGATAAGGACGTTGGTGCAGTCCATACTGATCATATCCAACCGGACACCGCTTTGCTCGATGTAGGCAAAGACGTCCTCAAAAAAGTATCCGGTATCGTGTGCGTATAACATCGTCTTTTCGCCTTCGATCAGATAGATGAAAGCCTCGGCCTGCGGCATATGACGTGCCGGCAGAGGTGTGACCCGATAGGTGCCGAAGGTCACCGTCTTAAACGGTTCCAGCAGATGCACCTCTACGTTGATCGGAAACCGTCCGCCGAAAAGATCGTATACCGTCTTTGGGCAGTATACCTGCAACGTTTGGGTGCGCATATCGTGCGCATACGGTGGGAAACGCAAATGCAGATCATCCAGATAGAAGTGATCTTCGTGAGCGTGAGTGATGAGAAGATAACGGATGGTGTCGCCTTCGATGCCGTTTTGTATAAAATGCCAGTAGGTATCCGCCGGCAGATCGATGAGCAGATCGTCGTTTACCAGCGCCTGTGAGCGGGTGCGGATATTTCTGCCGCCCAACTTGCGCGCTTCTTGGCAGTATTCGCAGTGACAAAACAGTGCGGGAAAGCACTCCGACGCGGCGGTGCCGAGATAAGTTAGTTGCATTCGATCGCATCCTTTCGGGAAAGAAATGAAAAGACCGTGATTGCAAATACAATCACGGTCTTTCGTGGCTGCGGAACACGGATTCGAACCGCGACAAACAGATTCAGAGACTGTCGTGCTACCTTTACACAATTCCGCAATATCGGGTCAACGCCTATTATTATAGCGGATTTCTATGATTTGTCAAGGTGTTTTTCTAAAAAAAACAAAATTTCTTTGCTTGCTTCATCGGCGGGTCTGTGCTACAATGAAAGAAAGTTCTTTCTGGAGGAATTCCCATGAAACTGATGATCGCATCCGACCTGCACGGCTCGGCCTTATATACCGAGCAACTGTTGCAAGCATACCGCCGTGAACGACCGGAAAAACTCTGTCTGCTTGGCGACCTGTTGTATCACGGTCCGCGTAACGACCTGCCGGAGGGATATGCTCCTAAAGAGGTGATTGCGCTGCTCAATGCCGAAAAAGAACATCTGCTGTGCGTTCGCGGCAACTGCGATGCAGAGGTCGATCAGATGGTGCTGGATTTTCCGATCTCCGAAACGCATCAACGCTTGTCGGCGGAGGGTAGAACCTTCTTTCTCTCCCACGGTCATCACCTCGATGACCTGCAAACGCAAACGGTGCGCGGTGACGTGGTGTTGTCCGGTCACACGCATATTCCCGCCAAGTCAGAGAAGGAGGGGGTATGGTTTCTCAACCCCGGCTCGGTCTCCATCCCGAAAGAGAATTCTCCGCACGGCTATATGATATACGAAGACGGCCGATTTATGTGGAAGAACTTGGCAGGGGAGACTTACGACACGTTGACCATCTGAACAGGAAAAGACCGTCGGACCAAACCGGTCCGACGGTCTTTTTGTGCTTTACAGCGTCTGTACGGCGTCGGCGTACAACACCAGCGTTCGCATCAGATCCTTGAAATCCTCGCTGTACTCGCCTTCAATGACCGTCTTGGCCAACGACAAGGCGCTCAGCCGATAGGTGGCACCGTCCACTTCAACGGTGTATACCGTGTTCAGATCATCCGCACCGATGCCGTCGATCGACAGATAATAACGGTTGCCGGTCTGTTGCGCATCGGTCACCGCTTCGGTGAAGTAGAGACGGATGTGGGTCTCGCTCTTGAGAATGAGCGAGCAACCGAGATAACTCGGCAGACTGTTTTCCTTGACGGTATCGGCAATGCCGCTGACGTCCACCGCGGTCAGATCCAATTCATAATCGGCATTGGCAAGATCGTCGATGCGAGTCTCAAAATAGACCTGTGCCGCCGCGCCATAGTTGAGCATCGCCTTGGCAACCGCTTTGACGCTGTCGCTGTAATTTCCGGTGAGCAACGTCTCGGCATACTGCCGGATGCTGGTGGTACGAGAAGCGCCCACCGCCTGTTTGTCCGCATCCACCACCTGCAACGTGTATTCAGCGGTCATATCTTTGGCGGCGGTCGACATCGTCACCGTATACACCGTATCGATGCCGTTGTTCGGGATGGGCAGATATTGGGTCACACCGTCCGCCGTCACCGCCAATTGCAGTTCGGTCACGTCGTGATCCGACGGGATCTCCACCGCCAACTGCGTATCCAGCAGATCCCCCAACGTCAGCGACGAGCCGAGAATGCCGACCGACGCCTCGCGGAAGGTATGGGTGTGTAAGGTGGCGGATTTGGTACCACGTTCGAAATTCGGTGTACTGTAGGCGTTGTAGATGAACTGATTGTTCTCCGCCACAAAGCCGTAAACCGAATAATAGTCACCGCCGGTCAGATCGGCCGCATACACCTGCACCGAACTGTCGGTCGACGGATCGTAGGAATAGATGCCGTCAGCCAACGAGTAATACAGCGTGCCCATCCAAGAAGACAGTGCCGAGAAGTTGCCGGTCCACGAAGAGGTGGCGGAAGCCGCCCAATGGTCGTCTACCGATTCCAGTTCCCAAGAAGTGGAACCGCCGTCCCAGCGGTTGAGGGTCTTGTTGCGGTTGTCAATGTAATAAAACTGCCCGTCGATATACTGGAACTCGCTGTCCGAACTCAGCCAAACCGAGCCGTAATCGTAACTGTAGTCGTTGGGGGAGATGTCGTAGTCGTAGGCTCTGTGACCGGAAGCATAGATGGCTTCGCTGGAAAGCAGGAAGTTGTTGTGGCGGACGCGGCCGGTCCTGTCCCATGTCGGGTCGTCCCAGGTCACGTCAACGTGGTACTTGACACCGTCGATGATGACGATGTTCCAAACGTGGTTGAGAACGGCAGAAGCACAGAGATAATCCTCAACCCCCACCAGACTCAGCAGGTAACTGTACGCCTCGGCATAGCCTTGGCAGACCGCTTTGCGGTTGACCAGCGCACCGACCATCGAAAAACTGGCATCAAAGGCATTGGTCAGTTCACCGTCTTCCAGACGCTCTTGGTCGTACTCGCAATGCACCGCCAGACGGTCGTGCAACAGCAGGGCTTTCTGCAGATCGGTCAGGCCGTCCAGATCGGCGGTCATCGCCTTAGCGACCGCCTCATACTGCGCACGGATCTCGGCATATTGCTCGTAGGTGTAGCCGGCGGTGTCGTAGTTAAATTTGATCTGATACAGCATCTTGACGTCGCCGACGCTCATATAGGTATACGAGAACCACGCATGGAACAGTTCGGGGCAATCCTGAGCGAACAGGTCGCGGATCAGCAGGACGTTCTCATCGGTCATCGGGATGTTGTACGCGCTGACGTCCAGCGACGCCTCCCACTCCTTACCGGCGTCGGTCAGTTCTTTCTGCAGTTGATCCAGTTGCTCTGCCGTCAACCCCAGTGAATCGTAATTGCCGTTGTCGGCGGCGCTGAGATAGACGGTCGGTAACGCCGCTTCTGCCTCGATCACACGCGGCGCGGCCAACGCCGAGAGCGGCATTAGCGACAGCAACATCATAACCGCCATCAACGCGGCAAACAGTTTGGTCGTTTTTTTCATTTTACTCACTCCTCAGTTTTGTTTTCGGACGATGGTGTATTCATCGCCCGGTCGGAATAACGGGCATTGCCGACGGTTGCCATAGGTCATTCTGGCGATATCATCTTCGTCCAACCCCATATCCATATCGCAGACCGGCTCACCGGTCTCTTCGTCCTCATGACAATATAAGCAATACAGACACTCATCGGCGGCTTGTTCGGACACTAGACAACCCTCCTATCTATTACTGTAAAGATTATAACATTATTATTTTCAAATTGCAACCCCTATAGGATTTCACGGCGAAAGCGGGTAATGAGATAAATTTTATGCTTGTTGCTTCAAAAAACAACAAAAAATCGTCCGTTTTTATGTTGCAATCCTCTTGCAATTTTTATATAATTAGGGTAAAAGGCGAAGATTGTGGATTTTTGCTTTTGACCCTATTAGGAGGTACTGTATAATGCAAATGGGAATTGGCGAAATGTTGTTTGTCGTGCTTCTTGGTATTGGCACGGTCTTTGTCGGATTGGTTGCGATCATTCTGCTTTGCAAATTGATTGCCGCGGTGTGTCAGCGCTTTGAGAAAAAAGAAGCGCCGGCTGTTCCGGCTCCGATCGTTGCTCAACCGCAAGCGATCGAAAACCGTCAGGAGATCGTTGCGGCGGTGTCCGCTTGTCTGGCGGAGGAACTGGGGACGGACGTCTCCGCTATCCGTATCGTATCATTTAAGAAAATTTAAAGTGAGAGGTGCTTTCCAATGAAAAAGTATAACGTAACTGTCAACGGCAATCGCTATGAGATCGTGCTGGAGGTCGTGGACGCGGCCGACGTCAAACCGGCGGCTCCTGCTGCTACGCCTGCCGCACCGGCGCCGGTTGCGGCTCCGACCGGCGGTGAAACGGTGACCAGCCCGATGCCCGGTACGATTTTAAACGTCAACGTCCAAAACGGCGCCGCCGTTAAAAAAGGTGACGTGCTGATGGTGCTGGAAGCCATGAAGATGGAAAATGAGATTATGGCTCCCTGCGACGGTACCGTTTCCTCTGTCAACGTGCAGAAGGGCGCGGCGGTGGAGACCGGCGCGGTACTTTGCGTGATCGGCTGATCTCTGCATAAGGAGAGAAATTATGGACGCGATTATGAATTTTCTTGAGCAGACGGGTTTCTTTATGCTCATCAACGGATTTTTGGATGGCGGCTGGAAGCAGTTGGTGATGATCTTGGTCTCGCTTTTCCTGCTTTGGCTGGCAATCAAAAAGCAGTTTGAGCCGCTCCTGCTCATCGGTATTGCCTTTGGTATGTTGCTGACCAATCTCCCCGGTGCCGGTATGTATAACGGCGAACTCTGGACGGAGTTTATGACCGAGGGCTCGGCACACTACCATTCCTATGGCTATATTTTGGCCAACGGCGGTCTGCTCGATTACCTGTACATCGGCGTTAAGACCTGCATCTATCCCTGTCTGATCTTTATTGGCATCGGCGCCATGACCGATTTCGGTCCGCTGATCTCCAACCCGAAATCGCTGTTGCTCGGTGCGGCGGCGCAGTTGGGTATCTTCATCACCTTTATCGGTGCGATCCTGCTCGGCTTCAGCGGGCAGGAAGCCGGCTCCATCGGCATCATCGGCGGTGCCGACGGTCCGACCGCCATCTTCGTTACCTCTAAGATGGCGCCCCATCTGCTTGGCCCGATCGCGGTGGCGGCGTACAGTTATATGGCGTTGGTGCCGGTCATTCAGCCGCCCATTATGAAACTGCTGACCACCAAAGAAGAACGCCAGATCGTGATGAAACCGCTTCGTCAGGTCTCCAAGACCGAGAAGATCATTTTCCCGATCGCGGTCACCATCTTCGTGTCGTTGCTGGTTCCGTCGGCCACGCCGTTGCTCGGTTGCTTGATGCTGGGTAACCTGTGGAAGGAATCCGGCGTGGCAGAGCGTCTGTGCAAGACCGCACAAAACGAACTGATGAACATCGTCACCATCTTCCTCGGTATCTCGGTGGGTGCTACGGCGACCGCCGAGGCGTTCCTCAACACGCAAACGCTTTTCATTATTGTGCTTGGCGTCTTCGCTTTCGCTTGCGGTACGGCAGGCGGCGTGTTGCTGGCGAAGTTGATGAATCTCTTCTCCAAAAACAAGATCAATCCGCTCATTGGCTCGGCCGGTGTTTCCGCTGTTCCGATGGCGGCGCGTGTGTCGCAGTCGGTGGGGCAGAAGGAAAACCCGTCCAACTTCCTGCTGATGCATGCTATGGGTCCGAACGTGGCGGGCGTTATCGGTTCGGCTATCGCGGCCGGTGTGCTGATCGCTCTGTTCGGCTGATCGGAGGTTACCAATGGAAAACAAAAAACTGTTTATTACCGATACCATCCTGCGTGATGCGCACCAGTCGCAAGCCGCGACCCGTATGCGCATCGAGGATATGTTGCCGGCGTTGGAACGTCTGGATAAGATCGGCTATTGGTCGGTCGAATGCTGGGGCGGTGCCACCTTCGACTCCTGTATGCGCTTCTTGAATGAAGACCCGTGGGAGCGTCTCCGCACCATCAAAAAGCATATGCCCAACACCAAACTGCAGATGCTTCTGCGCGGTCAGAACCTGCTTGGTTACAAGCATTATGCCGATGACGTGGTGGAGGCCTTCGTGGCAAGATCCATCGAAAACGGCATTGACGTTATCCGTATTTTCGACGCGCTCAACGACGTTCGTAACGTCGAACAAGCGATCAAGAGTTGCAAGAAATACGGTGGTATTTGTGAGCCGGCGCTGAGTTACACCGAAAGCCCCGTCCATAACGAGGACTATTTTGTGGCGCTGGCGAAGGATCTCGAAAATATGGGCGCTGACGTCATCTGCATCAAGGATATGGCCAACCTGCTGTTGCCGTACGACGCCTACTCGCTGGTCAAAAAACTGAAGGAAAACGTCAAAGTGCCGATCCACCTGCATACTCATAACACCACCGGCACCGGCGATATGACCTATCTGATGGCGGCGCAGGCAGGCGTCGATATCGTCGACTGCGCGCTGTCGCCCTTCGGTAACGGTACGGCCAACCCCGCCACCGAGGCGCTGGTGGCGACCTTGCAGGGCACCGAGCGGGATACCGGTCTCGATCTGGAAGCGCTTGGTGACGTGGCGGCGCATTTCCGTAAGGTTGCCGATAAGATGAAGGCGGACGGTATCTTGGATCCCAAGGTCTTAAACGTCGATACCAAAACGCTCATCTATCAGGTCCCCGGCGGTATGCTTTCCAACCTGCTCTCCCAGTTGAAGCAGGCAAACGCCGAAGATAAGTATTACGACGTGCTGGCGGAAGTTCCGCGTGTGCGTAAGGATTTCGGCTATCCGCCGCTGGTCACGCCGACCAGTCAGATCGTCGGTACGCAGGCGGTTATGAACGTGCTGTCCGGCGAACGCTATAAGATGGTCCCGAAGGAGTCCAAGGGTCTGCTTCGCGGCGAATACGGCAAGTTGCCCGCCGAAGTGAACGAAGAAGTCCGCAAAAAGGCGATCGGCGATGCCGAAGTCATCACCTGCCGTCCGGCCGACCTGTTGCAACCGGAACTGGAGGCATACGCGGCGGAGATGAAAGAAAAAGGTATCGGCAAATCCGAGGAGGACGTGCTGAGTTATGCCTTGTTCCCGCAGGTTGCGGAGAAGTTCTTTGCCGTGCGCGATGCCGCGCCGGTGGAGGAGGATGCGGTCAGAGAACTGATCGTGGAAGATATTTCCTGCTAAAACCAAAATCGGCTCATTTTTATGAGCCGATTTTTACTCTATGAAAGGAGGGATTCGGATGCCAACCGTTTCGATTACCGTGAATGGACAGACCTATGCCGTGCCGTCGGAACAAACGGTGATGCAGGCGATGGAAACGATCGGTCTGCATACCCCGCACAGTCACAGTTGCCGTAGCGGCGTTTGCGGCGCTTGCTCGTTTCGGTATCGCTTAAACGGCAAGACCCGCGGCGGTCTGGCCTGCCAGACGCCGGTAGCGGATGGGATGGAAATACTCAAACCGCCCTCGGCGAAAGCATCCGTTTCTTCCACCGATCCGATCGCCTGCCACTCCTGCGGTCAATGTGAACGCATCTGCCCGCAACAGTTGCCGGTGCAATGGATCGTTGCCGCCGCGCGTGACGGCGCGCTTCGCCGTTGTGCGGAACTATCGTTTTTGTGCGTGATGTGCGGTCTGTGCGCCGAGCGTTGTCCGGTGGGGATCAACCCCGCACTGGAGGCAATGCGTGCCCGCCGTACCGTCGGAAAGTCGCATCATACCTCGCTCTTGGCGGACAATGCAGAATTGCAGACCTTGGTGTCTGCACCGCTTGCCGCCGTCAAAGCGGCGTATGAAAACCGCGATTTTGAAGGGTAAGGGGGAGAGTCGATGTACAGTGAACAACTGCGACGATCGCTTGCTTTGGTGGAAGCGTCTCGCGGAAAAAATCTGGAACAGCAACCGCCCCGCTTGACCGAAACCGAACGGCAGGAACTGCTGCAACAATTTCATCCCGACTACCGCCCCGATGCGTTTGTGACGCTGACCCACGGCGAGAACGCCGGTGACCGTGTACCGACCGAATTGGCCGCTTTACTGCAGGGAACCCCCCGCCTATCGGCAACGGCAGCCTTGCCGCCGATCACCGAGCGGGTGGACGTGCTGATCCTTGGCGGCGGCGGTGCCGGTGCGGCGGCGGCGTTGGAGGCGCAGGCCTACGGTGCCACGGTCTTACTGGTCACCAAACTACGTCTGGGCGACTCCAACACAGTAATGGCGGAGGGCGGTATGCAGGCGGTCAGTCAACCGACCGATTCCACCGCCCGTCACTATCTTGACAGTTTCGGCGGCGGTCATTTTGCCGCCGATCCCGTTCTGCTTGGCAAATTGGTGGGGGAAGGCCCTGAAACGCTTTCTTGGCTGACCTCGCTCGGTGTGAATTTCGACCGCGATAAAAGCGGCCGTTTGCTCACCACCCACGGCGGCGGCACGTCCCGCAAACGGCTTCACGCCGCCAAGGACCGCACCGGCGCTGAACTGATGCGGGTATTGCGTGACGAAGTATGGCATCGCCGCATTCCAGTTTTACCGTATACGGCGGCGGTGGAACTGCTGACCGACCGTACCGGCGCAGTTGCCGGCGCGGTACTGCAGAATATGAAGACAGGGGAGAGACAAGCGGTCTGCGCCAAGACGGTGGTGCTTGCCACCGGCGGTGCCGGACAACTGCGTTGCCAAGGCTTTCCGACCACCAACCACGGCGGGGCAACCGCCGACGGTCTGGCGTTAGCCTACCGCGTCGGTGCTAAACTCACCGACGCCGAGTCTCTGCAATACCACCCGACCGGTATCGTTTTCCCAACACCGTTGCTCGGACACTTGGTGACCGAAAAGGCGCGTGCGCTCGGCGCACAGTTGATCGACGCGGACGGTAACGCCTTCGTCCATCCGCTGGAACCTCGTGACGTGACCGCGGCGGCGGTCATCCGCCAATGCACCGCTCGTCAAAACGGACTGTCGGTGGAAGGACATCCCGCCGTCTGGCTGGATACCCCGATGATCGAGCGGTTGCACGGCATCGGCACCATCCGTTCCCGCTTGCCGGCGATGCAACAGCAATTTGCCCGCTTCGGCATTGATATTCGCACCCAGCCGATTTTGGTCTACCCGACACTGCACTACCAAAACGGTGGCATCCGCATTAACGACCGTGCCGAGACCACCGTCAGCGGTCTGTTTGCCGCCGGCGAAGTGACCGGCGGCATCCACGGAAAAAACCGCCTGATGGGGAATGCCTTGCTGGATATCCTCGTTTACGGACGGACTGCCGGACGGTCGGCCGCGGCTGTTGCGGCGGATAAAGATTTTGCCGAGCCGACGCTCGGTCATCTGGCGGACTACACGCCGCAAAACAGCACCCCGTCCCCGATGATCTTCGCAGAGAATTAAAAACACCCGATGCACAGCATCGGGTGTTTTTTGCGTTATGCGGATTTCTTTTTGCCGAGTTGGCGGATACCCATTGCCGCCAGCAGGAAGATGTATGCCGCGGCGGTAAAGCCGGCGATATAGATCAGCAGATTGAGGGGATAGGGTACCAACGGTTGCACCAGCGAATACACCGGCAATGTACCCTCAAAATGCGGGCTGATAAAAAACATATTGAAGGTCTCATCCCCGATGATACCGCTGTAGAAAAAGACTTCGTTGAGGATCATTGCCACGCCGATGGCGCAGGCGAACACCGACGCCGCTTTCAGTATGGTCTTGTGTTCGTTCGCCACGTACTGCGAATACAGCATCCACACCCCGATGGCAACCATCGACCCGTGGCAGATCATCGTTTGAATATTGATGCCGATGGTGCTGATAAACACGTCGGCGGGGTAGAACATCACCGCCGCACCGGCAAACAGCGCAAAGGTACCGAGATAGGCGCATAAAGCGCGGTGTACCTTGCCTTTGGTCAGACCGGCGAGCAACCCCACGTACATCGGGGTGGAGCAGAACTGCCATGGAAATGCGTACCATTGATAATCAAAATACACTTTTCCCGCATCGTCAATATGGAAACTGTAGTTAAACTGCTTGTAGATCTCCAATACGATGACCAGAAGGGAGGTGAGAAGCAACATCGCCCGCACCTGTTTTTCGTTGGTCGGCTTAACGTACCGGCAGAGCAGAACGGCGGTGAGAATAGTCAATCCAAAAAACAGCAGATGGAACCAGCCGTACAGTGTCGGGCGTTCCATCGACGAATCCAAAAAGGTGATGATCGGTGCTAAAGCATCCATAACAAAAGCCTCCTCGTCAGGACTATTACCGCCATTGTATCACACCGACCGACAAAACTCAACACCTTTTAGGGAAAAATGTAAGAAATAGGAATTTTGTTTTTTGCAAACTTTTTGTGGTTTTCTGTTGACTTTTGTGAGAACTTACAGTATAATAAAATTAATTATAAAGATAAGTGTAACTATATGCTTTTTCTAAAAGGATTTCACGAAACGGAGGAACGTTTTTATGGCTTGGAACTTCAAAGGCAATCTGCCCAAGACCGATCGCATCACGCGCTTGGTGGACGGCCTGTTTGCCGGTATGCCTCAGATCGAGGCGGACCGTGCCGTTTTACTGACCGAATCGTATAAACAGACGGAGGGTGAGCCGATCGTGGCTCGCCGCGCCAAGGCGTTTGCGCATATCCTGCGCCATATCCCGATCACCATCCGACCGGATGAACTGATCGTCGGCTCCAGCACCAAGCAGCCGCGCAGTTGCCAGACCTTTCCGGAATTTTCGTACGAGTGGCTGGAGGCGGAATTGGATACGGTCTCCACTCGCTCGGCAGACCCGTTTACCATCTCGGAGGAGACCAAGGCGGCACTGCGCAGCGTGCATCCCTACTGGAAGGGCAAGACCACCAGTGAGCGCGCCACCGCTTATATGGCGCCGGAAGCGTTGGTCGCTATCGACCACAACATCTTCACCCCCGGCAACTATTTCTATAACGGTGTCGGTCACGTGACCGTCGACTATGGGAAAGTGTTGAAGATCGGTTTTAAGGGCGTTCGCGCCGAAGCGGAGGCTGCGTTGGCGAAATGCTCGGTCGGTGACGGTGATTACGTCCGCCGTAACCAGTTCTTAAACGCGGTCATTCTCAGTTGTGATGCGGTCTGCGAGTATGCGGCCCGCTATGCCGAACTGGCGCGCAAGATGGCGCAGAGTGAGGTCAACGTCACCCGTCGTCTCGAACTGGAACAGATCGCCCGCAACTGCGACCGTGTGCCGGCCAACGGTGCGACGAGTTTCTACGAAGCGTGCCAGTCCTTCTGGTTTGTGCAACAACTCATCCAGATGGAGTCCTCCGGCCACTCCATTTCGCCCGGTCGCTTCGACCAGTATATGTTCCCGTATTATGAAGCGGATATCAAAAGCGGCAAACTCACGATGGAAGCCGCACAGGAACTGATCGATTGTGTCTGGATCAAACTCAACGACTTGAACAAATGCCGCGATGCCGCCTCGGCGGAGGGTTTTGCCGGCTACAGTATGTTCCAAAACCTCATTTGCGGCGGTCAGGATGCCAATGGTCTGGATGCCACCAACGACCTCTCCTTTATGTGCATTGAAGCGTCGATGCACGTCCACCTGCCGCAACCGTCGCTGTCGGTGCGCGTGTGGAACGGCAGTCCGCACGAATTCCTCATTAAAGCGGCGGAACTGACCCGAACGGGTATCGGTCTGCCGGCGTATTACAACGACGAAGTCATCATCCCGCAGTTGCTTGCCCACGGCGAGACGATGGAAGAAGCGCGCGATTACAACATCATCGGCTGTGTGGAACCGCAGTCTCCGCATAAGACGGAAGGTTGGCACGACTCGGCGTTCTTCAATATGTGCCGACCGCTGGAACTGGTATTCACCAGCGGTGTGGACAACGGGGTGCAGGTCGGTCCGCAGACCCCGCCGGTGGAATATCTTACCACCTTTGAGGAATTCTTTACCGCCTACAAACAGCAGATGGAATACCTCATCGCCTTGATGGTCAATGCCGATAACGCCATTGACGTAGCGCACGCGGAACTTTGCCCGTTGCCGTTGGAATCCTGCTTGGTAGACGATTGCATTGCCAACGGTAAGCCGGTGCAGGAGGGCGGCGCCCGTTACAATTACACCGGTCCGCAGGGCTTCGGTATCGCCAACGTGGCGGACGCACTGTGGGTGCTGAAGAAACTGGTGTTTGAACAGAAAAAATACACGCTGGCCGACTTCCGTGACGCGATGCGCGACAATTACGGCAAGGATATGGACAGCGCCATGGCGCAGAAACTGACCGCCACCGTCGCCAAGCAGGCGGCGGCACAGGGGGCTACGATCGGCGAAGCGGAGATCAAAGCGATCTATCGTGAGATCGCGGTCAATAAGTGCTCGGAGAGCCAGAAGATCCGCTATGCGACGATGCTCGAAGAGATCGCCAAATTGGATAAATTCGGCAACGACCTGCATGAGGTCGATGCGATGGCGCGCGAGGCGGCGTATACTTACACCCGCCCGCTGACCCAGTACACCAACCCGCGCGGCGGCGTGTATCAGGCGGGTTTGTACCCCGTTTCCGCCAACGTGCCGCTTGGTGCGCAGACCGGTGCCACGCCGGACGGCCGCTTGGCCTATACGCCGGTCGCAGACGGTGTTTCGCCGGCCGCAGGCCGCGACGTCAACGGTCCGACCGCGGCGGCCAACTCGGTGGCGCGTCTTGACCACTTCATCGCTTCTAACGGTACCTTGTACAATATGAAATTCCACCCGTCGGCTCTTAAAGGCCGTGCCGGTCTGGATAACTTTGTGTCGCTGGTGCGTGGCTATTTCGACCAAAAGGGCAGTCATATGCAGTTTAACGTCGTCAGCCGCGAGACCTTGCTGGATGCACAGGCACATCCCGAAAACTACAAATCGCTGGTGGTGCGTGTGGCTGGCTACAGCGCGTTGTTTACCACGTTGTCCAAGTCGTTGCAGGATGATATCATCAACCGCACCGAGCAGGGAGGTTTCTGATGCAACTGACCGAAGTTAAGGGTAGAATTTTTGATATCCAGCGCTTTTCGGTCCACGACGGTCCCGGTATCCGTACCATCGTTTTTCTGAAAGGTTGCCGCCTGCGCTGTCGTTGGTGTTGCAACCCCGAATCGCAGGAATACGCGATTCAGGAGATGAACAAGGACGGTAAGATCGAGGTCGTCGGCAGGGACGTCACGGTTGGTGAAGTCATTGAAGAGGTATTAAAAGACCGCATCTTCTATGCTCGCTCCGGCGGCGGTTTGACGCTGTCGGGCGGTGAGTCGATGTGCCAGCCGGATTTTGCGGCGGCGCTGTTGCAAGAGGCACACGCCCACGGCATCAATACCGCTATCGAGACCACCGCCTGTGCTTCTGCCGAGGTGGTCGACCGCATCATCCCGCACGTGGATACCGTGCTGATGGATATCAAACATATCAACTCCGAAAAGCACAAGGCGTTTACTACCCAACCCAATGAACTGATCTTGCAAAACGCCAAGCGCATTGCCGATTCGGGTGCGAATCTGATCATTCGCGTGCCGGTCGTTCCCGGCTTTAACGACACCGAGCAAGAGATCCGCGCTATTGCGGAATTTGCCTCCGGACTACGCAACGTCAAGCACTTACATCTGTTGCCGTACCATGCATTTGGCAGCGATAAGTACCGCTGGCTCGGTCGGGATTACACTCTGTCGGATATCAAGACGCCGTCCGATGAGCAGATGCATCGCTTGCTGGAAGTTGTCAACGAGACTCGTCTGTACGGACAAATAGGAGGATAAGCCATGGCGAAGACTGTTACGATCTGCTTTGCAAATAACAAAGGCGGTAGCGGCAAATCCACCACCTGCGCCAACGTCGGCTACGACCTGTCGCGGATGGGCTACCGCGTGCTGTTGGTGGACGGCGATATGCAGTTGAATTTATCTCTGTCCTTCTTTGACGAGGATCGGGTACTGGAAATGGCGCAGTCGGAGAAAAATCTCTACTACGCCATCCGCGATCAGAAAGATCTGACCGATTATGTGGTCGCTACGCCGTATGAAAATCTGGATCTTATCCCGTCGTCGACGCTGATGAGCCAGATCGAGTTTGATCTGTTCACCAAATGGCAGCGCGAGTATATTCTCAAGAAATCGCTGGAAAACATCAAAGCATCCGGCAAATACGATTTCATTTTGTTGGATACTCCGCCGACGCTCGGCGGTTGGGTGATGAACATTCTCTGTGCGTCCGATTACCTCCTTATTCCGGTGGAGGCATCGCCGTGGGGTCTGTTCGGTCTGGCCAACCTGTTTGATTTTGTCGCCCGTGTGCGCCAGATCGCGCCGGATCTGCAAACGCTGGGTATCGCGGTCACCAAAGTCAACGAGCGTAAAAACTACTTTAAGCAGACGTTTGAAACGTTGAGCGAACTGGATAACGTCTACTTGTTCCAATCGTACATCCGCGTCGATGCCAGCATCGAGTGGGCTCAGGATAACAGCAAACCGGTCGAGGTCTACAAAGCCTCCAGCCGGTCGGCTATGGAATATCGTAAATTAACAGAGGAGGTCTTGTCCCGTGTCAATCGGTAAAAGCAGCATTGCCCGCGCGGCGGATGCCGCCACCAAGCCCGCCGAGAAGAAGGCGGCAAAAGTTGAGGAAGTCGAGGTAGAGGCTCCGGCCAAGAAACCGGCGGCCAAGAAACCGGCGGCAAAGAAAACCACCGCTAAGAAACCGGCCGCCAAGAAGCCGGCCGCCAAGAAGCCGGCCGCGCCGAAAGCCGCTCCGGCGGTTGCCGAGCCGAAGAAACCGGCTCCGGCTAAGAAACCGGCGGCGCCGAAGGCACCCGCTAAAAAGAGCGATGCCGGCACCATTTACGAAGAACTCCCCATCTGGTTGCTGTAATAAAAAAAGAGATAGCCGTGCGCTATCTCTTTTTTCTTATTTACTTTTCTCTACGGCATCCACTACCCGAACGATGGCGGGGGAGCAGATGAGGTTGGCGGCAAACTCCACCAGAAAGTTGACACCGACCAGCACGATCACGGCAAAATAGATTATCGTGGTACCGCCCATCCCGATCTTATCGGCGAATTCCTGCATAACGCCACGGAAGACGGTGAGCATACCCAGCAGGAAAATGCCGGTATTGACGATCGGTGCGGCGGCCGCCGCCTGCACAATACCGAGATATTTCTTTTGGGTCAATGCTTTGGCAATGAGACCGGATACCAGACCGGCGGCTGTGCCTTTCAGCATACAGACGATAACGGTCATCACGGGGTTAGCGATCCACATCATCGTAGAAAGTTCGCCGGCGCGTCCGGTTATGACCAGAAAGGTCACCACCGCCCCGAATACCGCGCCCAGTGCCGCACCGGCCGACGGTCCGAGCAATACCGCTCCCACCACGATCGGGATCAGCACCAGCGACAGCGTCAATCCGCCGGGTAGCGGGATGACGATCTGTTGCAGTACGATGATGAGCGCGCAAAGTAGCGCCATCTGCACCATTTTTAAAATCTTGTTTGACACAAAAACCACTCCTTGCTGCTGTTCGCTTTGACGATACAGCGCGTTAGAATATCTATTTACACAGTTCGTTTCTGCCGGAGATGTACTTGGCTGCCGCGCCAAAAGGCTGCTGCGCCGTCACCGAAGGCAGACGTTTTCTGTTATTTTTTGTTTTTCTCGTAAATGATCCGAAGCCCCTCCAGCAGGAGGTTATCGTCATAGGTGGATTCGTGCTCGCAGTAGGGGAGGACCACTTTGGCCAACCCACCGGTCACCACCAACGGCACTTCCTGCCCGAGTTCGGCAAAGATACGGCGGTTCATCCCGTCGATCATTGCGGCAGTACCGTACACCGAACCGGATTGCATACAGGCGACCGTGTTGGCGCCGATGACCGATCTGGGTGGATCAAAACTGATATCGTGCAAAAGCGATGCGTTGGATACCAGCGATTTTAGCGAGGTCTTGATGCCCGGCATAATAGCACCGCCAAGGAAGGTGTTGCCGGCTCCCACCACCGATACGGTGGTGGCGGTACCGAGATCCCAGATCACGCAGGGAGAACCGACCTTTGCCACCGCCGCTACCGCGCCGACCAACAGATCGGCCCCCAACTGAGCGGGGTTATCGATGCGGATGTTGATGCCGGTCTTGGTACCGGGACCGACTAACAGCGGTTTTCTGCCGACGATCATCTCCACCGCTTCGCAGATGGCGTGATCCAGCGTCGGTACGACCGAACTGACGATAGCACCGCTAAACTGCTTGGCGTCTACACCGTGAAGTTGAAACAACGACAGCAGATCCGATGCGTACTGATCCCGCATACGCGTGGTATCGGTCGCCAGACGCGACACCAGTAACAGATCGTCCTCCCGATAAACACCGAGTGTGATATTGGTATTGCCCATATCGATTGCCAGCAGCATAAACGCCACCTCCGTTCTAGGGTAGTATACCACATCTCTTTTCCGTTTGCAACGAAAAAATATTGTGCGACCTCTAAAAATGCTTGCAATAGCGGAGAAAATGGGATATAATAGGTGTGGAAAATTATTATAAAGGAGACTTTCAACATGGAGATCACCAAAGATACCATCATCGGCGATATTCTGGATGCCGATCCCACCACCGCTCCCTATTTCTTTGAGATGGGTATGCATTGCCTCGGCTGTCCGGCTTCCCGCGGCGAATCGCTGGAGGATGCCTGCGCTGTCCACGGTGTGGACGTCGAGGAGATGCTGGAAAAACTCAACGCGCATACGAATGGCTGATAGGTAAGTGAAAAAGGCGGGGAATCCCGCCTTTTTTGCAAAAGGAAGAAATTATGTTGGATAAACGATTACAGGCTGTTGCGGATAAAGTTCGTCCCGGTAAACGGTTGGCGGATATCGGTACCGACCATGCGTATCTACCGGTCAATCTTGTCAGCCGCGGTATCACACCCTTTGCGATCGCGTGTGATCTGCGGGAAGGGCCGCTTCAAAATGCTTGTCGAACGGTGGCGGAGGCAGGACTTGCCGACCGCATTCAATGCCGCTTGGGAAATGGTCTGTCGCCGCTTTCGGCCGGTGAGGTCGAAGATATCGTCATCGCCGGTATGGGCGGCGAAACGGTGGCGTCGATACTGTCTGCGTGTTTATGGGCAAAGAATAAGCACCTGCATTTTGTCTTCCAGCCAATGACACGGTCGGAAGACCTTCGCCGCTATCTGCTCACCGAGGGATACGTCATTACGGCGGAGACGACCTTGCAACACAGCGGTCATTTGTACGTCATCATTGAGGCAGAGTGGACAGATGCCCCGCCCGTTATCGACGAAGCCGCCTACGTGCTCGGCCGATTGGACGGTACGCGCGACCGAGAATGGTTGCTGTGGCAAAAAGACTTGCTGACTAAACGGCTGAAAGGTATGCAGACTGCCGGCAATACCGAGGAGATCACTCGCTTGACCGGTATTTTGCAAGGATTGGAGGAACGTTTGTAATGACTACGATCGCGGATATTTATGAAACTATCAATGAATTTGCCCCGTTCGATACGGCGCAGAAATGGGATAATAGCGGCTTTTTGGTCGGTTCACCCGCCGCTTCGGTCACCAAGGCCTTGGTGACGCTGGATATCACGGCTGAGGCAATCGCCGCCGCTCGCCAAATGGGGGCGGAACTGATCGTCTCTCACCATCCGGTCATCTTCCGCCCGCTGTCGGTACTTCGCGCTGGGGAGCCGGTGTACGAGTTAGCGGCCTCCGGCCTGTCTGCTATCGCCGCACATACCAATCTGGATATCTGCGAGGGCGGTGTCGGCAGTTGTCTTGCCAAGGCGTTGCAACTTAATAACGTTCGGGATGCGGAGGAACCGTTTTTGAAGATCGGTGACCTGCCGCAGGCGATGACCGCCGAGCAGTTTGCCAAGCATTGCGCGACCTGTCTGCATACCGCCGTCCGCGTGCATAAAGGTACCGAGCCGATCACCACCGTGGCGGTCGGCGGCGGTTCTTGCGGTGAGTTTGCCGAAGCCGCCAAAGTGGCCGGTGCGCAGGTGTTGGTCTCGGGTGAGATCCGCCATAACCACTATATCGGTGAGGATCTGACGCTGATCGAGGCGGGACATTATGCCACCGAACAGCCGGTCATTTTGCCGCTTTGCGCTTACTTACAGGAACGCCATCCCGAGGTGGAATGGCAGAGTTTTGATATCGGTGAACCGTATACGACGGTAATTTAACGTAAGGAGAATTCCTATGGCACTGGACGGTGCGTTTCTCTGCTGCCTGCGCCGTGAATTGGAAACGGTGCTGACCGGCACCCGCATTGATAAGATCCATCAGCCATCCCGTGAGGAACTGGTGTTTTGGATGCGCGGATTTGGCGGGCAGTATAAACTGTTTTTTTCTACCCGTGTGCAAGCACCGCGGGTGCATCTAACTGAATATTTACCGGAAAATCCCGCCCAGCCGCCGATGTTTTGTATGTTGTTGCGAAAGCATTTGACCGGTGCCAAATTTCTCGGCATTCGTCAGCACGGCTTTGAGCGCGCCCTGTATTTTGATTTTGAAGCACTCAATGAATTGGGGGATAAGGTGCAACTGACGCTGGCGGCCGAACTGATGGGACGGAACAGCAACCTGATCTTGATAGGCGAAAACGGCCGTATCATCGATGCGGTACGCCGTGTGGATTTCGATTCCCATTCACCGCGTCCGGTGCTTCCCGGTTTACCTTACGAACTGCCGCCGCAAAGCGGTGATCGCGCCGATCTCTCAGCCATTTCGATCGAGGAAGCGGTAAAACGCGTTCTTTCGATGCGTGCAACCCCGCTTTCAACTGCGGTCAATAAGACGCTGATGGGGCTTTCTCCGCTTTTGTGCCGTGAAGTGTCTTACCTTGTCACAAGGGGACGAGATACCGATACCGATGCTCTTTCGCCCTATGAGAAGGAGAAACTGGCCGCCGCTTTAGAAAAACTAAAAATGGCGTCGTTATGCGGAGAAAACGCCAAACCGTACTTGATTTTCGATAACAAAAATATCCCCCTTGAATACAGTTTTTTGCCGATCACGCAATATGGATTAAACGCTATTGGCTGTGAAGGGGAAACCCTTTCCGGCATTTTGGATCGGTTTTACGCCGAAAAAGACGAGGCGGATCGTCTTCGTCAGCGCTCCCACGATATTTTGCGTGTGTTGAGCAACGCTTCCGACCGCCTTTCCCGCAAGATCGGCTACCAAAAGCAGGATCTGATGCGTTCTGCCGAGCGTGAACAGAAGCGGCAATGGGGCGATCTCATTAACGCCAACTTGCATCTTATCCCGCACGGCGCGGATAAAGCAACGGTCGTGGATTATTTCGATCCTGCGTGCGCCGAGGTGACCATCCCGTTGGACCCCGCCAAAACAGCGGCACAAAATGCGCAACGATATTATAAGGATTACCGCAAAGCGCAGACGGCCGAACGTGTGCTGACCGAACAGATCGCCGCCGCCGAAGAAGAATTGCAGTATCTGGACACCGTGTTGGATGCGTTGTCTCGCGCCAAAACGGTGCGCGAGATCGATGAATTACGTGCCGAACTGGCGGCCGGCGGTTACCTTCGCTTGCAAAAGAGCAACCGCAAACCGGCGGCTCCGCTCGGTCCGATGGAGTTTCTCTCGTCCGATGGCTTCCGCATCCGTGTCGGTCGCAACAATTTCAGCAACGATAAACTGACCTTGCGGGATTCCCGCGGTTGCGATATTTGGTTACACACCAAAAATATCCCCGGCTCGCATACGGTTATTGTAACCGAGGGGGCAGAGGTGCCCGAGGCCACCCTGCGCGAAGCGGCGGTACTGGCGGCAACCTTCTCCAAAGCGGCGGATTCGTCGCAGGTGCCGGTGGACTATACCGCTATTAAATACGTCCGCAAACCCGCCGGTGCCAAGCCGGGACGGGTGATCTATGACCACCAGCAGACGGTGTACGTCACGCCGGATGCCACACTCCCCGATCGACTGAAAAAGGAGGATTCCCGATGAACCCGCAAAAAACCGTTTATGAAAAGCAGGCAAGCCTTGCCATGGAGGCGCTTCGCCGCAACCGTATGGCCGCCTATTACGTTCCCACCGCCGCAGAGGTCGTTCCGCTGGTGCGATCGTTGCTCAAAGCAGGGGACAGCATCGGTGTCGGTGGTTCGGTCACGTTGGATCAGACCGGTGTTAGCGAACTGATCCGCGACCCGCAATACCGCTTTATCGACCGCTACGAAGCCGGCCTCTCCAAAGAAGAGGTCAACGATCGCTTGCGTCAGTCGCTGTTGGCGGACGTGTACCTGACCTCCGCCAATGCGATCACCTTAAACGGAGAACTGTATAACGTAGACGGCCGTTCTAACCGCGTGGCCGCCATTGCCTTTGGACCGCGCTCGGTCATCGTGGTGGCGGGTATCAACAAACTGGTCACCGACTTGGACGAAGCCGCCAAACGGGTCAAACTGACCGCCGCTCCCGCTAACGTAGAACGCCTGCATTGCGATACCGGCTGTGCCAAGACCGGCGTTTGTGCCGGCTATAAAGGGAATATGACCGCCGGCTGTGCGCTGGAAGGCCGCATTTGTTGCAGTTATCTCATCTCCGCTATGCAACGGGAAAAAGACCGCATCAAAGTCATTTTGGTCGGCGAACCTCTCGGTTATTAAGAAGAACCTCCGCAGATGAACGTACCGTCTGCGGAGTTTTTTTTTCTTGACAAATGCAGACTACTGTGATAGTATAGACTATAGTGATAGTCTAGGAGGAATTATGAACGGTAAATTGTATGATAGCGAGGCCAAGGTGATGGAGATCGTCTGGGGAGAAAGCCCCATTACGGCAAAAGAGATCGCTTTGATTGCTGCTGAAACCATCGGCTGGAATAAAAATACTACCTATACGATTATCAAAAAGCTGGTGGCAAAGGGTTTTCTGCACCGCAAAGATCCCGGCTTTATCTGCACGCCGTTGATATCGCGGGAGTATGCACAGAAGACCGAAGCTACCTCATTGGTGGAAAAAGTTTTCGGCGGCTCTCGTGCGGCGCTGTTTTCTTCTCTGCTGGAGGACGAGCCGTTGACCGTCGAGGAACTGGATGAGTTGCGGAAATGGATCGATGGCAGGTGAGGTTATGAAGGAGATCTTTTATTGGGTGCTCAATATGAGTGTTACGGCCTCCATTACCGGTTCGTTCGTAATGCTTGTTCGCCTGATCAGATCTATTCCACGACGGCTGACGGTGTTTCTTTGGGCGATTCCCTTTTTGCGTATGCTACTGCCTGTCGGCTTGGATAGCCCCTACAGTTTGATGGCACTGCTGTCAAAGGTGACCGCCGATGCCATATTTTCCTTGCGTGCGGTCAATAATCCGTATTTTTCGATGACCAATTACATGCAACAAGCGGATCTCTATTTTCCGATGACCTACAAAAGTGCACTTTTTGAGCAGGTGTTGGCGGTGGCATCGGTCGTTTGGTTGACTGTCGCAATGGTAATGCTGGTGCTGTTGGCGATGGCGTATATTTCTACAATGCGTGCTGTCCGAGATGCCGAGCCGAAAAACGGACTGTTCTTTTCGGAAAAGGTCACCATGCCGGCAGTGTACGGTCTGTTTCGACCGCGCGTCGTTATGCCAATATCCTATTGGGATACGGATCATACCTTGGTGCTGTTGCATGAGAACACACACGTCCGTCGAGGAGACAATTGGTGGCGGCTGATAGTATTGATCCTGACGACCATTCATTGGTTTAATCCGTTTTCGTGGCTGTTTTTGAAATGCTTTCTCACCGACCTTGAACTCGCTTGCGATGAATGTGTGCTGTCAAAGATCGGCGTCGATCGCCGGAAGGAATATGCCGGCTTTTTGCTGGAAAACAAGCGGAAGACAACGGCGTTGATTTCGGCGTTTGGCGGTTCCAAGTTGCGTCAACGGATCGAAAATATCCTTTCCTTCAAGAAACTGACGGTGGTATCGTTGGCGGTGTTTCTGCCGTTTCTTGCACTTTTGTTTTTCGTATTGCTCACGAATGCCGGATGAAAGGAGAATGGTTATGACAGACAAACGGTTTACCCGTTATTGGCTTTGGTCGTGTATCGGTGTGTTGCTGGCGTCCTTTTACCCACTGACCATGGGTGTTCGCGTGATCGTCGATATGCTTCGTGACGGTCTCGTTTATCAAGAAAACTATCCCAAGTACATCATTCCGTATACCCCTATTGCCGTAGCCGTCATTCTTGGCGTTGCGCTGATGCCGCTGTTTTTTAAGTGGCTAAAAAGGTATGCGTTGCTTGGTGGTGCCGCTCTTTCTGCCGCCGTCTTTTTTGCGGTGGAATTGCTGCTGGAAAAGCAGGTCGTGGTAGGGGAGATCGACCGGTTGGCCGAACTGGAGGATTGGCAGATGTATATGTGCTATGTCTCACCGAACTCGCTTAGCATTAAGGTACATTCCGCTCTCGAAATACTGACCGGCGATTACAACGCGGCATTCAAACTGCACTTCTATGCGATTTCGCTGATACTGATCGTCACTCTGCTCAACAGTTTTTACGGCTTTGGGCAGATGCTCCGCACCGGCGAAACGAAACGCCGCAAAGCGCTGATTTTGCAATCGGTCTGCACGGTGCTGTTTCTCGGTATGTGCCTTCTGGCCTGCTTCACGGCCTTCTGGCGCGATGGCGGTGTACGCGTCAGCCCGCTTTCTGCTACGCTGATGACCGTATTTTTTATCCTTTTCGGTGTGACTTTCGGCATCGGCGTCGGCTCGTTCCTTCTGGGAAAACGGCGATATGTTTCGGTTTTGATTCCGGCTGTGACTGCCTCGGCCATGACGCTGTTGATGTACATCGGGGAAATGATCTTATTGACAGGCGGCCTTTATCAGTTTGGAAACGGCTGGCTGTTTGCGGCATTGCCGCTGATCGTGCTGTCGCCGTTTGATTTGCTGACCGTCGCGGCGGCGGGCGGTATTACCGCTCTGATCTTCGTTTTGCTCAACAAGAGATCTGCTTAATCAAAAAACCGCTCTGTGGCGTTGCCACAGAGCGGTTTTTTTATTTCATTTTCGGGAACAAAGCAAAAGCGTTTTGGCCGGTAACGGTCAACAACTCGTCGACGGTCAGCCCGCGAAGCGGGGCGATAACGTCTGCCACGTGGACGATCAGCGACGAATCGTTGCGGTGTCCGCGATGCGGCACCGGCGCCATATAGGGGCAATCGGTCTCTAATACCAGCCGGTCAAGCGGTACCGATGCCGCCACCGACAGCGGGCGTTTAGCCCCTTTGAAGGTGACCGCACCGCCCAAGCCGATAAACATCCCGAGCGCCACGATCTCCTGCGCCATTTCGGCACTGCCGGAGAAGCAATGCACCACGCCTTTCGGACGGTACTTTTTCAAGATCTCCAACGTGTCGGCGTGGGCGTCCCGATCGTGAAAAATGACCGGTGCATCCAGTTCTTTCGCCAACTGCAACTGTTGCTCCAACCGTTGTAACTGCAACTCGCGGGGGAATCCGTCCTCGTAGTGATAGTCCAGCCCCAGTTCACCGATGGCAATTACTTTTTCATCGGCATACCACGTGGCCAGTTGTGTCGTATATTCTTCGGTGATATCGTCCAGTTCGCCGGGATGGATGCCCACCGCGGCATACACGAACGGAAACCGATGACTCAGTTCCACGGCCATGGCGGAACTGCCCATACCGGAACCGGCGGTGACGATGTGGCTGACACCCTTTTGCGGCATTTCTGCCAGCAACGCCAAACGGTCGACGTCAAACGCTTCGTCGGTGTAATGGGCGTGTGTATCGATGATCTGCGCCATCTTAATGCACCCGATTACCCGGCTTGACGCCGTCCACAAACAACACTTTAGCGGCATCGCCGTCATCCGCCGCCAGAATCATACCGCGGCTTTCCACGCCGCAGAGAGTAGCGGCTTTCAGGTTGGCAACCACAATAACGTTGCGACCGATCAGATCGTCCGGCTGATACCATTTGGCGATGCCGGAGGCGACGATACGCGGGGTATCACTGCCATCGTCCAACGTCAATTTGAGCAGTTTCTTTGCTTTCGGGATCGGCTCGCACGCCACCACTTTGGCTACCCGCAGATCGATCTTCATAAAATCATCAAAGCAGATCTCATCAAGGAAGACCACGTTTTCTTTGTCCTCTTCGGCGGGCTGTGCCGCGGCGGCAGCGGCCGCTTCGTCCTCGGCGTGAAGTTCCGCTAACGTCTTTTCGACGTCCAGACGGGCAAACAGCGGGGAGGGAGTCCCCACCTCAAAACCGTCCGCCTTGCCAAACGCGGCCGAGGCGAGATAATCGGTCAGTTTGCCGCTGACACCCATCTGCTCAAAGATGGCGGCGGCGGTCTTCGGAATGACCGGCTGCAGCATCAAAGCCAGCAGACGGATGTTTTCCAGCAGATGATACATCACCGCTTCCAGACGCGGCTTGTTGGCTTCGTCCTTGGCAAGCGCCCACGGCGCGGTCTCATCGATATATTTGTTGCAACGCTTGGCGAGATTCATAACCACCTGCACCATATCGGCGTTATGGTAAGAATCCATCTTGTCTGTGTATGCCTTCAGCGTGTCGGCGGCAAACGCCTCCAACTCGCGATCAAGGTCATCGTACGCTTCGCACTTGCCGATCTTGCCGCCGAAATACTTGTTGGTCATCGCAATGCTGCGGTTGACCAGATTCCCAAGCGTGTTGGCGAGATCGCTGTTAAACAGGTTGATGAAACTTTCGTAGGTGATGGTGCCGTCCTGCGCAAAAGGCATCTCGGAGAGCAGATAATAACGCACCGCATCCGAGCCGAAACGCTCGACCAGTCGGTCGGCATACAGCACGTTCCCGCGGGATTTGCTCATCTTATCCTCACCGGCCAGCAGCCACGGATGTCCGAGTACCTGCTTCGGAAGCGGCTCGCCCAAAGCCATCAGAATGATCGGCCAGTAGATCGTATGGAAGCGCACGATATCCTTACCGATGACGTGCACGTCCGCCGGCCAGTATTTCTTGTACAGATCGCTGCTGCCGTCCGGATGATAGCCGATACCGGTGATGTAGTTGGACAGCGCGTCCAGCCACACGTAGGTGACGTGTTTCGGATCGAATTCCACCGGCACGCCCCACGTAAAGGTGGAGCGGGAAACGCACAGATCCGACAGACCCGGTTTTAAGAAGTTATTGATCATCTCGTTGCGACGGGAGTCGGGGCAGAAGAAATCGGGAGTCTCTTCATAGTATTTCATCAACTGATCCTGATATTTGGACAGACGCAGGAAATACGCTTCCTCCTTGGCATCGATTACGTCACGGCCGCAGTCAGGGCACTTGCCGTCGACCAACTGCGAGTTGGTAAAGAAGGATTCGCAGGGAACGCAATATTTTCCTTCGTACTCGCCCTTGTAGATGTCGCCTTGCTCATACAACTTGGTGAAGATGCGTTGCACCGCCGCGACGTGATCGCTGTCGGTGGTGCGGATGAAGCGGTCGTAGGTCACGTCCACGCAGTTCCAAACGTCTTTGATCTGCTGTGAGATGCCGTCTACGTATTCTTTGGGAGAGATACCGGCCGCTTCGGCGATCTCCTGAATCTTAATGCCGTGCTCGTCCGAACCGGTCAGAAAATGAACATCAAATCCGCACATTCGCTTGTATCGCGCAATCATATCAGCCAACACGATGTCGTAGGTGTTGCCGATATGCGGTTTACGCGAGGTATACGCAATGGCGGTGGTGATGTAAAACTTTTTCTTATCCATAGTCCATTTTCCTCCTTTGGATAATCTATCCTTTTCATTTTATCACAATTTTCGCAAAATACAAGAGGGAATTAGAAATATAAGAAAACTTGACTTTTTAATATAATAATCTTATAATATAGCGTGGTATATCTTAATTTAAAGGAAGGGGGCGGAAGGATGAAACGGTTGTCGGTGCTTATCCTGCTGTTGGCCGTACTGCTGACCGGCTGTCATCCGCTGGATATCCGTGTACAGACGCAGTTGGTACCGCCCGGACTAAGCGGTGACCGTGCCGAGATCCAGACCGCCTTTGAGAGTTATTTGTATGTCCAGCGGGAATCGCTGGTCGATACCTATCGTTTAGAGTACCCCGCTTCGGGTGACTACCGATCCGCCTTCATTTTGAAAGATATTGACGGTGACCGTGCGCAGGAGGCACTTGTATTTTATCGTCGCTATGCCGACAGCAACGAGATCCATATGAATATTCTGTGTGACGGAAAAAACGGTTGGCATTCCGTTGCGGATTTTGTGTGTAGCAGTACCTCTGTGCAGGAAGTCCGCTTTGCCGATCTCTTCGGAGACGGCGGGGTACAGATCTTGGTTGGTTGGTCGGTCGGCAGTACCCGCGAAAGCCGTTTGCAGATCTTTCGTTGGCAACAAGATGCCGTATCTCTGTGCTACAGCGGTCTGTACAGTTTTTTAGTGCCGATCCCGCTTTCGTCGGAAAACAAAGACGATCTGTTGCTTATCCACCTGCAGGCGGACTCCACCGCCACCGCCACGCTACTGAGCACTGTCGGTAACGGGATGGTCGCCGTGGCCAATACGCCGTTGGACGGTACCGTCCTGCGCTACACGTCCGCACAGGTCAATATGCGGCAAGCGGGCGGTCGCGTCGGGGTGTTTTTAGATGCGGAGAAGGTCAACGGTACGTTAACCGAACTGCTGATATGGGACGGTGAGAGGTTGACCGCCCCGCTATATGACCCGCTGGCCGGCGGTACCGTTGCTTCGTGGCGCGCGTCATCGCTGTCGGCGGCTGATATCAACGGTAACGGTACGACCGATTGGCCGACTACGATCGAAAATGCCGATCCTTTGCTTTACCGTTGGCAGACTTGGAATTTCGAGAAGCAGGAGATCGCTTCCCTGTGTTTAGGCTTGATTCCGCCCGATGACGGTTATACTTGGGTGATACCATCGGGTTGGGGCGCGTCGATACGTACCCGTTACGATGCCAAAACGCATTCCCTGACGGTCTTTCGTGGCGGAGACGAGGTCTTTTCCGTCACACGGGTAAACAAAGGGAGCGACCTAAACGACAACATATTTACCGATTTCGAGACCTATGATTATTTGATCCGCGTAACGGATGCAAGCCCGCTTTCGCAGAATGCGATCATTGCGCGTTTGATTGAATTATGAAACGGAGGAAGACCAAATGAAAACGGTTTTGGTTTGTGAGGACGAGGTAGCCATTCGCGATTTCGTGGTCATCAATTTGACCTATGCCGGTTTTCGGGTGATCGAGGCCGGCTCGGCCGAGGAAGCACTGGAACGCTTTGACAGTTCCGTGGATATGGCACTTTTGGATATTATGCTCCCCGGTATGGACGGTTTGACGCTGTGTCGCACGTTGCGTGAAAAAAGCGAGGATATGGGCATTATTATGCTTTCTGCCCGTACGCAGGAGCAGGAAAAGATCGATGCACTCCGTATGGGAGCGGACGATTACGTAACCAAACCGTTTAGCCCGTCCGAGTTGATCGCCCGTATCGAGGCGCTGTATCGTCGCGTGGCGGCTGCCCGTGAGCAGAAACAGCCGGTGGAGGAGATATGCTCCGGCAGTTTCGTCCTCAATGCCCGTATGCGGACGGTGACCAAGAACGATCGGTTGCTGGATCTGACGCAGGTGGAATACCAAATGCTGTATTTCTTTTTCCAAAATCCCGACCGTCCGCTCGACCGTACGGAAATTTTACGGCACGTGTGGGGCGATGCGTACATCGGTGCAGAGAAGATCGTTGACGTTAACGTTCGCCGCTTACGTATCAAGATCGAGGACGATCCCTCGGCACCGGCGCATATCCGCACGGTGTGGGGTCACGGCTATCAATGGAGTGCGTAACCTATGCGTAGAAGTATTACCGGCCGCTGGTTGGTAAACGGTATCGGCATCGTGATGCTT
Source organism: Clostridia bacterium (assembly GCA_017410585.1). Lineage (GTDB taxonomy): Bacteria > Bacillota > Clostridia > Oscillospirales > Acutalibacteraceae > RGIG426. Next base: position 45,230 of record JAFQQM010000057.1, read on the forward strand.
GTACTGGTCTTTCTGGTGCTGGCCGTTACGTTGGCTATGCGGCAACTGTATTACAGCGGCGTCAGAGAAACGCTGTACGAATATGCGGAAACGACAGCCGGTACGTTTGATATGTATCTGTCGGATTCGTCCTACGATTGGACGACTGCTTCCCGCGAATTCCTGCAGAATTTCCGTGATAAAAGTCAAGTAGAGGTGCAGGTGCTGGATCCTTCCGGCCGCGCCCAGCGAAGTACCACCGGCTTTGCCCCCACGCAAGGCAGCCGTGACGACTGGGAAGAGGCGATGCTCTCCGCCGACGGCTACGGTCAATGGGAAGGGCGTATCCACTCCGGTGAGCACGTGATGTCACTGGTCACGGTGCGCCGTCGTGACGGCCATGTGATCGGTGCGTTGCGTTACGTGGTATCGGTCCGTTTGATCGATCGTCAGATCGTGATGATCGGTGGTGCCGCCACCTTGCTGTCGTTGGTGATTCTGTTTTTCGTTTTCCTGTCCAACTCGTATTTTATCAGTTCGATCTTGAATCCTATCAAGGAGATCGGACGAGGGGCGCAGAAGATCGCTTCCGGCAATTTCCGCTACCGTATCAAAAAGCGCGGGAATGACGAACTTGGCGATCTGTGCGATACGATCAATTATATGGCCGGCGAGATCGGTCGTACCGAAGAGATGAAAAACGATTTTCTCTCTTCCATCTCTCACGAACTGCGCACACCGCTGACCGCCATCAAGGGCTGGAGCGAAACGCTTGAGCAGGTGGGGAGCGAAAACACGGAACTGACCCGTCGCGGTCTTCGCGTTATCGCGGACGAGACCGACCGCCTTTCCGCCTTGGTGGAGGAACTGCTGGATTTCTCCCGTCTGCAAAGCGGTCGCCTTGACGTGCGCTTTGAAAAATTCGACTTATTGGCGGAACTGGAGGAGACGGTGTTGCTATACCAGCCTCGTGCAGAGCGTGATGGCATCACGTTGCTGTACGCCGAATCTCCCGAGTTGCCGCTGTTGACCGGCGATAAGGACCGCATCCGTCAGGTGCTGATCAATCTGCTGGATAACGCTATTAAGTACAGTGCGGCAGGGGACACCGTCCGTGTGGAGGCGGCCCGTCTATGGGATCGCGCGCAGATCGTCATCAGCGATACCGGTATGGGTATTCCGCCGGAAGCGTTGCCGCATATCACCGAAAAGTTTTTCCGTGTCAATAAAAACGGTACGATCCCCGGCTCGGGTATCGGTCTGGCTTTGGTCAAGGAGGTCATCCGCCTCCACGACGGTCATCTGGATATCGAAAGCGAGTTTGGCGTGGGAACGACGGTCACCATCACTCTGCCGCTGATGGCGGATGGGATTAGAAAGGAAGTCAAATAACGTATGTCTGAAAACAAGCAATGCTGTAAAAAGACCTCCATCGGCGGTCAGGCGCTGATCGAAGGTGTGATGATGCGCGGTCCGAAACTCACCTGTTTGGCCGTGCGTCATATCGGTACCGGCGAAATTATCACCGAAAGTTGGGAAACCGCCGGTGACAAGCGTCCTGCGTGGACCAAATGGCCGCTGATCCGCGGTGTGTTCGGCTTTGCGGATTCCATGATTGTCGGTTATAAAACGATGATGAAGTCTGCCGACCTCTCCGGATTTACCGAGTTGGAGGAGGAAGAAGAGGCCGCCAAGAAAGCGGCCAAGGCGGCCAAAAAAGCGAAGAAAGCCGGAGAACCGATTCCCGAAGCGGAAGAAAAGAAACAGCCTCAAAAACTGGAAGGTCCGCTTATGACTGCGCTGATGATTGTCAGCGTGATTCTTGGTGTGGGTCTGGCGGTGCTGTTGTTTATGTACCTGCCGTCGCTTTTGTATAACCACGTCATTAAGCCGCTGGCACCACAAGTGTTTGACAATCGCTTTATGCAGTCGCTGTTTGAAGGTGTGTTGCGGATCGCCATTTTTATCGGTTACATCGTGCTGACCTCGCTGATGAAGGATATCCGCCGCGTGTATATGTATCACGGTGCCGAGCACAAGACCATCTTTTGCTATGAAAAAGATCTGCCGTTGACGGTGGAAAACGTCCGCCTGCAACGTCGTTTCCATCCTCGCTGCGGTACCTCGTTTATGATCTTGATGCTGATCGTCGGCGTGTTTATCGGTATGCTCATTCCCACCGGTCTGCCGTCCATCGTGCGCGCGCTCATCAAGATCGCGCTGTTGCCGCTTTCGGTCGGCATCGGCTATGAGGCCATCAAATTCTGCGGTCGCCACGATAACCGGCTGACCCGTATCATTGCCGCCCCTGGCACTTGGCTGCAACATATCACCACCCGTGAGCCGGACGATGATATGATCGAATGTGCCATTACCGCTTTTCAGGCGGTCATTCCCGAAAACGAACAAGACGACAGGTGGTAACGATCAATGACTTACGGTGAACTGTACAAACAGATCAAACAGACGCTCGAAGAGGCAGGCTGTGAGTTTGCCGGCTTTGATGCGGAATGCATTTTAGAGGATATCGGCGGTCTGCCGCACCGGCAACGCGCCCGCTATCTGGACGAGATCGTGCCGGAGGAGATTCGGGAAGCGGTGGAGAACGCCGCGTCCTTCCGCGCTTCCGGACGTCCGCTCCAGTATATTCTCGGCAACTGGGAATTCCTCTCGCTGACGTTGCACGTCGGTGAGGGGGTGCTGATCCCTCGCCCCGAAACGGAATTGCTGTGCGAAGTCGGCGCCAATTTTCTGAAAGATCGTCACCTGCACGCCCCGCAGGTCTGGGATCTCTGCGCCGGTACCGGCTGTGTCGGTCTGGGGCTTTGCAAACTGTATCCGAAGGCGCGTGTAACGGCGGTGGAACTGTCCGACTTCGCGCTGTATTACCTGCGCCATAACTGCGTAGACTATTCGCAGTTTGACGTGCGTGTGTTGCAGGCGGACGTGTTGCAGGACGTGCCGTCGTTACGCGGCCGCGCCGATCTCATCCTTTCCAACCCGCCCTATATCCCGACCGGTGATCTGGAAACGCTGATGACCGAGGTGCAATACGAACCGCGGATGGCATTAGACGGCGATGAGGACGGCCTCAAATTCTACCGTTGTTTTGCGGAGAAATGGACCAAGCGTTTGGCAGACGGTGGTATGCTGGCTGTCGAAGTCGGCATCGGTCAGGCCACGACGGTGGCGGAACTGTTCAAGGATGCCGGTCTCAAGGATATCACTATCACCACCGATACTTCGGGGATCGACCGCGTGGTTGCCGGTATTCGCCGTGATTGATCACACGGCATAAGAAAGGGGAGGTGAGCCGTTATGAACGGTTGGCTGATCGCCGCCATCGTTGTGGCGGCCCTGCTGTTATTCCTTTGTCTTCTGTTGCTGATACCGGTCTCGGTCCGCATCAGTTACGAGCACGCCGGCGGCTTACGCCTCCGTGTCTACGCCTTGTTTATCCGTGTGTTTCGGTTGCGGCTGAACGAAGAAGGCAAACCGAAGAAAAAAGAAAAACCAAAAAAGAAAAAAACGGCAACTCCCAAGGAGAAAAAGCCGTTTCTCGATACCTTGTCCGAGACGCTGACGCTGGTCAAAAACCTGCTTGACAGCCTGTTTTGGCTGTTGGAACGCGCCACGCTCTCTCGCTTTCGTGTCACGGTAGTGTGTGCCGGCGAGGACGCCGCCGCTACCGCGCAACAATACGGTGCGGTGTGCGCCTTGGTCTATCCGTTTGCGGCTTGGTTACAAAGCGCGATGAAGGTCAACGACCGCCGTACCGATCTGCGGCTTGGTTGCGCTTTTGACCGTACCGAGCCGGAAATGGCGCTGGATGTGCAACTGACGTTGTCGGTCGCGCTCGGATTACTCGCCTTACTGCATTTTGCCGATCTGCAATCAAAGGAGGATAACAAATGAAACCGGAAGAGACGAAGGGCACCGCCCGTCAAAACGACAATACCCTTATCAAGGTCTTGACCTTTACAGTGGATAAGACGATGGAACTGACCAAATCCAACTCGGTGCTGGGCGAACCGGTCACCGTGGGGGATATGACGGTCATCCCGATCTCCAAACTGTCGCTCGGTTTTGCCGGCGGCGGTGCGGATATTATGAATGCCGGCAAACGCAAGAAGCAAAATCCTGCCGGTGCGGGCGCGGGCGTTACTATGACCCCCATGAGTTTTCTGGTGATCCAAGGGGAAGATATGCGGGTCATCAGCGTGGAGGCTCCGCCAAAGCCGTCGGCGCTGACCGGCGTCATTGATACCGTGGTATCGATGGCGAAGGATGCGATGGGCAAAAAAGAACAACCGCAGACGGTGGAAATGCCTGCAGAGGAGCAAGAATGAATTTAGGTGAAAAGCATTTTGGCTTTACAGCGGTGGGCGTCCGTCCGGTGCCGGAGATCGGCTCGGAAATGATCGAATTCGTCCACGATAAGACCAAAGCCAAACTCATTTGGATGAATAACCGCGAAGAAAACAAACTGTTTTCGGTCGCGTTTAAAACGTTACCGTCGGATGACACCGGCGTGTTCCATATCTTGGAACATTCGGTGCTCGGCGGTTCGAAAAACTATCCGGTAAAGGAACCGTTCCTTGAACTTCTTAAGAGTTCGATGAACACCTACTTAAACGCGATGACCTTTCCGGACAAAACGGTATTTCCGGTATCCAGCCGGAACGACACCGATTTTATGAATCTGGCGCAAGTGTATCTCGATGCCGTGTTTTGCCCCGCTATCTACGACAATCCTTGCATCTTCGCGCAGGAAGGCTGGCATTACGAACTGCGAGATCCCGCCGACACTGCCACCTTCAAGGGCGTGGTGTTTAATGAAATGAAAGGGGCGCTGTCGTCGGTACACAGCCGCCTGAATTACGAATTGCACCGGATGCTCTATCCGGACAGTTGCTATCGCTTTGTTTCCGGCGGCGATCCGGCGGCCATCCCCGACCTGACCTACGAGCAATTTTTGGCGACCCATCGCCGTTTCTACCACCCGTCCAATGCGTATTTTTATCTGGACGGTCCGGTGGATATCAAGCGGCTGCTTCGCTTGATCGATGAGCAGTATCTTGCCGGCTACGATGCCTTGGAACCGGATTTCGATATCGTCCGTCAAGGCCCGATCGCCCCGACCGTCAAAGTTTGCGAATACGACGTTGGTGCGGATGAAAGTACCGAAAACCGCACCCATCTGGTCTACGGCAAACTGCTGAGCGATTGGAGCGACCGCAACAAAAATTTTGCGTTGGCGGTGCTGGGGGATATGTTGACCGCCACCAACGACGCGCCCCTGAAACGCGCTCTTCTTGACAGCGGTCTGTGCAACGATATGTCGCTGGGGGTCAATGACGGCACCTATCAGACCGCCGGTGTATTGCATATTCAAAACACCGAACAACAGCACGGCGAGGCACTCTTGGGGCTGACTCGCGAAACGGTTGCCAAATTGATCGCCGCCGGTCTCGATCGCGACGACCTGTCCGCTACCATCGACCGGATGGAATTTATTCTGCGTGAAGGCGACGAGCCCAAAGCGCTCGACCGCGATATCAACGTGCTGTCTTCGTGGTTATACGGCGGCGACCCGTTGCTGTATATCGGCTGTGACGGATTGTTTGCCTTCCTGCGTGAACAATTACATACCGACTATTACGAACGCTTGCTGTCCGAATGGTTGCTGGAGGAATCCGGTTCGGCCACGCTGTATCTGGTGCCGTCGGCGCAGTACGGCGAGAAACTTCGTGCCGCCGAGAGTGCGCGTCTGCAAACGGCGCAGAGTGGGTGGAGCGAGGCGGAGGCCGCGGCGGTGGTGGAACAAAACCGCCGTGTGGACGAATGGCAACGGTCGGAAGATACGCCCGAAGCCTTGGCTACGCTGCCCAAACTGCCGCTTTCGGAGGTCAGCGACCGTCCCGAAAAACGCGAAACGACCGTTTCGGACGAAAACGGCGTGACCGTGCTGTGCCATCCCGCCAGAGAAAAGGGCATCCACTCCGCTTCGCTGTATTTCTCGCTGGCGGATTGCGACGAGGATCAATTGTACGACCTGTCGGTGATGAGCGGTCTGTACGGTCAACTGCCGACCCACCAAACCGACAGTGCCTTGTTACAACGCCGTGTGAGCAGTATTCTCGGTGACTTGGTATTTGTGGTCACCGCCTACAGCGAAAAGCATCGGCCGGAGACCTGCCGGCCTTATCTGGCGGTCAATTTCCGCTATCTGGAGCGCAATCGGGATGCCGCATTTGCGCTGGTATCCGAGATCTTGAACGACACCGACTTTGACCGCCCTGAGCAGATCACCGAATTGCTCAAGCAAGGGGAAGAGATGACCCGCCAGCGGATGCAATCCGGCGGTCACAACTTCGCAATGCGCCGTGTGCGCGCCGCCGGATCGGCGGAATGCGCCCTCAAGGAACTGACCGCCGGTTACGAAAGTTATCGCCGCCTGCGTTGCTTGGCGCGTGGGGAAGAGGATCTTTCGGCCAAGATCGCCGACTATAAACGGTTGGCCGCGTCGGTTATCTGTCGCGGCCGCGTGACCGCTTCGCTGACCGCCTTTGAACAACGACCGCTGTGGCCGTTGCTGTCTCAACTGCCGCAGGGCGAAGCACTTCCTTCCGATGAACTGTCCTACCGTCTGCCGGTTCCGACAGCGCAGGGCATCAGCACCCCGACGGCGGTCTCTTTTGCGGCGATGGCGTTGTCGGTGCCGCAGTACGATTCGTCGCTGTGGAACGTTCTCAGCACCATTCTTTCCTTCGATTATCTGTGGAATGAGATCCGTGTCAAGGGCGGTGCCTACGGTGCCGGTATGGGGACGGGCAACAGTTACATTCCCGTGTACTATTCCTACCGTGACCCATCGCCGGCAACTTCGTTGCAGACCTTCCGTAAGACGGTAGAGTTTGTGCGGGAGTTTGTCGCTTCGGTGCCGTCGCTCGATCCGTTTATTATCAGCACGGTCGCTAAGTTGGAACCGTTGCAATCCGATGCATCCATCGGTGCGTTGGCAGACGAATGCTGGTTCCGCGGTCTGACCGAGGAAATGCGGATAGAGGCTCGACGCCGCCTGCTGTCGCTGAAACCCGCCGACCTGCTGGAAGCGTGTGACTACCTGCAAAACGAGATCGCCTGCTGTGTGGTAGGGTCGGAAACGGCGCTGGCTACCTGCGAAGACGAAAATCTGACCGTCGTTTCTGTCGGTTAAGAGAGAGGTAAACAATGTATACGTCTGAAACGGAAAAGAATTTCCTTGCCATTTTGGAAGAAGAACTCATCCCCGCTATGGGTTGTACCGAGCCGATCGCGCTGGCGTATGCCGCTTCTCGCGCCCGCTCACAGTTGACCGCCGCACCGACCGCTATTGTGGCTCGTTGCAGCGGCAATATGATCAAGAACGTTCGTTGCGTGTCCATTCCCAATTCCGGCGGTCTCATCGGCATTGAGGCGGCGGTGGTGCTGGGCGCTTTTGCGGGCGATCATACCCGTGGGATGGAAGTACTGGAAGGGGTGACCGCCGAACGCCGCGGCGCGGCTGTGGCGTTTTTGGAAGGCAACGGCTGTACGGTGGAATACCTCAATTCGGACATTCCGTTACACTTTGTCATTGAGATGACCGACGGCACCGATACGGTATCCATCGAGGTGCGGCATTCGCATATGAACGTGGTCTCGGTGGTCAAAAACGGCAAAACGCTGTTTTCCGGTGAAGAGGCGGCCGCCGTTGAGTGCGCCGACCGTTCCGGTCTGGATATCGCCGGTATGAAGCAATTTGCGGATACCGTCCCGTTGGAGAGCATCAAACGCCTTCTCGACCGCCAGATCCGCTGTAATATGGATATCGCCTACGAGGGAATGTCCGGCGAATACGGCCTCAATATCGGTCGCACTATTCGCGCTTGCTATACCGATGGTGTCGTTACCCGTATGAAAGCGTATGCGGCGGCGGCATCCGAGGCGCGTATGAGCGGGTGCGATATGCCGGTCATCATCAATTCCGGCAGCGGTAACCAAGGGATCGCCTCGTCGGTGCCGGTCATCGTCTACGCCCGCGAGAAAGATATCCCGCAGGAGAGGCTGTACCGTGCGCTGGCATTCTCGGCTCTCCTGACCATCCACCAAAAGGATCACATCGGCAAACTTTCCGCTTTTTGCGGTGCGGTTTCGGCATCCTGTGCGGCTTGTGCGGCGGTGACCTATATGGTCGGCGGATCGGTGGAACAGATCAAGGCAACCATCGATAACACCTTGGCCAACATCCCCGGTATTTTATGCGACGGTGCCAAGATCTCCTGCGCCGCCAAGATCGCTACCAGTATTGATGCCGCGATGATGGCGCATTATCTTGCGATGGGCGGTAAGGCGTACGAGGCTTTTACCGGCATTCTCAAGGAAGAGGCAGAAGAGACGATCAGTTGTGTCGGCTATATCGGTAAGATCGGTATGCGCGAGACCGACCGTGAGATCGTCCGTTTGATGCTCGGTAAGGAGGAATAACCAATGGCTGTACGTTTAAATGACAATCCGGAAGTGGTTGCCCTCATCAAGCAGGGTCTGAAGGAAAAAGGCGGCTATTGTCCTTGCCGCCGCGAAATGACCGAGGACAACAAATGTATCTGTAAGGAATTCCGTGAGCAGATAGCCGATCCCAACTATGAGGGTTACTGCCACTGTATGCTGTATTATAAGTCGAAAGACGAAGAATAAAAAGGAGTGGATTTTATGGAATTCAGTGTCAACCATCCGATCTTGTTCGTGCTGGTCGGCATCGTCATTGCCGCCGTATTGGGGCAATCGGTGTTCTTCTTGGTGCGAGCCTACCGTCGTGCCAAGGCGATCGGTATGGATATGTCGATGATCAAAAAGACCATCAGTTCATCGGCAATCTTTACCATTGCTCCGGCGGTATCCATTTTGGTCGGCGTCATCGTGCTGTCGAAAGCCCTTGGCGTTCCCGCCCCGTGGTTGCGTTTGTCGGTCATTGGTTCGCTGTCTTACGAGACCATCGCCGCCAGCACCACGCTGGAGGCACTCGGTCAGGCCGCCAGCGAGACCATCAGCGATGCTTCGCAGTACGTGACGGTGATGTGGGTCATGACTCTTGGTATTTTGATCGGTCTGATCTTGGTACCGTTGCTGACCAAAAAGATCCAGAGCGGGATCATCAATATGGAAAAGCGTGACAAGAAATGGAGCGAGATCTTTAACAACGCGATGTTTATGGGTATGATCTCGGCGTTTCTCGGCTACGTGTTCTGCGACGTGAAGAAATCCTTCTTCGGTGACTTCACCAGCCTGATTCCGGTGGTGGTAATGGTTGTGGCGGCACTCTTGATGGTGATCTGCGGGTTGCTGGCGGGCAAGTTGAAGGCACGTTGGCTGACCGATTATGCCTTACCCATCAGTCTGGTCGGCGGTATGGCGGCTGCCATTCCGATCACCGATTGGCTGACGGCGTTGACGAAGTGAGAAAGGTGGGTGCTGTGTTATGAAAAAGAATATGACCTATATGGACAGCGTCCACTTCTACGGACGTCTGTGGGGCTGGATCCTGTTGCTGATCATCGTTTCTGTGCCCACCATCACCTGCATTGTGTTTCAGGCGGTGCCGCAATGGGCGGCACTTGGCAAGGGCCTTGTCGCCGTGTTGCCGATGTATTGGGCTGTCGGTTTAGTCGAGGTGTTTACTTACGTGCCGATGCTCGGTGCGGGCGGAACCTACCTGTCTTTCGTGACCGGTAATATTTCTAACCTCAAGTTGCCGGTGGCGTTGGATGCGCTGGAGCGCGCTAAGGTCAAGCCCAGTTCGGAAGAGGGCGAGATCGTTTCTACCATCTCCATTGCGGTGTCCAGTATCGTAACGACGGTGATCATCATTATCGGTGTTATCCTCATCGTCCCGCTGACGCCTATTTTGGAAAATCCGGCGCTGACCGCCGCCTTTGACCAGATGTTGCCGGCGCTGTTCGGTGGCTTGGGTGTGGTGTTTGTGTCCAAGAACCCGAAACTGGCGATCGCCCCCATCATCCTGATGCTGACGCTGTTTATCGCCATCGATGCACTCAATCAAGGCACGGTCGGTGTGATGGTGCCGGTCGGTGTGCTGTTCACCATTGCGGTGGCGCGTATTCTCTATAAGAAGGGGAAACTGTAATGATCGCGTTGTATATTGCTTTAGGCGCTTTGGCGCTGTTTATTGGCGTTTTGCTGGTGCGTACGCTGGCTTTCAAGCCGAAGGCGAACGCCCATCCGGTAGATACCGCCGCGGTGGAATTTGACCGCGACAAGGCGATTGCCAACCTGCAGACGTTGGTTCGCTGTAAGACGATCTCATACCGCGACTCTTCGCTGGAGGATGCCGCCGAATTTGATAAATTGCTGTCTTCTCTGCCGGAACTGTTCCCGCACGTCTATGCGACCTGCACGGTGCAACAGTTGCCGGATCGTGCGTTGCTGTTTCAGTGGCAGGGTAAGTCCGCCGGTGATCCGGCGGTGCTGATGGCGCACTACGACGTGGTGCCGGTCGATGAGGCCAAATGGGAAAAACCGCCGTTTTCGGGTATCATCGAGGACGGCGTGCTGTGGGGCAGAGGTACGCTGGATACCAAGGTCACCTTCAGTAGCGTGTTGACGGCCGCCGATCACCTCATCTCTGCCGGTTTCCAACCCGAAAACGACATCTACTTCGCCTTTTCCGGCGGGGAAGAGATCAACGGCCCCGGTGCGTTGCATATCGTCAACTATTTCAAAGAACAGGGTATCACCCCGTCGCTGGTGGTTGACGAGGGCGGTGCCGTGGTGGAAAACGTATTTCCCGGCGTTACGCTCCCTTGCGCGATGATCGGTATTGCCGAAAAGGGTATGCTCGACGCGCAGTACCGTTGCGAGTCGCAGGGCGGTCACGCTTCCGCTCCCAAACCGCATACGCCGGTCGGACTGCTTTCTGCCGCCTGCTGTAAGGTGGAAAACAACCCCTTCCCGTTCCATATCACCAAGCCGGTGGCGGCAATGTTTGATACGCTCGGCCGCCATTCCAATTTCCTCTACCGGATGATCTTTGCCAATCTCTGGTGCTTCAAGGGTGTGCTCAACCTGCTGGCAAAGAAGAGCGGCGGCGAGATGAACGCGCTGTTGCGTACGACGGTGGCTTTTACTCAGATGAACGGCAGTGTCGCTTCCAACGTCATTCCGACCGAGGCAACGATGGTCTCCAATATGCGTTTAAATCCCGAGGATACCGTCGAATCGGCGTTGGAACACCTGCGTAAGACGGTGGGGGACGACCGCATCGAGATCACCGCTCTGCACGGCATCAACCCCAGCCGCATTTCCACCACCGATTGCGAGGGTTGGCGGCGTGTGGCTTCGTCGGTGGCGGCCACTTGGCAGGGTTGCGTAGTGACTCCTTACCTGATGGTGCAATGTTCCGATAGTCGTCACTACGGGGCCATTTCGGATAAAGTGTACCGCTTCTCGGCAATGGACCTCACCTCGGAGGAACGTGCCACCATCCACGGCAACAACGAGCGCATCCGCCTCGATTGCCTCTGCCGTGCGGTGGAATTCTATATTCGCTTGATGAAACAATGCTAAAAAGAACTCCCTTTGGAATTTCCAAAGGGAGTTCTTTTTATTCTTCTGCATCCTTGACGATCAGCAGATTGCGGTCGACGTCACCATAGATGCCGTCTACGCGGCCGGCATCGGTGTACTGCAGGAAGGTATAGCCGTAATAGAAGTCGGTGGTGCCGTATTCCGCCAACCAAAACGGATAAGCGGCAAACTGCGCCAGATCGTATTCCAGATACGCTAAGTATTTATAAGCGTACAGACCGCCTTGATAGCCGGCGTCCGTTACCGTTTGCAAAAAATGCGTTGCCGCCACGTTGAGATTGGCGGAGGGGAGATTTTCAGTACGGGTGTCTGTGCCGCTTAATTCCCAATCGAAGAAAATCGGCAGATCCAATTCGGCACCGTCGAGTGATTCCAACACGAATCGTGCTTCCTCGATCGCTTCGTCCCGTCCGACCGCTTGCGAGTAAAAATACACGCCCACGGCAAGCCCTGCCTCTTTGGCACCCGCCAGATTTTCGGCGAAATGGCTGTCCTCGCAGATGTTGCCTTCCTCGGCGTAACCGCGGTATCCGCAACGGATGATGGCGAAATCGATGCCGTCTTCTGCTACTGCTTCCCAGTCGATGACCCCCTGCCACTCGGATACGTCAATGCCCTGCAACACGGTGTAACCGTCAACGGTCGGCGCGAAGCGATCGCCTTCCTCCGGCGGTGTTACGCCGGCCAAAGGGTTGATTCCCAATCGATGGTTTTTCTGTAACTGTAAGGTGCCGAGATCGCTGTCTTGCACGGTGACGATATCACCGTCACCCTCGGCGGCGTCGGGGTCGATCTCCTGCGCAAACGCGCTTTGCAACTGCACGACCCGCAGTTTTTTGCCCGACCAATCCACACCGGACAAAGTGGAAATTCCCCACAGCAGTACCGCACCGATGAGCAACCCGACCGATCCGATAAGCCCATATCCGACCCACCGCGGTGTCTGCTTTTTGGACGGCTGTACCGGCAACTCTGTCGGCGGTGTCTGTAATTCGGTCATCCGAACGCCCCCTTTCGACAAATTTCTCTCTTATTATAAAGTAAAATCGTCGGCTTGTAAAGTCAAACCGACGATTTCGTTTATTTCACAATATCATAAAGTTCCCCAAGTGTCCGGATCTCATGGTCGATGCGCACGTCGGCAGGGCGGGGAAGCCCCTTTGGGTTAAACCAGCAGGTGGCGATACCGGCGTTTTCGCCGCCGCGAATATCCGAACTGAGGCTGTCACCGACAATAACGGTCGTCTCGGGAGAAACGTCTTCCATTGCGGCAAAGCACGCGTCAAAATATCGCTTGTCCGGCTTATCGTAGCCAACCTCCTGCGAGATAAAGATTCCCTTAAAATACGTGGCGATGCCGGAACTCTTGATCCGTCCCTGCTGTACCAGTGCGGTGCCGTTGGTCACCATATACAGATTGTGGGTGGGGGAGAGATCTTTGAGCAGTTGTTCGGCACCCGGCAAGAAAATATGTCCGAGACTTAAATTGTATTCGTAACTTTTTTGAATGGCCTTCGCGTCCGCTACGACACCCATCTCTTCCAGTAACAGTTCAAAGCGATGGTACAGCAACACGTCGCGGGTGATGGTCTTTTGTTCCAACCGTTTCCACAGACTGATATTGATCTCGCTGTATCGCGCTCGCACCGCCTCGGTCGGCTCAATGCCGAACGCGCGAAGCGACTGGGATAAGGCGATCTCTTCGGATGCCTTGAAATCGAACAGAGTATCGTCGAGATCCAATAAGATATTCTTATACATACGGCGCTACCTTAATCGGCCGCACTGACGGCCGCCCCCAGCGAATTGTTGGCCTTCGCTTTTAAGTAGGCGTTGATAAAGCCGTCCAGCGCACCGTCCATCACGGCGTTGACGTTACCCGTTTCAAACGAGGTGCGATGATCCTTGACCATCGTGTACGGCATAAACACGTACGAGCGGATCTGGCTACCCCAAGCGATCTGCGCTTGGTTGCCCTTGATATCCTCAATGCGCGCCAAATGCTCGCGTTCTTTGATCTCAATGAGTTTGGCGGTCAGCATACGCATACAGTAATCGCGGTTTTGGAACTGACTGCGCTCGGTCTGGCAGGATACCACGATGCCGGTCGGAATGTGGATCAAACGCACCGCCGACGAGGTCTTGTTGACGTGCTGACCACCGGCACCGGACGAGCGGAACACTTCCATTTTGATGTCTTCGGGACGGATCTCCACACTCACGTCTTCATCCAATTCGGGAATGACTTCCACCGCCGAGAAGGAGGTGTGACGCCGACCGGACGCATCAAAGGGGGACACACGTACCAGACGGTGGATGCCCGCTTCAGACTTCATATAACCGTAGGCGTTATCGCCCTTGATGACGATGGATGCACTCTTTAAGCCGGCTTCGTCGCCTTCCTGATAGTCGAGGATATCGTAGGTCATTCCGTGACTTTCCGCCCAACGGGTGTACATACGGTACAGCATCGACGCCCAGTCCTGCGCTTCGGTGCCACCGGCGCCGGCGTGGAAGGTGAGAATGGCGTTTTTCTGATCGTACGGGCCGGTCAGCAGAGACGCCAAGCGCTCTTTTTCGATGGTCTCTTCAACCTCGTTGACACCCGCCTCGCATTCCTCCAACATGGAGAGATCCTCCATCTCGTCGGCCAGTTCGATGAGCGCCATCGTATCGGCAAACAACCCTTTCAGTTTGGCGTAATTGTCGATCTTGATGTGCAGGAGATTAACGCGGTGGGTCACCTTCTGCGCGGCCTCCATATTATCCCAAAAATTAGGGGCCATGGCGCGCTGTTCCAGTTCTTCCACCTCGCGCTCCATCTGTGCCAGACCGAGAGCGTTGGCCAATTCGTTTAAATCGTTTTCCATTCCGGCCAAACGGAGCCGGAGTTCTTCAAATTGCAGCATCGGCGTTCTCCTTTGCATAATTTCCACCGATGATTATACCGAAAAAAAGCGTCTTTGTAAAGAGGAAATAAAGAAAAAATAAAAAACACTTGACTTTCTTATTTTCTATTGGTATAATACCAAATGGCTTTTTAGCCGAAAATCCTTGCTCTGCCTAAGGCAGGGCCATCAGTCCATAAGGAGGTGCAACGATATGCCCACTATTAAAGGTTCCTACGAGGCCGTCCTCATCTACTCGGTGAAGGAAGGCGAAGAGGCCGTCGAAGCTCTGAAGGAGAAGTTCGCTTCTCTGATTGCGGCGAACGCGGAAGCCGGCGAAGTTGATGATTGGGGTAAGCGCCGTTTGGCCTATCCGATCAACAAGGAAGAAGAAGGCTACTACGTTCTCTACAATTTCGTGAGCGCGCCGGAGTTCCCCGCCGAGCTGTCCCGTGTTGCCGGCATCACCGACGGTGTGCTGCGTGATATGGTTATCCGCAAGGAAGAAGCCTGAGAGGAGAACGCAAGATGAACATTGTATGCTTGATGGGTCGCCTTGCCGGCGATCCGGAACTGCGCCGTACCGCCAATCAAACGGCGGTGACCAGTTTTGCCGTGGCGGTCGACCGCCGCTTCGTGCCGCAGGGTCAGGAGAGACAGGCTGATTTTATCAACTGTGTCGCTTGGCGTCAAACGGCCGAATTCATTTGCCGTTACTTCCATAAAGGTCAGCGTATTGCGCTGCAGGGTTCTCTGCAGGCCCGCCAGTATACCGACCGTGACGGCAACAAGCGCACCGCGTACGAGGTCGTGGTGGACAACGCCGAATTCTGCGAGTCCAAGTCCGCGTCCGCCGGCTACGCGCCGCGCCAAAACGATTCTCAGATCAGCCCGTATGCCGAGCCGGCTACCGCGTTTTCTACCGCGGCTCCGGATGATTTCGAAGAGATCACCGGCGACGATCAACTGCCGTTCTGAGTATCCCACTTCTAACTTGAGAAAAGGAGGCCTATATCATGGCTGAACATGCTGAAAGAGCCGAGCGCCCGATGCGTGGCGGTCCCCGCAAGGGTCGTCGCAAGGTGTGCGCTTTCTGCGCTGACAAGGTGGATTACATCGACTACAAGGATGTTGCCCGTCTGCGCCGTTTCCTGTCTGAGCGTGCGAAGATCCTGCCGCGTCGTGTGACCGGCACCTGCGCCCGCCACCAGCGCGAACTGACCGTCGCTATCAAGCGCGCCCGTCAGATCGCTCTGCTGCCCTACGTGGCTGACTAATTGAAGCGCAAAGATCCCTACCTGTTTGGCAGGTAGGGATTTTTTGTTGCACTTTTCGGCAGAATGTGTTATCATATCCTTGCTGTGTTTACGGAAGCAGGTGAGAGTCCTGCACGAGCCCGTCGCCGTGATGCGCCGTTTGTTTGCGTTACCTGACCCCACTGCCGCAAGTGGGGGACAAGCCATTGGGAGACCGAGAAGGCCGGTAACCTGTTTGCGCAGAGTCGAAATACGTGGCACAGCAACCTTCACGGTATACCGCGAGCGCCGGTTTTAATGAAGGAATATCATTTGAAAAGGGGAAACTTACGATGAAAAACAAAGCATTTATCCAATCGTCGGTCATCGTCCTCTTTGCAGTGCTGATTGCGGCTACGGTACTGCTTTGCGGATGCACGACCAACCAACCGGACGAGGGCGGTAATTCCACCTCGTCATCCACCACGACCACCACTGCGGCACAGCCGCAAACGGTCGGCGAAGGGGAGACCTCCTTTGCCTTTACGGTCACCTTCTTGGACGGCACCTCCAAGCAATACACCGTCCGGACCGACAAGACCACCGTTGGCGCCGCCTTGCTGGAGGTTGGCTTGATCGCCGGTAGCGACAGCCAATACGGTTTGATGGTAGAGAGCGTTGACGGAGTGAAGTTAGACTATACGGCCGACAAGGCCTATTGGGCCTTCTACGTCGATGGTGCCTATGCGATGAGCGGCGTGGACTCCACAGCCATCGAAAGCGACAAGGCGTACGCCTTTACAGCAACGCCGGCATGAAGATCAATCTGAAGGAATTGGCGATCTTCTCGGTCTTGGGGGCGCTGATGTACGTTTCCAAGATGGTGATGGAGTTTTTGCCAAACGTCCACCTGCTGGCAACGCTTATTGTGGCGATGACGGTGGTCTTCCGCCAAAAAGCGCTGTATCCCATCTACGTGTTCGTGTTTCTGACCGGTCTGCTCAACGGTTTTAATCTATGGTGGTTGCCATATTTGTATATCTGGACGGTGCTTTGGGGCGTTGCTATGCTGTTGCCAAAGAAGATGCCGCCTTGGGTGGCGGCCATCGCCTATTGTCTGATAGCCGGTCTGCACGGCTTGGCTTACGGTACGCTGTACGCTCCCGCGCAGGCGCTGATGTTTCACTTGAATTTTGAGCAAACGGTGGCTTGGATCGTTGCCGGTCTGCCGTGGGATATCCTGCACGGCATCAGCAATCTGGTCTGCGGTGTGCTCATTTTGCCGCTGGTTGCCGCCTTGCGCCAAGCCCAAAGATTGACACGTTAAAAAAATCCCTTGTCTCTTTTGAGACAAGGGATTTTGCTTTACAGTTCCAAAGGCTTGCGAGTGACCCACTTGCCGCCGGTGAAGTCGGGGAAATACACCGTGTTGCCGGTGGCAATGGAGTTTTCCGAAAGCGGCGTGATGGCCATCCAAGTCGCCATATCGTACACGTCGATGGGCATCGGCTTACCTTCGGCGTAGCAATCGAAGAAAGCGTTTAGCACCAACCAATCAATGCCGTCGTGACCGGCAGGACCGTCGTATACGCCCTCTTCAATGTACTTTTTCCAGATGGGATGTTCGTACTGCTCACGCAGTTCTTCGATATTTCCCCACTTGGCTTTCCAGTTAAAATCGGCGGCCTTGTTTTCGGGGGTGTCGAGATAGACCGACTGGTTGTCTTCCAGATAGGTCGCCTTGGTGCCGTGCACTTCGAACTGACGGGAATACGCACGGGGGGTGGTGGTCTCCAGATTGATCTGGATGGTCTCACCGCCGGCGCACTTGATAAGCGTGGTCACCATATCGCCCTGCGCAAACTTCGCGTTGGTCAGATCGTACTCGTCACCCTTCTCCCGACGGAGAAATTCGTTGAGTCCGCACGCCTTGGATGCCATGGAATACAGGCTGACAAAACGGTTACCGCGGTTGATATTCAATACGTTGGCGATCGGGCCGATCTCGTGGGTCGGATAATTCTCGCAATTGCGATGCAGGTAATTGTCCAAACGGTAGTGACGGATCTCGCGGCCGTAGCCGACCTCATCGCGCAGATCGTGGCAGTAACCGCCGCGGCAATGCACCACTTCGCCGAAGAGACCCTGACGCACCATATTGAGGATCATCAGTTCGTTGCGGCCGTAGCAACAGTTTTCCAGCATCATAATGGGCGTGCCGGTCTGTTCGTAGGTATGGATGAGTTGCCAGCAATCGTCCAGCGAACCGGCACCGCCCACCTCACAAGCGACCGCTTTGCCGGCTTTCATCGCGTCGCATGCCATCTGCGTGTGCATTGCCCACGAAGCGGCGATCATTACGGTATCCACGTCTTCGCGTGCCAGCAATTCATGGTAATCGGCGACCCGATCCGGCTCGTAACCGCGATTTTCTTTGACCGCTTCGACCATCCGATCCATACGGTCCTCATACAGATCGCAGACCGCCGTCACGCGGATATGTTCCAGATGCTGGAGTACACCGGTGTACAGACCCCAGCCACGCTGACCGAGACCGATAATTCCCAAACGGATCTCTTGTTTCATCGATTTGTCCTCCTTATTCGCAATAGGCGGCAACGATCGCCTTCATCTGTTCCCACTTGCTCTCCATATCGGCTACCAACTTGAGTTGTGTACGGCAACGGTCAAGGTTTTGGGTGGGATAATGAATACGGAAATAGGTGTCGCCCTTCAGATAATCGGCAAGGAACCGCATACCGCATTCGATGGTCATCATCTTGGCGCCCTCCGGCAACAGCATCACTTCTTCTTTCGGCAGTGAGCCGCCGCAACCGGCCAGAAAACCTTTCGCGTAGGTCTCAAACAAGGCAATGTCCATCCAGACCTTATCGAGGTCTTTTTCATCCTCGGCGGCAGTAGAGGCACCGAAGCGGATGGAATCGCCGAAATCGGTTACCGAGAAGCCGGGCATAATGGTATCCAGATCGATGACGCACAACGCCGAGCGGGTCGCTTCATCCAACAGCACGTTGTTGATCTTGGTGTCGTTATGGCTGACGCGCAACGGCAACGTACCGCTTTTCTGCGCATCCATCAGCACCGGATAAAAATCCGCTCGTTCCATAATGAACCGGATCTCTTCCTGTACGTCCTTGGCACGCCCAATTTTATCCGCTTTGACAGCGGCCAGAAAATTTTCATAACGGACGGGAGTGTTATGGAAATTCACGATGGTCTCGTTGAGTTTTTCGGCAGGGAAATCGCTGAGATCCCGCTGAAAACGGCCGAAAGCCAAGGCGCTTTGATAGAAATCGTCGTTGCTTTCGGGACGTTCCAAACAGAGCGACTGCTCTACAAAATCGTACAGACGCCAGAACACGCCTTCCTGATCCTTATAATATACCTCGCCGCTCACGGTCGGCACCAGCGACATCACCGCACGGGGATCGTCCGTCTTGGTGTGCAGATGTGCGATAACACCGGCGATGTTTTCCATTACTTTATCCGGTTGTTTAAAGACGTTTTGGTTGAGTGCCTGCAGAATGTAACGGCGGACTTGTCCGTTTTCATCCTCGGTAATGGCACAGAACGTGTCGTTGATATGACCGTTTCCATAAGGACTGCAACCACGCAACATACCGTCTATTTGAAAATGATGTAACGCATTGACGGCCAATTCCAAACGATTTCGCATAACAGTTACTCTCCCTTTCGGTGAAATTGATAAATTTACTATAAAACTTTTTCTTGCATATTTCTATAGAAAATAATATAATCATTAGTAGAAAATGCTAAGGTGGTGTTCAAATGACCGAAATCACGTTGGAAAGCGTGCTACGGGATTTCTATCAGATATCGGGTCTTCGTATGTCGGTCTGTGACAGCGAACTCAACGATCTCGGCAGTTATCCCAAGGATCTTTCGCCGTTTTGCGCCCGTGTCCAGCGAGATCCGCTGTTCCGTGCCGGTTGCATCAAATGCGATCGCAGTGCCTTCGAAAGTGTCCGTCAGACCGACCGCCTGTACGTGTATCAATGCTATTGCGGTCTGTACGAGGCGGTGGCACCGTTGTATCATTCGGGGGTGCTGGCCGGTTACCTGATGATGGGGCAGGTGCGTGATGAAACGGAGGAAAACCGCCAAAAGATCCTTCGATCGACCGCTTCGGTGTTCGATTCTCCCGAGGAACAGCAGGAATATCTCGCCACCGTCCGCACCGTTCCCACCGAATTGATCCCCAGTTACAGCCGCCTGCTCAGTATCGTGTCGGAATACCTGACCCGAAACGATCATCTTCGTTCCAATCACGACGATCTGGCGGATCAGATCAAAAAGTACATCTATAAACGCTACGCCAAAAAGATCACACTGGATCTGTTGGCAGAGAAATTCGGCTGTTGCAAGGCCACTGTGATGAACAGTTTCAAGAAGAAATACGGTATGACGGTCATCGCCTATCTCAACCAAGTCCGCCTTGATCATGCCGAGCATCTCGTCCGCAGTACGGATATGTCTTTTAAAGAGATCTCCTACGTTTGCGGCTTCTGTGACCAGAACTATTTTTCCAAACTGTTCTCGGAACGTTTCGGTTACTCACCGACCGCTTTTCGCGCATTGCTCACCGACGGTTCCGCTACTTGACGGCGATAGTCGGTGGGGGAACAGCCCATATACTTGCGGAAGGTACGGCTGAAATAACTGACGTCGTTAAAACCGCTGTCAAACGCCGCTTCGGTCACGCTTCGCCGCCGCACCGTCATTTCGGTGCAGGCACTTTGGATGCGGAGTCGGTTGACGTAATCGATGGGGGTGGTACCGGTGAATTCCTTGAATAGTCGGCAGAGGTATTTTTCGTTGATGCCGGCTACTTCCGCCAACTGTTCCAACGTGATGTTTTCGGCATAATGTGCGTCGATCCACTCGATGAGCGAGATGACCGTTTCGGTCTGATGCGTGCCGCGCAGACGCTTGCCGACCGCGGTCAGCCAACCGCCGGCATACAACTGTGCAAACACCGTAAAAAGCAGGCTCTGCACCGTTAATTCGTAGTATGGCGGGCGATCGCGCAACGTGTCGAACAACTGCCAAAAACTCTGCCGAAGCGTATCGTCTGCCGTTAAGGGCAGGCGAGTCACGCCGACCTCGCCGGTCAGTAACGGGCGCAGATACACCGAGGCGGCGTCGTTATGATGCTTTCGCAACATATTGAGGTCAAATACAACGCATTCGTAAACGCAGTCGTGGGCTTGCCCGCGATGGAGCATACCGCTGCCGATCACGATGATATCGCCTGCTTTGGCGCGGCACTCGCTGTTGTTGAGGTGCAGGTCGAATTCGCCGGATAACACTCGGATGAATTCCCAATCCTGATGCCAATGCAACGGCATATGATATTGCGGATGTTCGTGGTCAACGTGGTAGATCTGGATGGGAAATCCGGCTCTGCCGCGTTGTTTTTTTTCGTTGATTTCACTGTATTTCATACGAAAACCCCTTAAAAAGTGAATATCGTCCTACTTTTTGTCGCCTATTACACAAGCATTTTAACATAAAAGATACTATAATTCAATATAGGGAATGGTATTTTCCACAATTATTTTTCAAATTAAATTTCGGAGGTTGTGTATTATGGCAAAGAACAGATATGTCGGCGATTATCCCGTGATCGGTATTCGTCCCATTGTCGATGGCCGTCGCGGCCCGCAGATGATGCGTGAATCGCTCGAACCGCTGGTGTGGGCGATGGCGGAAACTGCCAAGAAACTGTTCGAGGAGAACCTGTTTTATTCGAATGGCGAGCCGGTCAAGGTCGTGATGGCCGATACCTGCATCGGTCGCGTGCCGGAGGCGGCGGCCTGCGCCAATAAGTTTAAGAAGGAAGGCGTTTCGATCACGCTGTCGGTCACTCCTTGCTGGTGCTATGGCTCCGAGACGATGGATATGGATCCGCATACCATCAAGGGTGTGTGGGGCTTTAATGGTACCGAACGTCCGGGCGCTGTCTATTTGGCCGCCGTGTTGGCCGGTCACGCGCAGAAGGGTCTGCCGGCGTTTGGTATTTACGGCCATGAGGTGCAAGATCGCGATCAGGTTACCCAGATGCCCGAAGACGTCAAGGAAAAACTGCTTCGCTTCGGTCGTGCGGCGGTGGCGGTGGCGACCATGCGCGGTAAGTCCTATCTGCAGATCGGCTCCCAGTGCATGGGTATCGCCGGCTCTATCATGGATCAGAGCATGATGGAAGAATACTTCGGTATGCGTGTGGAATCGGTTGACGAAGTGGAGATCCTCCGCCGTATGGAAGAGGGCATCTACAACGAAGAAGAATTCCAGAAAGCGCTTGCGTGGACCAAAGAGCACTGCAAAGAAGGCCGTGACGATAACCCCGAAGAGGTGGACTTCCTCGGTGAAAAGGTACGTATCAAGTTCACTCCGGAGGAGAAAGAAAAACAGTGGGAATTCACGGTCAAGATGTACTGCATCATTAAAGATCTGATGGCCGGTAATCCCAACCTGCCGGATGCGTTTGTGGAAGAAAAAGTCGGCCACAACGCCATCGCCGGCGGCTTCCAAGGTCAGCGTCAGTGGACCGATCACTGGCCGAACTGTGACTATCCGGAAGCGCTTCTCAGTTCCACGTTCGATTACGAAGGCGCCCGTGAGCCGTACACGCTGGCTACCGAAAACGATATTCTCAACGGTATGGGAATGCTGATGATGCGTCTGCTGACCCACCGTGCGCAGATCTTTGCCGACGTCCGCACCTACTGGTCGGGCGAAGCCACCGAACGCGTTACCGGTTATAAGTTGGAGGGCAAGGCGGCAGAGTCCAACGGTATCATCCATCTGCTTAACTCCGGCGCGGCCTGCTTGGATGCGTCCGGCGTCTGCACCGATGAGAACGGCAATGCCATTATGAAGAAGTGGTGGGAAGTTACCGACGAAGACATCAAGAAGATGACCGATGCTACCGTCTGGTGTGAAGCCGGTCAGGATAACTTCCGCGGCGGCGGCTTCTCCAGTCATTACACCACCAAGGCCGAAATGCCCTGCACCATGATCCGTCTGAATCTCGTCAAGGGTCTCGGTCCGGTGTTGCAGATCGCCGAAGGTTGGACGGTCAACCTGCCGGATGAGGTCTCCGATACGCTGATGGAACGTACCAACCCGACTTGGCCGTGTACGTGGTTTGCTCCTCGTTGCGACGGCAAGGAAGGCTCGCCGTTCAAGACCGCGTATGAGGTGATGATGAACTGGGGCGCCAACCACGGTGCGATCTCCTACGGTCACATCGGTGCTGACCTTATCACCATGTGCTCGATGCTCCGCATTCCGGTCTGTATGCACAACGTGCCGGAGGATGAGATCTACCGTCCGGCGGCTTGGAATGCTTTCGGTATGGACAAAGAGGGACAGGACTATCGCGCCTGTGCTACCTACGGCCCGTTGTACAAGTAAAAGAGGATAATATGATCGTTAAACAGTATATCAAGGAATTTGAAAAACTTGGCTTTGGTATGTTCGTCCATTTCGGTATCTATTCGGTGCTGGGGAAGGGCGAGTGGGCCAAGCATATGCTCAATATTCCCTACGAGGAATACGATAAACTCATTCCGCAGTTTAAGCCGGAGGCTGACTGGGCGGAAAAACTGGTGGCGACCGCCAAGAATGCCGGTTGCAAGTACATCACGTTGACCACCCGCCATCACGATGGTTTCTCGCTGTACGATACCTGTGAACTAAACGATTACGATACCGTCGCCGGTTGCGGACGCGACCTCGTCCGCGAGTTTGTTGACGCCTGCAACGCGGCGGGTATCATCCCGTTTTTCTATCACACCCTGCTGGATTGGCATGAACCGCTGTATCAAAGCGATTTCAAGGCGTATCTGCAATACCTGCGCCGCAGTATCGAGATCCTTTGCACCAAGTACGGCAAGATCGGCGGTTTTTGGTTTGACGGTATGTGGGACAAACGCGATGAGGATTGGGAAGAGGATCTGCTGTACGGCACCATCCGTAAGTACCAGCCGGACGCGATGATCATCAACAATACCGGTCTCGGTCATCAGGGCGAACTCGGCCACATCGAGTTGGACAGTGTCACCTTCGAACGCGGCAAGCCCGGCCCGATCAACGTGGAAGGCGCGCCCAAGTACGTCGCCAGCGAGATGTGCCAGATCTTCAACGATCACTGGGGCTATACCGCGGAGGACCTCAACTATAAGGCACCGGCGGATATGATCCGTGATCTGGCGATCTGCCGACGCTACGGCTCCAATATGCTGATGAACGTTGGCCCGATGGGCAACGGTCTGATCCGCCCGATCGACGCCGCGACCTTCGGTATTATGGGAGATTGGGTCAATTATTTCAAGGAAGCCCTGTATCTGCCGCGTCCCTGCGGTATCGAAGTGGAGAACAAGCCGGATGATTTCCTGCTCTGCCACGAAAATACCTACTATCTGTTCTGCGATCATCTGCCGATGCAGGCCGACCCGAACGTGTCTCTTCTGACCAGCGAAACGTACAGCGACGTGTTTGTGCTGGATAAAGAGATCCAATCGATCGAGTGGCTGGATAACGGTGAGCCGGTCAAGTTCGAACAGAAAGACGGTAAGACCGTCGTCACTACCACCCCGTATCCGTGGGGCAGAAGTCTGGTCATCCGTGTTGCCAAGATTACCACAAAATGAGGAGTGACTGCTCATGGATTTTATTGTGGATGTAGAAGGCGGCCGCGATCCGATCATCTTGCAGATCTCGGATATACAGATCATTGATGCCGCACAAAAGCGCACGCCCGACCGTATCGGGGATTATGCTTGCGCCTATTGGGCGACCGATAAAATGGAGGATCGCTGCTTCAAGTACGTCCGTGAGACGGTCGATGCCGTCAAGCCGGATCTGATCCTGATGGCCGGTGACAACGTCTACGGCGAGTTTGACGATGCCGGCACCAGTTGGTTGGCGTTTGTGGAGTTTATGGATAGTTTCGGTATTCCGTGGGCGCCGATCATGGGTAACCACGACACCGAGAGCAAGAAAGGTGCCGATTGGCAATGCGAGCAACTCGTCAACGCCAAGCACTGCTTGTTTAAACAACGTGAACTCAACGGCAACGGTAACTACTCGGTCGGCATCCGCCAGAACGGCAAAGTGACCCGTGTGTTCTTTATGATGGATACCGGCTCGGTTTCCGCTTCTGCGGAAACGCTTGCAAACGGTCATACGAAGCACGTGATCGGTCTGCTGGACGATCAACTTGCTTGGTATACCGAGTCCATGGCCCGCATCCGTGCCGCCTATCCGGACGTCAAGCATTCGCTCATGACCCACGTCCAGCCCCATGTATTCCGTGTGGCGGCCGGCGAATACGGTCTCGATGAAGCCAACGCGAAGGTTCCTTTTGAAACGGTCTTTATTGACCGGTTGGAAAATAAGGCCGAGGGCGATTACGGCATCATCAACCACCATTTCGTCGGACACTGGGATCAAATGCGGAATACGTGGAACCTGCTTAAAGAACAGGGCGCAGACTCGTTCTTTGTCGGGCACGAACACGCCGTCAGCGCGTGTATGACCTATGAAGGTATCAAAATGGTCTTCGGACAAAAATCCAGTACCTACGACGGGGTCAACTATCTAAACGATTCGGGGGAGTATATCTTCTCATACGACCGGCAAGGTATACCGCAAGTCGGCGGTACCGTTATCTCGCTGTCCGAGGATGACGGCAGTCTGCTGGCGATTTCCGCTTATCTCTGTAAGGAAGAATAAAAATAAACTCGGTTTTGCTCTTGGCAAAACCGAGTTTATTTTATTCGTCGTATGGCGAGAGTTTGATCTTGCCTTTTTGCATCCGCCGTTTCTGCTCCTGGTGTTCCATCGTGTGATCGACACAATGGAGCGATTGATATTCTTTTGGCGTGATGCCGTGATACGCTTTGAACTTGCGGATAAAATGCGATAGTGATGCGATGTTGATGATGTTGCAAACGTCGGTTACCGAGAAATTGCCGCTTGCGAGTAACTGAGCGGCGTATTCCATCTTTTTCATTCCGTGGTATTGGACGATGGTAAAGCCGGTCCGCTTGCGAAAACCGTTGATAAGCGTAGACTGCGCCACCGGAAAATCTTGATAAATGAAGTGTACGCTGCTACCGATATATCCGAAATTATTTAGATTATTCAGCAACTTTTCCACGTATTTATCGGTGGATTTTTTGGCCAGTTTGATGGTGGATTCGACCATACAAAGCGACATAGCGTTATAAAGGAACATCTCCAACCGCTGATTGAGATCTTCCGACTCGCCGCAGTTGTACAGCGAATCAAACAGGAATTTCAGATATTCGCCCTGCACCTCGTTGAGTTGTCGATCGATAAACGGCGTTTCCAACAGTTTGGTGGATTCGGTATGAGGGAAGAAGCGCCTGTACAATTCTTCAAACCGCTCTTTTTTAATGATAAAGGAAAAGTGATTGCTCTTTTCTTCATTAACGTAGATACCGTGTGATTCGCCGACGCGGAAATACATTAGGTGATTTTTCCGAATAATGGTATCGGTGCCATTGTACTCGTTAATGAAACTACCGTAGGTCACCATCGAAAACTCGTAGAAATCCGCATGCTGATGCTGTGGCGAACTGAGTGGGGAATAGAGATAAGCACAATCGGTGCCGGGAACACTGCGTTGCTGATTGAAACGGTTGACGGTTAAGACCGGCGTTGGCGACTCAGCCATACAAAACACCTCTCTTCTGCGATCTGTATGTCTTCATTATACGCGAATGAGGGGAATTGTCAACCGAAAATATAAAAAATAGCAATTTTTGGTTTTGGATTTCATAAAAAATCAAAAACGACAACGCTCGCAAAAAAGGCGACTGATCTCATTGAAACCCGCTTGATTCCTAAGCATTTCGATCAAAAAATGAATGCTATTCGGAAAATTGTCGGACGCATTTCACATAAAGTTGGGAACCGGCGCACAGGCCGTTCGAAAACCGAAAAATATAAAAAATCGACGATTTCAAAAAAAAATCGCAAATCGAATTATAAAAAATCACATTATTAATAAAACCGGAAAATTTCAAGAAAAATGCAAATAAATCGAAAACATTATAAAAAATCGACAAATCTATAAAAAAAAGCAAGTAATTACCTAAACAGATGTTGTACAATAAAAATGCAATTATGAGGCATTGTCGCTCCACATCGACGATGTCGGACATCCAAAGGAGGAATTTTTGCATGGGAACGACGAGTTCGAAGTACCGTAAGTTGACCGGCTTGCTGTCGCTGTTGGTCGCGCTCTGTCTGCTGATCGGACAGTTGCCGCTGATCGCTCTGGCGGCAGAGGAGATCACGCTTACGTATGTCAGCGGTGCTGCGGAGGATGGAGCAGGGCGTTATCGCCTCATCTTTACCGGCATCACCGACAGCACCGACCGTTATTGGAACGGCAACACGGTGTATATCGACGGTGTTTCCAAGTCCGGCGACGGTGTCAACTACGTACCGTCGGCCGTCTACGGCGGCGCCGAGGGGGAACTTTGGCTTTGTCTTGACTATGATATGGTCGAGCCGGGAGTCAGTTCTGCCGCTTCGATGGGAACCCATACGTTGCGGATCAAAGCAGGAACGCAGATGGCCGGCGGCGCCTTCTCGATCGCTAAGGACGTCTGGCTGAAATTGAGCGGCACTTCCATTTCCTTGCTGACTCCGATCACGCTGACTCTGTCGAGCGGTGGCGGTGCGCAGGATTTCGCTACGCGCTATCTGATGTCTTTCGATGGTATTACGGATCACTCCGACCGTTATTGGAACGGCAACACGGTGTATATTGACGGCGTTGTGCAGAGCGGTGAAGGCGTCAACTATACGACCGGTGTCGAAAACGGTAAATTGACCCTTTGCTTGGATTACAGCAAAGTCCAAGCCGGTGCGGTCACGGCCGAAAGCATCACCGCCCATACGATGGAGATCAAGGCCGGCACGGTCATCGGCGGCGATTTCGTTGTTGCCGAGACGGTCACCGTTTCCATCAACGGCTACGAGTTTTCGCAGGTCGTCTCTGCGGAAGAACCCGACCTGACCGTGACGCTCTCCAATGACCCTTTGCGGAACGATGCCTCTGCCACTACCGGTTTGTATTTCTATGTCGATCCGGCCGATTCGTTGGCTTCGGATGTCAATACGTGGCAGGTCCGCTATGCGATGACTACCGGCGGAATTTCTGTCAACGGCACCGTTGTGGAAGGTGCGAAACTGGTCAAATTGCTCTCCAATCTGTACTACGTGGCGTTCGACGGCACCGGCTACGGTCCGTTTGTTACCGGTGACGTCGTCACCGTTGACGGTACGGTCACGGATGGGGGATATACGGTAAGATATAGTCCTCAATCCTTTGAATATAATGCCTCTACGGGTTGGAGCGTCTATACACCGAAGACCGATGTGACCATCACCGGCCTTGGCGTTCATCACGGTGCACAGGACTTTGCTTCGCGTTATCTGGCGTCTTTTGTTCTTACCTCACCGTATACCGGCACGATGAATGCTACCGGTCTGCCGGTAACGGTCAACGGCACGCCCTATACCGCCGAGGTGTTCAAGGAAGGGGACGAACTGGCCGTCATCCTGCCGTACAGCCAACTGCCGCAGGGCGGCGAGTATACGGTCATCGTTCCTGCCGGAACGGAGATCGAGGGTCGGAAACTGGCGGAGGATTTTATCTTTTACGTCCATGCAGACGGTGCGGTCAATACCGAACCGCCGTCGACGCCCGTGACTCCGGATACCTTCGTATTTAATAACGGTGCATGGCAACCGGACAACGCTCGCTACGGTCTGGCCTTTGCGATTGAGGGAAAGACTTCCCTGACGTTGGAGACCAAGGCCTATGCCGGCGTCGTTTCGATCGACGGCAAACCTGCGGAAGCGGCTTTGTGTTTCACAGACGGCAGCTTGCTGTACATTTTCCTTGATGCTTCCAACGGTATCACCGCGCAAGGCAATCACACGGTCGTGTTGCAAAAAGGTGCGGTGATCGGCGATTACACGGTCGCTGACGATATTACGCTGTATACCGTGGTCGATGCCCCCGTGTCCACGACCAAGCCTACCACGCCGCCGCCGGCCTCTCCGGATGAGATCCCGCCGGCGAGCGAGTTAGTGGACGTTATCAGCGACAACCGCAACCTGAGCGGGAATTGCACCGGCGGTCTCTATTTTATGGTCAACCCGTCAGATGCACTGCCGTTCGATCTGGATAACTGGTCTGTTCGTTATCCCGCTTCGGTTGGCGGTATCTACGTCAACGGCGAATTGACCGCGGTGAAGATCATTAAATTGACCGAGTCTCTCTATTACATTCCGCTTTCCGATTTCGGTATTACGCCGGTCAAAGGTGACGTGGTCACTATCGACGGCGAATTCGGTAATACTCAGCACGCAGTTAAGTACACCAAGCAAAACTTCGTCTATTACGGAGACGGTGTGTGGGAGATCGGTACCTACGTCCGCGATCTCCGCGAAGACAAGTATATCGTGCAGGATATCTCCGAACTGATGGACGGTCTGTCCTCGGTAACGATCATTCCGACGATGGACCAGAAGATCGGTGAGTTGAAACAGTCGACCAACGTTGCCGTCTCTTTTGAACACACGTGGGATAAAAAGGCCGATCAGTTGACAGTTGGTCTCTCCAAGGTCGCCGGTATGTGGGACGTCGAGGCCTCCGGCTGACAGTTCTGGTTCCGCCCGCGATTTGGGCAGGTATTCCTTGCCCATGGCGTCAGCGAATGGCAAGTGACCGCTCCGTATGAGTTTGCGGCGGAAACTTCCACCGTTCTCATCGGCTCGGTTAACGTCTATGAATACGTTGACGGTGTCAAGGGTGAACTGTACGGTCGCAAGATATTTCTTGAGATCGACGGGGAAGAGGTGCTTTCCTACGTTGACACCGATACGACCCGTACGCTGGGCAAAGGGTTGTATGTATATACCGACGGTGATACGACGGAATTCCGCTCGTTGGTCAGCAAGGAAACTTTCCTGAAAGAAAAAGAACCGACTGTCTACGATCTGTTCGACGTTTCCGGAAACGCTTCGGAAAGTATGGTCGGTTTGACCAGCGCTCTGTTTGCAACGTTGCCGACATCGACCAATATCGGCGTTAAGATGCGTGTTGAAGTCGATCCGTCGATCTGGGAGTTCAAACTGTCGCTTTCGAAAATCGACCCCACCAACTATTGGGATATCGATGCTTCCGGCTGGCAATTTTGGTTCCGTCCGGAAAACCAGCAGGTATTCATCGGCTTTGGTGACAGCGAATACGAGGCGCTCGTCCACCACCAATTCAAAGCGGCGTTCGATCTGGAGATCGGTCAGCGTGACGTGGTGCTCGTCAAAAACGGCAAGGAAGCCGGTCTGTATGCCCGCCGTCTGTACGTCAAGATCGACGGCAAGGAGATCATCACTTGGGATGATAAGGACTTTGACCGCCCGCTGGGAACGTACGGTCTCTATTATATTCCGGAGTCGAACGCAGGAACGCTTTCTACGTTCTACCCGACCGCTGACCTGTCGGTAGAGGTTACCGAAAACGGTCAAACGGTAGAAAAGAGCCACTTCGTGACCTCGTCTGCCACCGTGGTGGTCGGTGAGGAATCCACCGTTTCGGTGACCGTTAAAGAAGACTACGATCACAAGGTCATCTATAACGGCTTGTATTACAACGATCAATTACTGAAAGCCGTTGCCAATGTGGAGGGCAAATACACCTACGTCTTGCCTTCGCCGGCTGCAAGCGATAAACTTCGCGTCGACCTTTCGGTCAAGGATGTGACCTGCGACGAGATCGAGCGGGTGTACGACATCTTTGACGTCAGCGGCAAGACCGAGATCACTGTTCCGCTGAGTACCGAAAACCGAATCGGTGCGATGGTGGATATGGAGAACGGTCAGGCGGGTATCAATTCGGCGGTCCGCTTCGGTATTCGCCTCCCGAAAGAAGGCTACAACCAGATCCAAGTCGGTATGTTGATCGACAATCGTGGTCTGTGGGGCCATTCGGGTATGCTTATCCGCCTGTTGCAGGGACGCGTGGATTTCTTGTTCTCGGCCACTTCTCATTATTTGGTCGGTTTCCCGTGCGATCTGCTGAAGGCGGGCGGCGACGTTATCGTTGAAATGGGAGCCGTCAAATGTTACGTTAACGGCCTGTACAAGTACGACCGCTTCTACGTCAAGGTCGGCGAAACGGTGGATGACTTGAAACTGGTCGGCTGGTTTGATAACACCGAACGCGGTCATTATGGAAACAATTTCGGTTCGTACGGTGCGGACGTCGGCGGGGCGTATACGATGTACAGCCTCAAAGAGGTCTACTCTCTGACCGACGTATCCTCCGATACCAGCAAAGCGCTCATCAACAGTTACGACCGGATGGGTCAGGAGATCCGAGAAGTCTATTTCCCCGATAAATTGGTCGCCTACGCCACCACCGACGCAGCGGATAAGATCGGCCGTATCTCTTTCTTTACCAAGCCCGGCAGCCGGCTTGAGAAATTTACCGTCAACGGCGCGGACGTGACCGACAAGGTCACCATCGGCGCAGACGGTGCGTACGTGTATACGTTGGAATCATTGACCGGCGACGTCGATTTTGCTTACAGCATCATAGAGGATGCTTCCTTCTTCAAGATCGATACTTCCGCGCTGGATAGCAAACTGCATCTCACCGCGTCCTTGACCGATATTCCGGCCGGCGGTGACGTTACGTTGTCGGTGAAAGCGGACAAGGGCTATATCCCGACGCTGACCGTCAACGGTGCGGATATGACTGACAAGTTGACGTTGGATGCCGACAAGGGTGTGTGGACGTTGAAACTGCGCGCGGTACGCGCCGATCTTTTGATCGGCGGAACGGCCGCGGAAAAGGCGTACGTTCTGTCGCTGACCCAATCGGCAAACGGCAAGATCACCGTGGAAGGTGACCTTGTTGACGGCAAATTGTCGGCAGGCGGCAAACTGATCGTCCGAGTGACTGCAAACGACGGTTATCTGTTGGAGGGCGTGCTGGTCAACGGCAAGCGCTATCCGCTGATCGACGGTCGCTTGGAGTTACCGGCTGTCTATGCCGAAGGCGATACGATCGCTGTCGAGGCAGTGCTGACCAAGGGCACTGTAGCCGCGGTTGCCGCTTCTCTCGGCTGGCTGTGGTGGGTGATCGGCGGTACGCTGGTCGTTGCGGTTGCCGCGGTCGTCCTCTTGCTTGTCTTTGGTAAAAAGAAGAAGGGGGCGTCAAAGACGGATGCGTAAATCGGCTTCTCTGACACGCGACGAGGTTTTAGCGCTTCGCCGCAGAAAATACAAGCACACAACAGGGGAGTGGTTGTGTATTCTCCTGCTGTGTGCTCCCGCACTGATCCACTTGCTGGTGTTTTGGTTAGGTGTTCAGGTGGAGACCTTCCGACTGGCGTTTACCGACCATTACACCCAGCGGGTCGGCTGGTATAACTTCCAATGGGCGTTTGAGCAACTGTCCGGTGCTTCGGCGGCGGATATCCCGTTGGCGTTTGAAAATACCATCAAGTTTTTTGTGATGGGGTGCCTGCTCATTCCCGTCTCGATGTTTTTTGCTTACCTCATCTACCGTAAGAGTTTCGGCCACGGCTTTATGCGCGTGTCGCTGTACCTGCCCGGTGCGATCGGCGGTATTATGATCTCGCTGTTGTATGCCCGTTTAATGATGTACGACGGCCCGCTGATGCATCTGTACAGCCAGTTGACCGGATCCGATCCGGTGATGTTGAGCAGTGAAAACGGTATTTTGTACATTATGATCCACGACGTTCTCATCGGTGTCGGTGCCAACCTGATGATCTGGCTGGGCGGTATGAGCCGCATCCCGTACGATCTTATCGAGGTGGGCAAATTGGAAGGTATCGGTCCGTTTACCGAATTCCGCAAGGTCATCTTGCCGCTTATCTGGCCGACCTTCGTGACGATGTTTACGTTGCAGATCATCAACATCTTCGGCTCCTCCGGATCCATTCTGGCGTTGACCGGCGGCGCAGACGGTACCAACACGTTGGCCTTCTGGATGTACAATATGGTGTTGCAAGGACTCTCGCAAGAGTACGGTAACGTCTCTGCTCTCGGCCTGATCTTCACCGTCGTGACCATCCCGATCGTTGTGATCGGTCGCTGGTTTATGAACAAGTTCGGAGAGGAGGTCGAGTATTGATGGCAAGCGAAAAGAAAACGCGTGACCAATCCCGTCTCCGCAACCGCTGGATCGAGTTGAAAAAGAACGGTCTGTTCTTCAATCTGCTCGGCCTTATCCCGTTGCTGTGGGGTATCGCACTCACGTTCCTTATCATTTGGGGCATCAACGTCTCGCTGGCGAATGAGGACTGGTATCTCCGTCACATGAACAGTTTCTTCACCGATTGGAAATTCCTTGATTTTTCCAATTACGTCAAAGCGATGGAGCAATTTACCTTCGAGTCGTACCAAAACGGCGTGTATATGGAGACCAACTACTTCCAGTTGATCTTCAACTCCATTTGGTTTAGCGTCGGCACCACCGTGATGAAGATGCTTTCTACCATCTTCTTTGCGTATGCGGTGGCCCGTTTTGAGTTCCCCGGTCGCCGGTTGCTGTATGGCTTTGTGGTCTTGCAGATGATGATTCCGATCTACGGTCAGACGGCGGCTAACTACGAGTTGCTGTACAGCCTCGGTTTGGTGGATACTCCCGGTTTCTTGCTGGCGCAAGGTGCCGGTCACGGTATGTACTTCCTCATTACCTATTCTTTCTTCCGCAATCTTCCTTCCGGATATGAGGAAGCAGCCCGTATCGACGGTGCCGGCCCGTTCCGTATCTTCTGGCAGGTGATGCTGCCGCAAGCGAAACCCATCACGTTGTCCCTTGGTATTATGCAGTTTATCTCGGCATGGAACAGTTACGACGTACCGCTTTTATACCTGCCGTCTTTCCCAACGCTCTCAAGCGCATTGTATATGTACAAGGACAATATGTTCCAACTCGGCTTAACTACGCCGACCTACTTTGCCGGTATGTTCATCTCCGTGCTACCGGTTGCTGTTCTGTTCATTATTTTCAATAAACAAATTATGGAGAACGTCTCGATTGGCGGTCTAAAAGGCTGATGATCATACCGAAGAAAAGGAGTGTATATGCAAATGAAAAATTGGTTTAAGAAAGCATTGGCGCTGACCTGTGCGGCTATTATGTGTTTTGGTTTGGTTGCCTGCAACAAACCGGAAGAGGTTGAAGGTTCCAACCTCGACGGCAGTAACAAAGACTACGACACCAAAAATCTATACATCACCATTCTGCACAAAGGCTACGGTTTTGAGTGGCTGGAGGCGTTGGCGGATGGCTTTGAGAAAGCCAATCCGGGCGTGACGGTGCATCTCAACACCGTGTCGCAAGACGAAGCCATCCGTGGCGAGATGAAAGCCGCCGCCTACACGAACACCGACCTGTTCTTTGATATCGCCGATATGGCGAGAATGGTGCAGGAATACAGCAGTTATTTCAATAACGGTCAGGCACTGCGCCCGCTCAACGACGTGTTAGAGTCGAAGATCCCGGGGGAGAACGTTACGGTCGGGGAGAAGATCTTCGAAAGCGCGCTTACGGACTATCAATATACCGATAAAGACGGTAACGACGTGGTTTATGGTCTGCCGTACGTCACCTCGGCGCTGTTGCTCTACTACAATGAGACCCTGATCAATGCCACTCTCGGTGAAGGCAATTGGGAAGTCCCCAATACGACCGACGAGTTGATCGCGCTGTCTAAGCGCCTTTCGGAAAAAGGGGTCAACTGGCTGGTACCCGGCGGTTTGGATCAGTATTCCCGCAATCTGTTCGCCGCTAACTGGGCGCAGTGGGAAGGCTACGAGAATTTTATGAAGTTCTATGACGGCATCGGTTTCGATTCCTCGAAAAATCGCCCGACCAACAACTCCGGCAAGATCTTTGAACAGCCGGGTCGTTTGGAGTCGATGAAGGTGATGTATGACCTGCTGACACCGGAAAACGGCTATGTGCTCAAACACAGCGCGCAGTTGTCGGTCAGCAACCTGAATGACTATCAGAAATTTTTCGTTGACAGTTCCTACGACTACAAGTTGGCGTTCTACCCCTGCGGTGACTGGCTGATGCAGGAAGTCAAGGACAACAGCGGTGTGACCGATGCGGACGTTATCAAGACGATGCGCGTGCCGGTCACCAGTTCGATCATTAACGCCTATGACAGTTACTCCGGCAACAAGAACGATAAACTTCCCAATATCAACGACGATGCGACTCTGTCGGCGGTCATCGACTACGTCGACGGCAACGGCGAACTGCCCGCCGGCGTGACCGACGCGGAGGTCGAGATCGTTCGTTCTGCTCGGAGCATCGTTTCTACGCAGGCGAATATCCACTGTGTGTACGCACCGCGGTTCTCCAATGCGCAGACGCTGGCGAACAACTTCCTCATCTATATGGCTTCCGATGAAGGTTGCAAACTCTTCAAGGAAAACTGCATCGGTGGCTTTGCGCCGTATGCATACAGTTACGACGATATCGAACTGAACGCTACCGAACTGACCATCCTCAAGAACATTACCGGTGCGACCTTTGTTGCTGATTATTCCTATAACGATCTGTTTGCGGTGGCCGGTGTTCGCTCGTACGTCAACGGCGACAGCGGTACGATGGAGAGTTACGTGTTGAGCCCGACCCGTAAATATACGACCGCCGAGGCGTTGCATCAGAGTTACATCGATGCCTACAGCGGCAAGAAATGGGACAATTATTTGAGTAAGATCGGTAAGTAAGATTCCCCTGTGACTTCAATTAACGGAGGTGTTTATATGACGGCAAAACGATTAGCCGCGTTGCTGTGCGTTTTTGCGCTGTGTGCGACGCTTTGCAGTTGCGGTAATGCTGTCAAGACCGCAGGCGGTAGTTCGCTTACCCTGTGGGGTGAATCATCCGGCGTGAAGTACCTTCAGAACGACGGCGGTGAAGCGGCCGCATCCCGTGCCGCTTCCCATACCTCGCTTGAAGTGTCGATGGTTCGCAATGAGACCGAGGCAGTACAGTTGATGATGTACGCCAAAAAGGATATCGCCGAATACAACGTGACGGTGTCCGATCTTGTTTGCGGTGACAGTATCATTCCGTCTTCGGCCATTCAGGTATACGATGAACTGTACCAGCAATTTATGACTACCACCCGTCCGGGTAATCCGGATTATGCCGGCGGTATGATCCCTGATCCGCTTCTGCCGATGGCAACGGCGGTGGAATACGGAGAGACCACCATCGCCAAGGGGGACAATCAGGCGGTGCTGATCGATATTACCACCACCGCCGGTACCGCCGCCGGTCTGTACAGCGGCGTTGTCACCGTCACAGCAGACGGGGAGGAATATACTCTTCCGCTGAACGTAAAAGTGTACGATATCAACATCGATGACGGCGACGAGTTGCAGACGGTGTTTGCCATTCTTGACCGCGACCAGTTTGCTTCGGCAGAATTGGATTCGTCGGATGCGATGGCGGAAGCCTATTTCGAAATGTTGCTTAAGTACAATATGAGTTGTCCGTTGCCGTTTGAAGGCAACGGCGGGGCAGAGCGGTACGTGGAACTGCTGCGCAAGTATTATCACTACGATGGCTTCACCTCATATCGTTTGTATTATGAGACGGCCGGTTCGGTGTATGCCGGTGTTGGCACCAACGTGAACTTGCCTCTGATGCAACAATATATCTATGCCATCGCTATGGCATCGGTGGAAGACCGCGTCAACTATTTGGATAAAGCGTATGCCTATTTTTATACCGACGTTGACGAGCCGGACGTCGAGGAGGAGTTCCTTCGCGCCAAGGAAACGGTCAACCTCTATTTCCAGATGCTGTATGACTGCGATGAAATGTTGCGCTCGGAACTCATCGGCACGGACGATTATCACTATTACGTCGACGTTGTTTCGGATACGCTGACCAACATCCCCGATGTCATTCCCGGCAGTTACGATATCAACGACGTTAAGCACTACGGATTGGATCGGTTGACCGTCTGCCCTGAACTTTCGGCTATGAGCACACCGGCTGATCGCCGTGATTATGCTCAGGGACGCGATTTCGTTGATCTGTGGGTGTATACCTGTTGGGGGCCGGTCTATCCCTATCCGGGCGGCCACACCGACGATACGCAACTGTCCTACCGCACCATCCCGTGGATGTGTGACGAGTTCAACTGGTCCACTTATTTGATGTGGAGCACTTCCGACTATTTGTGGCGTGAACACGGCGAGGTCATTACCGATCCGTGGGGAGAGATGCACACCGGTCAGCCGCGTCCCGGCGACGGTAAACTGACCTATCCGGGTGCCACCTACGGTCTGAAAGGCCCTTGCCCGAGTTTGCGTATGGTCACTTGGCGTGACGGTGCCGACGACTACCAAGTTCTTAACATTCTCCGCCGCTTGTATGAGGAGAAAGGGCTGGATGCCTCGGTGGCTCTGGATGCCATCTACCGTGAAATCTACGATGTCGGTCTGATCCCCAACCGCGATAACGACCGTTTCGACGCGGCCCGTTTGTCGCTTTTGGATATGATCGACAACCTCAAGGCCGGTACAGACGTGTACTATAGCGAGGTCGCGGTCGGTATCAAGGAAGCAACCATCGCTTTCGTTCCGGCTTCGTCCGAAGCGGTGGTCACCCTTGACGGCAAGCAACAGACGCCGGATGCGGAAGGTGTCTATCGTTTTAACATCGATCTGACCAAACAAAGCCGTTTTGTCTTTGATCTGACGGTCGGTGATAAGACCCAAACCTATACCCGCCAGTTGATCAATGGCGTGCTCGGCGCGGTCGAAAGTTTTGAAACGATCGGTGATCTGGCTGATTGTATCGTCAGTTATATCAGTGATTACAAGGCGTCGGTCAGCGAGGACTTTGCCCACGATGGCGTCAAGTCTGCCAAAATGGTCCTCAACAGCGCGGCCGTTGCCGATACGGTACCTTACTTTGCTATTGAGAAGGATTCTGCTCTTATCGGCGGCAGTTGGAAGGGTCTGGACAGCCTCAAGGCATATATTTATAACCCGTCGGACGAAATGATCAACCTGAGCGTTTCGTACTACACCGATGAAGATACCACCATGGATGTTTTTGAACTGCCGAGCGGCCAGTGGACGCTGGTGCAGGTTACGTTCCCGTCTGCCGAAGAATTGGCGGATATCGACGATATTCAGGAGATCGATTTCAACTTCGATCGCGGTCAGTCCGTGACGGTGTATATGGACAGCATTGCGACGGTGAAGGAGGTGGCGGCGGAATGAAACGGATAATCAGTTTGATCCTTTGCGCGATCCTTCTTACGGTATCTCTCTGCGGCTGTGCTGAGAAGCAGGCGGTAAATGACAGCGCCGACCCGAAGACGCCTTCCAACCGTTTGGAACTCGGCGAACGCCGCAACAACGTGAAGGTGACCGATGAAGCCACCGGCGAGACCTACTACCTGCTGGGGGATTTCGAAAATTACTTTGAGGCGACTCAGATCAAATACTCGGCCGATTTCGGCAAAGTGGATCTGGTTTCCAAGTCGGAGCAAGCGGACAAGGTGACCAACGGTGAGGGCAGTATCCACGTCACCATCAGCGGTAACGAGTCGACTTGGCATAAACGTCGCCCGAATATCCGCTTTTCCACTACCAATGCGTTTTTCAATCTGACCTCCGATTTCAGCGATCTTGACCGGTTTACGCTGGATATCTATAATTGTCAGGATTACGAGGTAGAAACGCGCTTTCTGCTGTGTACGGCCATTTACGATGCCGTGACGTTTGAGGACCGTATTCTGACCAATCCCAACTATGAGTACAGCACGGCGGAGATCTACACGCTCGCTCCCAACAGTTGGACGACGGTGGAAGTGCCGGCAGAGGTGATGCGTTTTGTCAATTGGGATACTACCGGCAAAGCGTATTTGGTCAGCGGTTCGGACGCCTTGTCGGCGGTAGGCGCTTTTGTGTTCTCCTTTGATCGCGGTGAATTGCATGAAACGCCGCAGGAGTTCTACATTGATAATGCCCGCGCCTATATGAAATCTGAATAATTGCAAAGAAAGAAGGCAGGGGAGTCCCTGCCTTCTTTCTTCATTTATCGGCTGACGCTTTTTTCTTTAAATTAACAGTTTTGTTTAAAAACTGTATAGAATTAACAAATCCTCGGCGGGAAATTCGGCGG
Source organism: Clostridia bacterium (assembly GCA_017410585.1). Classification (GTDB taxonomy): domain Bacteria; phylum Bacillota; class Clostridia; order Oscillospirales; family Acutalibacteraceae; genus RGIG426. Next base: position 84,256 of record JAFQQM010000057.1, read on the forward strand.
GGTTTGGCGGGGAGAAAACGGGAAAATCTCTTGCAAAATATGGTATTTTTTGCTACAATAACTTTGTATATTTATGAGTATACCCTTTTCGGGTAGTGAAGAATTCCCATTTGTTAGGAGACCGAGCCAATGAACAGCAAAGTAGAAAAAATCGTATCGCATTTGCAGACGATTGAAAATAAGTGGAAGCCGATTCCGTTTTGGTCGTGGAATGCGGAACTGGAGGAAGAAGAACTCCGCCGCCAGATCCGCTGGATGAGTGAGACCAATAACGGCGGCTTTTTTATGCATGCACGCGGCGGTTTAAAGACCGAATACCTCGGAGAGGATTGGATGCGTTGCACCGAAGCCTGTGCCGATGAAGCGGCGCCGCTTAAAATGGGTGCTTGGGTGTACGATGAGAACGGTTGGCCCAGCGGCTTTGCGGGGGGCAAACTCATCGAACGCGAAGAAGACCGCGACCGTTATCTGACTCATGAGATCGGACCGTACGATGAGACCGCCACGGTGCATTATCGTATCGATGGCGACAAACTGGTGCGAGTAAACGAAAACGATGGTGCCGTCGAGTACCTGAACGTGACTGTCTGCTCTGCCATGTCTACTGCCGACATCCTCAATCCGCGCGTGGTGGATGAATTTCTTAAACTGACGCACGAACAGTACGCGGCCCATTTCGGTGAGGACTTCGGCAAGAAGATCGCCGGCTTCTTTACCGACGAGCCTCAGTATTACCGTTGGGGTACTTCGTATACCGACATGGTCGCGCAGTATTTCCGCGATACCTATAACGAAGATATCTTCGATTCGATCGGCTTGCTGTTTGTAGAAAAAGAAGGCTACCGCGATTTCCGCTATCGCTATTGGAAAGCGATGCAGACCTTGATGCTGGAAAACTTTGCTAAAAAGATCTACGAATGGTGCGACGATCACGGTATGATGCTCACCGGCCACTACGTCGAAGAGACCACGATGGGTTTCCAAGTGATGTGCTGTGCCGGCGCAATGCCGTTTTATGAGTACGAGCATATTCCGGGCATCGACTGGCTTGGCCGCTGGTCGGATAACGAACTGGCCGCCCGTCAGATCGGCAGTGCGGCGGCTCAACTCGGCAAGCAACAGGTGCTGACCGAGTCGTTTGGCTGTTGTGGCTGGGACGTTACCCCGAAGGACCTCCGCCGAATCCTCGGCACGCAGTACGTTTGCGGTGTCAATCTGCTTTGCCAGCACCTGATGCCGTATGCCGAGTACGGCCAGCGCAAGCGTGACTATCCCGCTCACTATTCAGCGGTCAACCCGTGGGTCGGCGACTTTGGGACTTTTAATCTGTACATTTCCCAACTCGGCCGCCTGATCGCGGAAAGTCGGGAGCAGGTCAACGTGGCTGTACTCCATCCTATTCGTGGTACGTATTTTGATTACAAGCGCGACGTTTCCGATTCGAAGCATTTTATGGTCGGCGAGGCGGATGCTCAACTGGTGAAGGATATGCGCCGCCTCTCCGCCGCCGGTGTCGGTTATCATTTCCTTGATGAGACTTTGCTTGCCCGTCACGGCTTTGTAAAGGACGGTAAGATCGGTTGCGGTCTTTGCAGTTACGATTATCTCATCCTGCCGCATACGCTGACGATGGATGATACCACCGAAAAACTGTTGCGCGATTATATCGTGCAGGGCGGCAAGGTGCTGGTGTGGGGCGACAAACCGAGTTATCTCGGCGGCATTCCGCACAACTACGATTTCCTTGAGTCCAATTGCCGTTTTGAGGATATTCTTGCCGCACAGCCGTTTAGCGTTACCGGTACGGATCATACGCTGTATTCCGCCTACCGCCGGTTTGAAGACGTTGATTTCCTGCTGGTGCAGAATTTCTCTATGACCGATGCGTGCGAGCAGACGTTCTGCTTTGGCGAGAACATCCGCTCCTTTACCAAACTGGATCTGTTGACCATGAAGACCGAACAGGTTCCGTTGACTCTCGCTTTTGAAGCCGGTGAGATGATGCTTTTGTTCCCGAGTGAACAGCCGCTCCCGCAGCAGAGGGAAAAGAAGGAAGTCCGCTTTGTGATGAAGGATGCGCAGGTATCGACGCCGCTCAATTATTTGACCATCGACTACGTTCGCTATTCCACCGACGGGGTCCATTTTTCCAAACGCTACCCCTGCGTTGCCTTGTTCCGTAAATTGCTGTGCGACCGCTACGAGGGAGAGGTGTACTTCAAGTACGAATTTGAGGTCCGTGACCTGCCGGAGACTATGTTGCTTATGGTGGAAACCGGCTCGACGGGTGAGCAATGGCTCAACGGTACTCCTCTGCAGTTTACCACCCGTTCGGAGATAGAAAAGGAACTGTGGATGACCGATGTGGCACCGCTTGTCAAATGCGGCACCAACGACTATACCGTCAAGGTCAACTGGTTCCAGAGCGAGCAGGTGTACTATGCGCTGTTCGGTGAAGGCGTGACCGAAAGCCTTCGCAATTGTCTGGTCTACAATTCCGAGTTGGAGGCGATCTATCTTGCCGGCCGTTTCGGTGTTTACAGCGATACGCCGTATGCGGACGATCCCGAGGATGAGAACTATACTTTCGGTGACAACTTCTATGTCGGTAAGATGCCGGAAACGGTGACCGAACCGACGACCGACGGTTATCCGTTCTTCCGCGGCGTTCTCACGGTCGAGCAGGAGGTCGAGTGGGAAGAAGGGGTCACCCACCTGCGGGTGGACGGCACCTATCTTACTGCCGAGGTGTGGGTCAACGGTCAATACGCCGGCAAATTGCTATTCGACCGTGCGCTGGATATTCATTCTTTGGCTGTATCCGGCAAGAACACCGTCAAGGTATCGTATTGTATCAGCAACCGCAATCTGCTCGGACCGCACCATTTTGTTAATCCACATTCACGCTACACTCTGTCGCCGTGGACCTTCGAAGTGCCCGAAACGTGGGTAGACGATAAGAGTCCGATGTTCCGCGAAAATTACGAATTCCTCAAACTTTGTGCGAAGTAAGGAGACAACGTTATGAAGAAGGCGCTCAGTTGGATCTTGGTATTCTCGATGTTGTTTTGCTTGTCGGCTTGTGCGTCCGGCGAGAAAGAACAAGAGTATGGCCTCAAACTACAGAAGATCTATAACGGCGAGGAAGTTACCATTGAATCCGATCTCGTCAGCGGCTATATGAAACTGACCGACGAAGCGGAGGTGGCCGCCTATCTTCAGCAGTACAGCAGCAAAAAGGGTGATCGCCAGCAAGTGATTTTCGCGTGGGAGGGAGACGGCTACAGCCGTACCTACACCATCACTTTCTCTGAAACCGAGGATTTCAGTAATCCAATGGCATTCAAAGGCGTTGCGCCGCCGCTGACTACGTTCGGCTTCTTCGAACCCGGCAAGACCTACTGGTATAAGGTGGAAAGCGATACCACCACCTCCGTTTCGCAGGTGGACCACTTTAAGGTCAAGGACAACCAAGTTCGCTACATTTCACTGGACGAGGCGTACAACATCCGCGATCTCGGCGGTTGGAAGACCGAAGACGGCAAGACGGTGAAATACGGTATGCTGTTCCGTGGCGGCACCATCAATAACCGCGGTGGTGCCGAGGGTCTTTCGGACCGCGACCATTACATCTTCGAGGATATTCTCGGCGTCAAGTGCGAGATCGACCTGCGTACGCAAAACGGCGATGATCGCAACCAATCCTACAGTGTGTTCGGTTACTCCTGCAATTATGCCAAGTTGGCCATCCAAGGCTACAGTTACATTTTGCCCGGTTTTGAGACTACGTACGAAGATGACGAGGGCAAAGTTATCCGGCGTGAGTATTACAAGCACATCAGCGATAACGTCGGCAAGGTATTTGAAGCGTTGGGGTATGAATCGAACTATCCCGCTTATTTCCACTGCAACGCCGGCGCCGACCGCACCGGCACGGTGGCGTTCCTTATCAACGGCCTGTTGGGCGTTTCGTATGATGACTTGATCCGCGATTTTGAGTTGACCTCTTTCTCCCGCTACGGTGCGCGTTGGCGCTCCGATATCGTGGATGGTCGGTTTACGGAAGACGGTATTATGCAAAACGACTACGGCAATTTTGTGGCCATCGGTGCGATGGCGGACAAGTTGCTTGCCGATTACGGCACCGGAGACGGCAAACTGTCCTCGGCCATCGAAAACTATTTAAAGACCGTCTGCGGCGTCTCTCAGGAAGAGATCGATACCGTTCGCCGTATGATGCTGGAGGAGTAATACACGATATGGTCATTGCTTATATTAAAAGTGCCGGCTTACATTTTGTGGTCGATGTGGATGGTGATAACCGTGCCCGCCTCATCCATTTTTCCGCGTTGCCGTTTGACGAGGCCGCTTATCAACCGGAAAACTACAGTTGGTACTACAATTTGATCGAACTGCGCGGGGAAGGCTGCGATGCCAACGACCATCACGCTTCCCGTCATACCGTCTGTATGCCCGGTTGGGGGCTCAAGTACGTCTCCCACCGCCACGCCACCGTCGAGGGCGGTCAGGTGCTGGAGGTCGTGATGTCGGACGGTGCCGTGCAGGCGACGATGCACTACCGCTTTTACGATACGGCGGCGGTGGTCCGTTCGTATGCCACGGTGGAAAACCTGAGCGATACGCCGTTTACCATCGACTACGTCAGTTCGTTTAGTTATTTCGGCTTGGCACAAAACCACCCGAGTTGGGATGACGATACTTTCGTCTACATTCCGCACAACAGCAGTCACAGCGAACTGCAGTGGCGGAAGAGCAGCGTGTGGCAACTGGGCCTGTCCCGCTTTAACAGCAACAGCAACCTCAAAAAACTGCAATGGCACCAGACCGGCACTTGGTCATCGTCGGAATTTATTCCGATGGGTGTTTTTGAGAATCCGTTGGAGAACACCGCTATTTGCTGGCAGGTGGAGCATAACGGCAGTTGGTATACCGAAATGGGCAACGCCAAAGTCGGTGACGGTCTGTATCTGCAATTGACCGGCCCGAACGGCGAATACAGCCATTTTCGTAAGACTCTGCAAAAGGGAGACACCTTTGATACCGTCACGGCCGCTTGCGGCGCGGCGGTTGGTGGCTTTACGCAGGTGATCGGTGAGATGACCAAGTACCGCCGCCTGATCCGTCGACCCAATGCGGATAACGAACAGTTGCCCGTTATCTTCAACGATTATATGAACTGTCTGTTCGGCAATCCGTATACTCATCTGGAACTGCCGCTGATCGACGCGGCCGCCGAGGCGGGGGCGGAGTACTTCGTGATGGACGCCGGTTGGTTTGCCGAGCCGGTGGATAACGAAGGGGAGTGGTGGTCTTCCATCGGCGTATGGAAAGAGTCTGCCAAGCGCTTCCCGGGCGGTCTTAATGAAGTATTCGATTACGTCCGCGCCAAAGGGATGAAGCCCGGTATTTGGATCGAGATCGAAGGCATCGGCCCCGATAGCGAACTGGCCAAGACCTTGCCGGACGATTGGTTTTTCCAGATCAACGGTAAGCGCGTGATCGAGCATTACCGTTATCAGTTGGATTTCCGCCATCCCGACGTCCGCGCCTTTGCGGATAAGACGCTGGATGAGGTGATCGAAAAATACGGTCTTAAGTATTTGAAGATCGACTACAACATCAATGCAAGTTGGGGTACCAACTACAACGCCGAAAGCGTCGGCGACGGTCTGCTCGGTCACACCCGTGCGTATTTGGCGTGGCTGGATAAGTTCTTTGAACGGCATCCGGACGTCGTTATCGAAAACTGTGCATCCGGCGGGCAACGTATGGACTGGGCGATGCTCTCCCGCTTGAGCATTCAGTCCACCAGCGATCAGACCAATTACGAATACTATCCTTCCATCTCCGCGATGGCGTCGACGGCGTTGACGCCGGAACAGGCGGCGGTGTGGTCGTATCCGAACTTCCGCGCCGACGAGGAAGAAGCCATCTTCAATATGGTCAGCGCGATGCTCGGCCGCATCCATCAGGCCGGTCACCTCAACAAACTGCCGCCGGCGAATTTCGCCCGCGTCAAGGAAGGTATCGCCTGCTATAAGAACATCCGCGACGAGATCAAGACCGGTCTGCCGGTGTATCCGCTCGGTCTCATTCGCCTGACCGCTCCGTGGGCGGCGGCGGGTATCGTCAACGACCGCACGCTGTACCTCTCGGTGTGGCGTAAGGATGGCGAAAACGCTACGCAGGATATTCCGCTGGATCTCCCTGCGGATGCACAGCCGACCGTGACCCAGTTGTATCCGTCGGGCATTGATACCAAGTATGAGTTGGACGGTGACCTTTTCCGCATCACGTTACCGGAAAAACGCCGTGCCCGCTTCTTTAAAATTACCTTCTGATAAAAGCGCCCGTACGGACTTCGTATGGGCGCTTTTTGAAAAAAATATAAAAAATCATTATTTTTATAAAAAATAGCAAGTCCGCGCTCTTGTTCCATTGTAAAATGAAGATAGCAAATTGTTGAGGAGTGAATGCAATGCGTAGTTCTTATCGCTTTATTGCCGCTTTGGCGGTGCTCTGCCTGTTGCTGGCATCGATTCCTGCCACGGTCGTTTCCGCGGCGGAAACGATCACCCATACCGGTTTGAGCGTAGACTATCGTTCGGCCGGCGGTACCAACGGCCTCGATTGCCGTACGGCCATGTATTTTCATACCGGTCTCAACGATTCCCTTGCCACCAATACGCAGTTGCGTGCGGTCAGCGGGGAAGGCGGGATGTACTATAACGGCTCACTGCGCAGTGATTTCTTTCTGCTGAAGGCGGCGCCGTCCTTGTATTACGTCAACTGCGCCGTTACGCCGTTTGAGGTCGGTGATCAGGTGATGATCGCCGGTCAGTTTGCAGATAGCAGTCATGCCTATCTGGTCACCTTCCCGACTACCGTGTTTGAGTATCAAGGTATCAGCGCCAACGGTAAGGGTTGGTGGAAGGTGGTCGACGCTTCGGCGGCGGATTTCATTACCTTGTCCGACTTCGGTCTTTCGGGTACGACGGTCGGCAACAGTTCCATTTCCGGTACCTATGCTGAAGGAATCGCCGGCAAGGAATTTATCTTCAACTGGGACGTAAAACTGTCTTCTACGGCGAATCAATTCAATATGATCTTCTACGGCTCGACCGCCAAGAATTATTGGGACGGTTACCGCATCGGTCTGCGTAGCGACGGCACCATCGTCGTCCACAATATCGCCGGACTGACCGGCTATGACAGTGCCGGTAACGCCGCTTCCTCCACCATTCTCGGCGCGGTGAGTTTGGCCTCGCTTGGTCTGGATACGACCGAACCGATGAAAGTCAGCATGAAGATCGACTATATTGATTTTGATAATGACGGTCTCAAGGACGACAGCCGCCTCTGCTTGAAACTCAACGATACCACCGCCATTGCCGCGGCTACGTTAGTGAATGCTTTGGGCGTTCTCGGTAATTCCACGCTGTTTTACAGCGAGGGTAACGGTACCCAGACTGTGTCGGATTATACAGTCGAGGTGCCGCTTCTGACCCTGCCGGATTTTGGCATCGACTACGGCACCTACGGCAATACCGCCGCTTCGGTGAGCGGTACCTATAATGGTAGCCTGCTCAATAAGAAATTCGTTACCGATCTGGTGACGACCAGTCAGGATAAGGCAACCGACGCCACGCAGTTGTATTACGGCGCCACCGCCAAAAACAATTGGAACGGTTTCCACATCCAACTCCGCGGTAACGGTTCTATTGTCATTTTCAATCAGATGGGCTCTGTGACCACCTATTCCGCTATTTATTTGAAGAGAGAATGCGGTGTGGAAGCGGATACCGTCTACCGTCTGGAACTGATGTTGTCGCTGACGGACAGCGACGGTGACGGTTTGCAGGATGATATTCACTTGACCGTTTGGATCAACGGCGCACAGTATGCCGGTCACGATCCGTCTTCCAACAACGTGGTCAACGGTTTGTATACGATGGGGGCGAGTATGTTGATCTACGGACAAGCCAATAACACCACCACTTTCAGCGATCCGCAGATCGGTTCGGCGACGGATAATATCAGCGTTACGCTGAACAACGGCCTGCTGACCGTTTCCGGCACCGGTACGGTCAAGCCGGAGGACGTAGCGGCGGCCGTGACCGATAAGACGGCGGTGACCGAACTGGTGATCGAAGCTGGCGTGACCGGTGTGGCGTCGAAGGCTTTTGAGGGGCTGACTTCGCTTACTTCGGTGCATTCCGGTAACACGTTGCTTACCGTTGCAGATGATGCCTTTGCCGGCTGTGCATCCGGTATTACTCTCCGCTATGCGGCGGATAAGCCGTATTACGGCGGTCTCTACAGTCCGGATATCCATCCGTATTATTCCTTTAAAATGGTCACCATCGGCTCATCCTACGGTGAAGACGTTAATACCTATATTTATAAACTGGCCAAATCCTACTATGCCAATCTGCCGGATCGCGCCGAAGGAGACAGTGCATATGACGAGATCGTCATTGCCGAACTGTACACCGGCGGCGGTACGCTGCAACAACGTGTGCAGGCGATCAACGGTTCGCCAAACGCTTCCGCTTACTACGAAAAGTGGAGCGACGAAGGTGTCTCTATTCCGATCAGCCCGACCGGTCAACTTAGCGCCGGCTTGATGCGGATGGCGTTGCGTGACGAATACTGGGATTACGTGATGCTGATGCAATCGGCTGCAGATTCCGCCAATGCCGCCAGTTTTATCGCCAGCACAAGCGGAAACGGTGTGGCGGATATTGACGTGATGATCGATTTTGCCAAACAAAATAACCGCTTTGGTGAGAATTCCAAGTTCCTGTGGTTGCAGACTTGGTCGTATAACTATAAACTGCAGGATGCGAACTACCAAACCGCCGTTGCCGCTGAGAAGAATATGCAGGCGGGCATTGCCAATGCGATGCAAACGGTGGTGCAACAGCGCGTTGACAGCGGCGCTTTGGATGCGATCGTTCCGGCAGGTGCCGCGATCGAAAACCTCAAGACCAGCGCGCTAAACCGCGAGGATGCCTCTTTCGACCATACCGTACCGACCGGCACGCAAACGTGGAATGGGGGCGTATATTCCAATTATTTCGCCATCCAGCGTGACACGGCGCATGCTTCGTGCGGTCTTGGCCGCTTTACGCTCGGTCTGACCGCGTTCTCCTACATCGCGGCGCTGACCGATGAGGAGATCGGCGAGTTGAGCGTCCGTTGCTATCCGAAGTCGTTGGCGGAGTACGAGATTGCGGAGAAGACACTCTCCTACGGCGCTGTCGGCCGTTATCTGCTGTACGACGAGTATACCGCCGATTGCGCGTTGCAGGCCTATAGCGCGGCGGTCTCGGCTATCGCCGATCCGTATGTTTCCACCGCTACTTGTATGACCGGCGACATCAATGACGACGGTAAGCGCAACGCGCTCGATGCGGTTCGTTTCAAGCGTGCGGCGGCGGGGGAGAGCAGTTTCATCGATCCGCTCTCTGCCGACAGCGATCTGGATAACGACCGCGACGATGCCGATCTCGGCACTCTGCGCAAGAGCATTCTGTAATATTGGAAAGCGGGGAAGGAATCTTTCCCGCTTTTCTTTTATAAAACCTATTGACAAATCGGTTTTTATGGTGTATTATCATATCAGCAAATCGCTTTATTGTGATAAAGCGATAAAACGTAAGGAGAGAATATTATGAAAAAATTGATTGCTATGTTGCTGGCGGTTGCGATGCTGGCGGCTCTGTGCGTCGGCTGTGCCGCACCTGCCGATAAGGCGAAGACCGATTCTGAACTGGTGCAGGAGAGAGGCAAATTGATCGTCGGCGTCACTGTGTTTGAGCCGATGGATTATCAGGATAAGGACGGCAACTGGAAGGGCTTTGATGCCGATCTGGCCAAGGCCTTTGCCAAAGAACTGGGTGTCGAGGCGGAGTTCGTCATCATCAGCTGGCCGAATAAGGTCAACGAACTCAACGACAAGAACATTGACCTTGTCTGGAACGGTATGACTTTGACCGATGAAGTCAAGGCGGCTATGTCCTGCTCCAACCCGTACCTCAACAACGCGCAGGTCGTGGTTATGAAGTCCTCCAAGGCGGCAAACTACACCACCAAGGAATCCCTTGCCGGTTTGAAGTTTGCGGCGGAGAAAGGCTCGGCCGGTGCCGATCAGGCGATGCTGATCGATCCTGCGACCAATCTGGTCAAGACGCAGGCGGCGGCCTTGATGGAAGTCAGCGCCGATACGTCCGACGCGACGGTTATCGACCTGCTGATGGCCAATGCGATGATCGGTGAGGGTACTGCTTATCCGGATCTGACCGACACGGTCGAACTGACCACCGAGCAGTACGGTATCGGTCTGCGCAAAGGCTCTGACCTGTTGGATGATCTCAATGCGTTCCTCAAGAAGGCGTACGATGACGGCACGATGGAGACGCTGGCTAACACCTACAAGATCCGTCCCGAAAAGATCGTCGAGCAGAAGTAATCTGAAATCGTAATACACAATAGGGCAGAGGGCGCTTGTCGTCCTCTGCTTTTGTGGGTAATAAAGAGGTTTGGTTTGGAACAATTTCTTACAGTAATCAATGCATTAAACGACGGCTTTGTGGAAACGCTCAAACTGTTTGCCGTTACGCTGATCGGCGCTTTGCCGCTCGGCCTTGTCGTTGCGTTCGGTTCGATGAGCCGTTTTCTGCCGCTCAAATGGTTTTGCCGCACCTTGGTTTGGATCATTCGCGGAACACCGCTGATGTTGCAACTATTGGTCATCTTTTACGTTCCCGGTATGTTGCTCGGCAGTAGCCCGTGGCCGCGTGAAGGCGGCCGTTTCGTGGCGGCGGCGGTGGCGTTTATCATCAACTACGCCTGCTATTTTTCCGAGATCTACCGCGGTGGTATCCAAGGCGTGCCGGTCGGCCAGCAAGAGGCCGGCCGCGTGTTGGGTATGACCAAGTCGCAGATCTTCTTTAAAGTAACGCTGTTGCAGATGGTCAAACGAATTCTGCCGCCGATGTCCAACGAGATCATTACGCTGGTCAAGGATACTTCGCTGGCCAATATGCTGGCGGTGCAGGAACTCATCTTTATCGGTGACGCTTTCCGTACCGGCTGGCAGGGGTATGCCGGTCTTATCTGGCCGCTGTTCTTTACCGGCGTGTACTATCTGCTTTTCAACGGTCTGCTGACGTTGTTGTTTGGCTGGCTGGAAAAGAAACTCAGTTATTTCCGCGTATAAGGAGGAAAGACGATGTCGATATTAGAAGTCAAAGATATTCGGAAATCCTTCGGAAAACTGCCGGTGCTTAAAGGCGTCAGTTTCACATTGGAGAAAGGGGAGGTGCTGGTCATCATCGGCTCTTCGGGAAGTGGTAAGACCACCCTGCTCCGTTGCCTTAATTTCCTTGAAAAGCCCGATTCCGGCACGTTTTATTTCAACGGCGAAGAATTCTATTCGCCGGAGAAAACCTATTCGGATGCCCAATTACGCGAAAAAGGACTGCACTTCGGCTTGGTATTCCAGCAATTCAACCTGTTCCCGCAGTATTCGGTGCTGGATAATATCACGTTGGCCCCCGACCTGCGCGATCCCGCCAACAAAGCACAGCACAAGGAGACGGCGTATCGCCTGCTCGAAAAGATCGGCTTGTCCGATCGGGCGGATGCGTATCCCTGCCAACTGTCCGGCGGTCAGCAACAACGCGTGGCCATTGCCCGTGCGCTGGCAATGGAACCGCATATCCTCTGCTTTGATGAACCGACTTCGGCGTTGGACCCCGAACTGACGGGTGAAGTGCTGAAGGTCATCCGCTCCCTTAAGAATTCCGATTCCACCATGATCGTGGTGACCCATGAGATGGCGTTCGCCCGCGACGTGGCGGATAAGGTGATCTTTATGGCGGACGGCGTCATCGACGAGGCCGGCACGCCGGAGGAGATATTCAGCAATCCGCGCTCACCGCGTTTAAAAGCATTCCTATCCCGTGTAGAATAATTTCTCAAACAACGGTTTCGTTTGCGAAACCGTTGTTTTTTGTCTTGTGCTTTCTTGGCGGTCGTGATATAATAAACAAATAAATATACCGAAGGAGTAAACACGATGCAACTGTACGGCTTTCAAAAGATGACGATGCTGGATTTCCCGGGAAAAGTGGCTTGTACCGCCTTTACCGCCGGTTGCAATTTTCGCTGCTCGTTTTGCCATAACGCTTCGCTGGTCACCCATATCGATGCCGGTGCGGCGGTCGACGAACGGGATGTGTTTGCCTATCTGGAAAAACGCCGCGGCGTGCTCGACGGCTTATGCTTGACCGGCGGAGAGCCGTTGTTGTACGATGGAGTAGAGGATTTTTTGAAGCGCGTCCGTTCCCTTGGTCTGGCAATTAAGGTGGATACCAACGGCAGTTTTCCCGAGCGTTTGCGTTCACTGGTCGAAGAGGGATTGGTCGACTACGTGGCCATGGATATCAAAAACTGCCGTGAGCGTTATGCCGAGACAGTCGGCCTGTCGCATTTGGATCTGGCACCCATCGAACAAAGCGTTTCCTACTTGCTTTCCGGACCGGTCGATTACGAATTTCGCACGACGGTGGTGAAGGATCTTCACACACCACAAGATGTAGTGGCGATCGGCGAATGGGTGAAGGGTGCCAAGCACTTTTTTCTCCAGAATTTTGTCGACTCCGGCGACCTGATTTCCGCGGGGTTATGCGGAATTTCGCCCTCGGAGATGCGGGAATATCTCTCCTTGTTGAGCCCGTTTGTGGAAAACATTTCACTTCGCGGGTTATAAAAAATACCACAATATGTGGTATTTTTGCTATTGACAACACCCACTATCTATGGTAGGATAGGAAGGCACCCCATTTTGAAAAGGAGAGAGAAATATGTATAGCGTCATTAAGCGTGACGGCAAAGTCGTAGACTTTAACTTATCTAAAATCAATCAGGCGATCAAACTGGCGTTTGAAGCGTGTGATAAACAGTTCCATCCGGATGTCATCGACTTCCTTTCCCTGAAGGTGACTGCCGATTTTGAGTCCAAGATCGAGGACAATATGATCTCGGTGGAAAGCATTCAGGATAGCGTGGAAGCGGTGTTGATCCGTGCCGGTTACGATGACGTTGCGAAGGCGTATATTTTGTATCGCCGTCAGCACGAAAAGTTGCGTAATCTCTCCACCACCATCCTTGACTACAAGGAGATCGTGGATAACTACCTCAAGATCAACGACTGGCGCGTGAAGGAAAATTCCACCGTTACCTACTCGGTCGGCGGTCTCATTCTGTCCAACTCCGGCGCCATCACTGCCAACTACTGGCTGTCTGAGGTGTACGACGATGAGATCGGCAACGCTCACCGCAACGCCGATATCCATCTGCACGACCTGTCGATGCTGACCGGTTATTGTGCGGGTTGGTCGCTCAAACAGTTGATTCAGGAAGGTCTCGGCGGCGTGCCGGGTAAGATCACCTCCGCTCCGGCCAGTCACTTAGCGACCTTGTGCAACCAGATGGTCAACTTCCTCGGCATTATGCAAAACGAATGGGCGGGTGCGCAGGCGTTCTCCTCTTTTGATACCTATTTAGCACCGTTTGTCAAGGTGGATAACCTCAGTTTCGATCAGGTGAAAAAGTGCCTTGAATCCTTCATTTTCGGCGTGAATACGCCCAGCCGTTGGGGTACGCAGGCTCCCTTCTCCAACATCACGTTGGACTGGACCGTTCCGCATGACCTTGCCGAACTCAACTGCATTGTCGGCGGTAAGGAAGTGGACTTCAAGTACAAGGATTGCCAGAAAGAAATGGATATGGTCAACAAGGCGTTCATCGAGATCATGATCGAGGGCGACGCCAACGGCCGCGGCTTCCAGTATCCCATCCCGACCTACTCCATCACCAAGGACTTCGATTGGTCGGAGACGGAAAACAACCGCCTGCTGTTTGAAATGACCGCCAAGTACGGTACTCCGTATTTCTCCAACTACATCAACAGCGATATGGAACCCAACGACGTGCGCAGTATGTGCTGCCGTCTGCGTCTGGATCTGCGCGAACTGCGCAAGAAGTCCGGCGGCTTCTTCGGTAGCGGCGAGAGCACCGGCTCGGTCGGTGTTGTCACCATCAATATGCCGCGTATTGCTTACCTTGCCAAGGACAAGAAGGATTTCTTTGCCCGCTTGGATAAGATGATGGATATCGCGGCCCGCTCGCTGAAGGTCAAACGTACCGTCATCACCCGCCTGCTGGAGGCGGGTCTGTACCCGTATACCAAGCGCTACCTCGGCACCTTCGACAACCACTTCTCCACCATCGGTCTGGTCGGTATGAACGAAGTGGGTCTGAACGCCGCTTGGTTGCGTGCGGATATGACCCATCCGGAGACCCAGAAGTTCACCAAAGAAGTGCTGGATCATATGCGTGAGCGCCTCTCCGACTATCAGGAGAAGTACGGCGATCTGTACAACTTGGAAGCCACGCCGGCAGAGTCCACCTCTTTCCGTCTGGCCAAGCACGATCGCAAGCGCTATCCGGATATCATCACCGCAAACAGCGCGGAGGATGCGACCCCGTATTATACCAACAGTTCCCACCTGCCGGTCGGCTATACCGAAGACATCTTCACCGCTCTGGATATTCAGGACGAACTGCAGACGCTGTATACCTCCGGTACGGTCTTCCATGCCTTCCTCGGCGAGAAACTGCCGGATTGGCGTGCGGCGGCCACCTTGGTCCGTAAGATCGCGGAGAACTATCGTCTGCCGTACTACACCATGTCGCCGACCTATTCGGTCTGTAAGAACCACGGCTATATTGCCGGCGAGGAATATGTCTGTCCGGAATGCGGCGAAAAGACCGAAGTGTACAGCCGTATCACCGGTTATTACCGTCCTGTCCAAAACTGGAACGACGGTAAATCGCAGGAATTCAAGGACCGCAAGGTGTATGACATTGCCAATTCCAAACTGACCCGTAACGGTTGCCCGCCGGTGGCGGAGGAGCCGGTTGCCGCTTCGGCAACGCCGGCGGAAGAGGCGTGCTACCTCTTCACTACGGCGACCTGCCCCAACTGTAAGATCGCTTGCGCGTTGTTGGATAAGGCGAATTTCACCTATGAAAAGGTGCTGGCTAACGACAACCCCGAACTGGTCGAGCAGTTTGGCATCAAGCAGGCCCCGACGCTGGTCGTTGTGAAAAACGGAGCGGCACTGAAGTTTGCCGGTGTGTCCGATATCAAGAAATATCTGGGTGTGTAACATATGACCGATATCATCATTATCGGCGGCGGCCCTGCCGGCTTGACGGCGGCGCTGTACGCCCGACGCGCCAACAAATCGGTGCTGGTAATGGAAAAGGCCGCGTTTGGCGGGCAGATCACCTTCTCGCCTCGCGTGGAAAATATCCCCGGCTTTTTGTCGTTGACCGGCAACGAATTTGCAGAAAAACTGGTCGAGCAGGTGCTTGAACAGGGCGCAGATATCGAACCGTGCGAGGTATTGTCTGTCCGTGATGACGGCGATTATAAAACGGTGGTGACCGACGGCGGTGAGTTTGCGGCCAAAACGGTGATCATTGCTACCGGTGCGCGCCATCGCTTGCTCGGTGTGGAAAACGAAGAACGCTATATCGGCGAAGGCATTTCCTTCTGTGCGGTGTGCGACGGTGCTTTCTACGCCGGCAAATCGGTCGGCGTTGTCGGCGGCGGCAACTCGGCTCTGCAGGAAGCATTATTGCTGTCCGATGTCGCTTCCAAGGTGACGGTCATTCAGAATTTGGATTTCCTTACCGGCGAACAGAAATTGCAAGACCAGTTGGCGGAACGTTCCAACGTGGAAGTACTGCTCGGCACTACGGTGCGCGGCGTTTACGGTGACGAGGCGTTCGCCGGTGTCACGCTTTGCGAAGAAAAGAGTGGCGTGCAGACCGATCTGCCGCTGGACGGTTTGTTCGTTGCTATCGGTCTGGTCCCGCAAAATGAGCCGTTTGCATCGCTGGTCAAGCTGGATGAACGCGGTTACGTGGATGCAGGGGAGACCTGCACCACCAACGTTTCCGGTGTTTTTGTGGCGGGCGACTGCCGCACCAAACGCATCCGACAGGTAGCAACCGCCGCCGCAGACGGCGCCATCGCCGCCCTCGCCGCTTGCGATTACATCGATAACTTGTAAAAAGCAATCCCCGATCCGGTTTCGGATCGGGGAATTTTTATTAGACTTGAATTGTGGGAAATAATATGGTATACTAAACTGGTATAACTGTGAAATACAGCATTTTCAAGGAGGATGCTTTATGGGTTTGTTAAAATCCGAGCAATGGATGCGCCGTGTCAAGGCGCACGCCGGTGGCTATAAGAGTAAACTGGAAGGTTATAAGCGGAAGACACAGAATTCCGAATCCGGCGTTGTGATGGATATCACCGAAACGGATAAGAATAAGGTATGGGCATTTTGCGCCGGTCACGCCAGCAATGATTTCCGCGGTAACCCGAAGTGGTTGTTTGTGTATATGAACAAGTACCGCAAGGATATCACCACCTACTGGCTTTGCGAAAGCGACGAAACGTTGGCGCTGGTGCGTTCTCTTGGCTACCGTGCTTATAAGTTGCACACCTTGCAGGCAGAAGAAGCCATCAACCTGACCGGTGTTTTGGTGTCGGAACAGGTGAAGAGTTATATTCCGGAAGGCTTGGAACATGCCAAATATTTAAACCTTTGGCATGGCGTCGGTGGCGTCAAGGCGGTCGAAAAAGCCCAACTTACCGGTGTTCTTGGCATGGAACTGGCCAAGAAGTATATTGGTAAAAACACCTATTTCAGCGAAAACGAATTGTATCTGGCAACCTCGCCGTTTATTGAGGGAATTGCCGCTGAGCAGTTGGGAATTACCGAGGATCGGATGATCCGGGCCGGTTATCCGCGAAACATCTATCAAAAGAAATTCGAACGCTTGGCCACTTTTGATCACGATTTGCTCAAACAGAAAGGTTTGCCGGCGGATACACGCATTGTTGCTTACACGCCTACCCATCGAAATGCGGCTGATAGCGAGGTTTTTGCGCAGGCGTTTCCGGATATGGAAAAACTGATTGACGTTTGCCAACGCAATCACTTGCTGATGGTTTTTAAGATGCATCCGTATCTCGAAAAGGAGTTGGCGTTCCTTGCCGCGAAAGAGGCGTACGCCGATTGTCCGTGGCTGTATTTCTGGGATAACCGCGACGATTTCTATGAGATCCTCGACAAGGTCGATCTGTGTATTATGGATTTTTCTTCCATCTTCACCGATTTCTTGTCGGCCGGTGTCAAGCATTTTGTTCGCTATATTTTTGATATCGACCCCGAAACGCTGGATTTCCCGATGGGGTATGACGAAGTCACGTTGGGCAGAAAATGCAAGACCTTTGATGAACTGCTCGATGCGCTGGCGACCTATGAGCAGGATGACCTGACCGATGACATTGCCCGTATCGACGCCCTATACTGGAAATACGACGATGCGGACAGTATGGAACGCATCGTGGAAAGCACGCTGAATTTCCGGCCGAAAACGGCAAAACTCCCTACCCTTTATAGTTTTGATATTTTCGATACGCTCATTTCCCGCAAGGTGTTGGCTCCGGAAGGGATCTTCTACAAAGTCAAAGAACAAATGCAACGTTCGGATGCCGGCTTCCCTGCGGATATGATCAAGGATTACGTCAGCGTTCGTAAGGCTTGCGAGCGCAACGTCCGCACGTATTATAACCGCAGCAAACTCGAACGCGATGATGAACGTTGCGAGATCCAATTCCGCGAGATCTTTGAGTGTATGCAACGCGTCTATCCGGTGACCGAGCAGCAGATCACCTTGCTGATGCAATGGGAAATGGACGCCGAACTGGAAGATACCATCCCGCTGACCGAGCGAATCGAGTACGTCAAAGAACTCAAAGCACGTGGGGAAGAGGTCGTGCTGATCAGCGATATGTATCTGCCGAAGGAGTTTATTCAGCAGATGTTAGCCAAGGCCGATCCGCTGCTGCCGACGCTTCCGCTGTTCCTTTCCAGCGAATACGGCTATCAAAAATCCGCCAAAACGCTGTATTTTGAGGTGTATAAGCACTTTGCACCGTATCCGTTCGGCCGATGGATCCATCACGGTGATAATCCCCATTCGGATGTTAAGATGCCGCGTGCGCTGAATATTCAGGCGCGTCCGGTGTCGGTGTCGCAATTCAATAAATTAGAGCAGGCAATGGTGGAAAGCATCGGCACCTACGATGCTTTTGTGGTGGCGGCGATGATGGCTCGTTTCCGCGCTGATCATCCCATGAACCGTCAACAATTTGTGTATAATTACGTCTCGCTTCTGTTTGTGCCGTATGTTTACTGGTGTGTACACGACGCCATTAAGGAAGGCCGCGAGACGCTGTACTTTATCTCTCGTGACGGTCATCACCTCAAGCGTATTGCGGATGCGATCATCGAGGCGGAACACTTGAACATTCAGACCAAGTATATCTATGCCTCCCGCCGTACGTGGCGAATCCCGTCGTTTATCGACCATATTGACGTCGGTTTCTGGGGACAAGGATACGGAAACTTTGCGCGTGTCAACACTTTCGAAAAACTGCTCAAGGCGATGAATATGGATGAGGAGACCTTCCGTCGCCTTTTTCCGGAATTC
The DNA here is from genome assembly GCA_017410585.1 of Clostridia bacterium. GTDB lineage: Bacteria > Bacillota > Clostridia > Oscillospirales > Acutalibacteraceae > RGIG426. Next base: position 102,928 of record JAFQQM010000057.1, read on the forward strand.
CGCGAACTAAACGAATCTTCCACTTTCACGTTGCCGGAGTTGCAACAGATCGTGGACGTATTGAAGGTATCGCCGAAATTCCTCGATTATATTCTTGGTATTGCCAAGGAACAGCGTATTGCCTCCTGCGGCTATTTAGCGCAGGAAATGGATACGACCAAGCCGGTTTCGATCGTGGAATACTGGGGGCGCGGTTATACTCAGGAGAATTTCACCCGCTTGTGGCAGGAAATCGCCGGTAAGGACGTGCCCTCTACCTTCTACTATTCGCGCAGTACGTTGCCGTCGGATGAATTCAATATTCGCAAGAACTTCACCCTCAATCCGTCGGAACAGAAGTTCATCGAGGCGATCTTTGCCAATATGCCGTATAAGAGCATCGAAAAGTACGAGCAGATCGACGGTAAATGGGTGCCGGAGATTAAGGCGCTGGACTGCGATGTGGCCCTGTTTGATGCTATGCAGGAATACCTTCCGCGCTTTGCGACGGATTATTGCGCGTTGCAGTTTAACGATCGTGAGGCGATCGGTCGTTGCCTGATCGATTTTGCGATCACCTTCTACAACGAGAATCAGGATTGGGACGTCTTTGTGGAGATACTCGCACCGGCGATGGATTCGGTGGAGTTGTACGGCAAGAAATGCGAATACGCCAAAGAACTGACCCCGCGCGATATGGAGGCGCTGACTAAGGGGACGATCACCCGCAACCAACTTTCCAAGAGCCAGACGATGTCTGTCTGTCGCTCTTCGTCGGAAATGCAGCGGAAATACCGTGAACTCTTTCAGTTGGATGTCGGCGAACCGTTAGACGACGGCGCCCGCTGTCCGACGCCGGAGGCGCTCAAGCGCAGTAACCGCTTCTTTGCTATGCGTGATGATTACAGCAACAGTCTCGGCAGAATACGGCGCGCGTACGAGGCGGCCTGCGAGTCTACTTCGGTACAAAACACGGTGGTCTTCCTTCACGAATGGGATTCGATAGAGCCGCTTTCCTTCCGTAAGATCCGCTCTTTGCTTGACAAGCAAAATACCTTTACTGTTAAAGATCTGGATGCGGATAAATACGTCGGCAAAGAAGACGAACTGGCCGCCGAATTGGCAACGGCTCGCTTTATCTTGATAGAAAAGCCGGTGCCGCAGATCAGCGGTTTGCGCCTGCGTGTCGACACCAAACTGATCGTTCTCGGTGATCTGGCGGTCTATTTCCGCCCGATGGGATTGGCCAAGACCATTTGGTTGCGCAGTGAGAATGCGTATCTTCTTTCCCAGCAGAAGATGGATATTGCTCATCTGCAAGTTGCCTCGGATGCCATGATCCCGCCGTATCAGCGGGTGTACAGCGTGGACGAGGAGACCGATTACTCCATCAAGGGCAACTGCATTACCGACCTCTATTTTGATGCGGCGTTTATCGCGGAATCCAAGGAAAAACTGTACAAAGCGTTCCCTGCCGCCAAGGGCAAAAAGGTGATCTGCTACGTGCCGGCTCACCGTTTCCGCAACAAGAATTCCGCTTACGGCGATCTTTTGGATATGCCGTTGATGCAGCGAATGCTGGGGGACGAGTACGTCGTTATCCTGCATAAGCAATTGGAGACCGCGCGATTGACCAGTAATGAACTGGAGATCAAGAATTTCTCCAAGGATCTCACCAAGCAGATGCGCGCCCGCGAACAGTTTGCGGCGGCGGATATCATCGTTGGTGATTACCGCAACGTCGTGCTTGAAGCGCCTTTGCTCGGGAAACCGCTGTATCTGACCTGCTGGGATGCTCACCGGCCGGCATTCGTTGATAATGCTATGTTTGATTACAGCGAATTTGCCGAAGGGATGGAGGTGGCGGATACCGCCGATCTTATCGAACGCATCCGTTTGGGTGAATACGACTATACGGCCGCGAAACGGTATATGGAGAAATATCTCACTTACTGTGACGGTCACTCAGCCGACCGCCTGTATGCGTTCCTAATGGAACACGTTATCTGACCGAATACCCCGACAGACAACTGTCGGGGCATTTTGGCATTTTTCCTGCACGAAAAGCCGAACATTGAAGAAAACCGGACGCACTTTTTGTTTTATTCGTCGAATTCCTGCTTTTTCTTTAATTTTTTATTATAAAGGCTTGCTTTTTCTTACGAAGTACAGTATAATTATTTCGATAATTCCTTACCGAATTAGAAACTATTTTCAGGAGGTTGTGTTATGAGTGATAAAACTGCAAACACCTTCAAGGGGACTCCGGCGCAGGAACGGGAACTGAAAGCCGTTATCAAGAAGCACCGCGACGTTCAGGGTTGCTTGATGCCGATCCTGCAGGAAGCGCAGGGCATCTACGGTTATCTGCCGATCGAAGTGCAAACGATGATCGCGGATGGTCTCGGCATCTCGCTGTCCGAAGTGTACGGTGTGGCAACGTTCTATTCCCAGTTCTCGCTGACTCCGAAGGGCGAACACCGCATCAGTGTGTGCCTCGGTACGGCCTGCTACGTTAAGGGCGCCGATAAGGTTCTGGAGGCGGTTGAGAAGCATCTGGGCATCAAGTCCGGTGAGTGCACGGCCGATGGTATGTTCTCCATCGATTCCTGCCGTTGCGTCGGCGCTTGCGGTCTGGCTCCGGTCATGATGGTCGACGAAGACGTGTATGGCAAGATCCAGCCGAATCAGGTTGCCGGCATTCTGGATGCCTACCGTGCGAAAAAGGGAGGTGCTGAATAATGACTCTCGAACAACTCAACAAGATCAAGAATGAGTATGAAGACCTTATCAAGGTCCGTAAAGTCATTGCCGAGGAAGGCGAAAAACTGGCCAAGAAGACCGGTTATCGTAAGCAGATTCTGGTTTGCGGCGGTACTGGCTGTACCTCTTCGGGCAGTAAGAAGGTCATTGCCGCGTTGGAGACCGAACTGGCTAAACACGGTCTCGAGAAGGAAGTTCTGGTCGTTAAGACCGGTTGCTTCGGTCTGTGCGCTCTCGGCCCGATCATGATCGTCTATCCGGAAGGTGCTTTCTATGCGCAGGCTACTCCGGAAGGGGTCGCCCGTGTGGTGGAAGAGCACATCAAAGGCGGCAAGGTCGTTACCGAATTGCTGTATCAGGAGACGGTGCATGAGGACGGCTCCATCATCTCGCTCTCCGAGACCGCGTTCTACAAGAAGCAACTTCGTATCGCGCTGCGCAACTGCGGTGTGATCGATCCCGAAAACATCAATGAGTACATCGCCACCGACGGTTATCAGGCCTTGGCTAAGGTTCTGAACGAAATGACTCCGGATGACGTTATCAACGAGTTGCTGGCCTCCGGCATTCGTGGCCGTGGCGGCGCCGGTTTCCCGACCGGCCGCAAGTGGGCGTTTGCCAAAGCGTCGGAAGGTGACGTTAAGTACGTCTGCTGCAACGCGGACGAAGGTGACCCCGGTGCGTTTATGGATCGCTCCATTCTGGAAGGTGACCCGCACGCTATCATCGAAGCGATGACCATCGCCGGCTACACCATCGGTGCAAAGCAGGGCTTCATCTACGTCCGTGCTGAGTATCCGATCGCCGTACAGCGCATGGAAATCGCTCTGAAGCAGGCTCGTGAATATGGTTTCCTCGGTAAGAATATTCTCGGCACGAACTTTGAGTTCGATATCGAGATCCGTCTCGGCGCCGGTGCGTTCGTCTGCGGCGAAGAGACTGCGTTGATGACTTCGATCGAAGGCAAGCGCGGTGAGCCGCGTCCGCGTCCGCCGTTCCCGGCGGTCAAGGGTCTGTTCGGCAAGCCGACCGTCCTTAATAACGTGGAGACTTACTCCAACATCCCGCAGATCATCCGCAACGGTGCGGAGTGGTATGCGTCGATGGGTACCGAGACTTCCAAGGGCACCAAGGTGTTCGCTCTCGGCGGTAAGATTACCAACGTCGGTCTGGTCGAGATCCCGATGGGTACTACCCTGCGTGAGATCATCGAAGAGATCGGTGGCGGTATCCCGAACGGTAAGAAGTTCAAGGCGGCGCAGACCGGCGGTCCGTCCGGCGGTTGTATTCCGGCTTGGCACATCGACACCCCGATCGACTACGAGCACTTGACCGCTCTCGGTTCGATGATGGGCTCCGGCGGTCTGATCGTTATGGACGAAGACACCTGTATGGTTGACATCGCCAAGTTCTACCTTGAGTTCACGGTGGACGAGTCCTGCGGTAAGTGCACGCCCTGCCGTATCGGTACCCGTCGCCTGAAAGAGATGCTCGACAAGATCACCGAGGGCAACGGCGAAATGGCCGATCTGAAGAAGATCGAGGATCTCGCCAACCATATGAAGTCCTCTTCGCTGTGCGCTCTTGGCCAGTCCGCTCCCAATCCGGTCCTCTCGACCCTGCATTACTTCAAGGACGAGTACATCGAGCATATCACCGACAAGCATTGTCCGGCCGGTGTCTGCAAGAACTTGGTCCACTTTGAGATCATCCCGAGCCTTTGCAAGGGTTGCACCCTCTGTGCCCGTAACTGCCCGGTCGATGCGATCAAGGGTAAAGTCAAGGAAGTGCACGTCATCGAGACCGACAAGTGCATTAAGTGCGGCCTGTGCGAGAAGAACTGTAAGTTCGGCGCGGTCGTGAAGAAATAAAGAAGGAGGTAGAATAATATGGAAACGAAAATGATTCATTTAACGATCAATGGCTTCCCGGTGGAAGTTCCGGCCGGTTCTACCATCCTTGAGGCGGCTAAAAAGGTCAATATCGAGATCCCGTCCCTCTGCTATCTGAAGGATGTCAACTGCATCGGCGCTTGCCGTGTCTGTGTGGTTGAGATCGTCGGCCGTCCGGCGCTGGTTGCTTCCTGCGTCTATCCGGTCGAAGAGGGTATGCAGGTTCTCACCAACTCCCCGAAGGTCCGCGCTTCCCGCAAGACCACGCTGGAGTTGATCCTCTCCACCCACCGCAAAAAGTGCCTGTCCTGCATCCGCAATCACAATTGCGAACTGCAGAATCTGGCGTTTGACTACGCTGTTGACGAAGATCGCTTCCAGAGCGATAAGGACATTCCGGCATTGGATGACAGTTCGCCGTATCTGGTCCGTGACAACAGCAAGTGCATCAACTGTATGCGTTGCGTTGCCGCTTGTAAGAACGTTCAGAGCGTTTCCTGCATCGGTCCGATCCAGCGCGGTTACAACGTCCACGTCGGTTGCGCGTTTGACCAGAGCATCGCGGATTCCCCGTGCGTCGGTTGCGGTCAGTGCATCGTGGCCTGTCCGGTTGGCGCCCTCACCGAAAAGAGCAACATCAATCAGGTGTGGGATGCGCTGTCCGATCCGCAGAAGAAGGTCGTGTTCTTCACCGCTCCGTCCATCCGTGCCACCCTCGGCGAGAGTTTTGGTCTGCCGGTCGGCACCAATGTGGAAGGCAAGATGATCGCCGCCATCCGTCATCTCGGCGCTGATCAGGTGTTTAATATGGATGTCACCGCGGATATGACCATCGTGGAAGAGGCAAACGAACTGATCGAGCGTATCACCAAGAAGAAGACGATCCCGATGTTCACCTCTTGCTGCCCGGGTTGGATCAAGTTCTGCGAGCACTACTATCCGGAATTCCTGCCGCATCTGTCTTCCTGCAAATCTCCGCAGCAGATGTTCGGCGCGATCCTGAAGAGTTATTATTGCCAGAAGAATCACATCAACCCGAAAGATCTCTTTGTTGTCAGCGTGATTCCCTGCACGGCGAAGAAGTTCGAAGTTATCCGTGAAGAACTGAACACCTTCGATTACGAGGATGTCGATGTGGCGTTGACCACCCGTGAATTGGCTCGTATGATCAAGGGTGCCGGTATCCACTTCACCGAGTTGGCGGATGAGAAGTTTGATGATCCGTTCGAGACTGCTTCCGGCGGTGCGGCCATCTTTGGCGCGACCGGCGGTGTTATGGAAGCGGCTCTGCGTACCGCTGCTTGCCTGCTCGACGGTTCCGCCAAGAAGGTCGAGTTCAAGGAAGTCCGCGGCACCAAGGGAATCAAAGAAGCCACCTACAAGATCGCCGGTATGGAGATCAACGTCGCGGTTGCTTCCGGTCTTGCCAACGCCCGTAAGGTCATTGAACAGGTCCAGTCCGGCGAGAAGAACTACCACATGGTAGAGATCATGGCTTGCCCGGGTGGTTGTATCAATGGCGGCGGCCAGCCGATCCAGAGCGATATGGTGCTCAACAGCGTCGATCTGAAGAGCATCCGCGCTCAGGCTCTGTACGATGCGGACAGCGCGATGAAACTGCGCAAGTCCCACGAGAGTCCGGTGGTTAAACTGCTGTACGATGAGTATTTCGATGCTCCGGGCAGTTCCCGTGCGCACAACCTGTTGCACACCACCTACGTTAAGCGCGGCGTTCACAAGTAAGCACTTTATAAAAAGTCCCGATGCGTGAGCATCGGGACTTTTTTCTTGACAAGTTAACGGTAATCTGTTATGATGACGTTGAAGTGATTAGACTGTAAAATAAACTTTAAAGGAGGATTTTGCTATGTCGACCCCTAAAATTTTCGAAAGTGAGTACCGCTTTTGCTTAATCTTGTGGGAGTGCGAGCCGATGCGTATTGCCGATCTGGCGAAGATCGCCAAAGAGCGTTTGGATTGGTCCCGTACCACCACCTATACGGTAGTCAAGCGTTTGACCGATCGCGGCGTATTGAAGAACGATCACTCGGTCATCACCTCCATCGTTTCTAAGCAGGAGGCGCAGGTCTCTGAAATGGAAGAACTGGTCGAGAAGACCTTTGAGGGTTCGTTCCCGGCGTTCGTTGCGGCGTTTGCCAAGAGCCGTAAACTGACCAAGGCTGAAGAAGAGGAGATTCGCGCAATCATCGAACGGGGTGGCAAGTGATATGACTACTTTTTTCATCACGATACTGAATATCAGTATTTCGGCGTCGTGGATGATTCTTGCGGTTTCGCTTGTTCGGTTGTTACTCAAACGGGCTCCGCGGTGGATCACTTGTCTGCTGTGGGGCTTTGTGGCCTTGCGTTTGCTGTTGCCGTTTTCAATTCCGAGCCCGATGTCGTTACTGCCCAGCGGGGAGACCATCCCGCAGACGGTGCTGACCGAGGAAACGCCGTCTATCCATAGCGGTATTCCCGTTGTGGATGACGCCGTCAATCCTCTGTTGGAGAGTACCGCGCCGGCACCCGTGCCGGACACGGTACCGACGCCGACACCACAGCCACAGGAAAATGCGTTGGCGACGGCTCTGAACGTGGGCGTATGGGTCTGGATCGTCGGTATGATCGGCATCTTGCTGATCGCGGAGATCAGTTATATTGCACTTCGTTGGCGCTTGTCGGATGCTGAGATCATCAGCGACCGTATCCGTCGCAGTAACCGTATCGATTCGCCGTTTTTGTTTGGCATTCTTCATCCACAGATCTACTTACCGGTTACGTTGACCGATGGGCAGCGCGAGTACGTTCTTGCGCATGAGCAACGCCGTCTTCGCCGCTTAGATCACCTGACCAAGTTGTTTGCCTACGTTTTATTGGCTGTATATTGGTTTAACCCGCTGGTCTGGCTGGCGTATATCCTATTTTGCCGCGACCTCGAAACCGCCTGCGATGAAGCCGTTGTGAAGAACTATGATATCGACAAGCGCAAGGCGTATGCGACGGCGCTTCTGGATTGCTGTACGATGCCGCGCTTTGCGTCGGTTTGTCCGGTCGCTTTCGGTGAGGTCAGTATTAAAAGCCGTATTAAAAAGGTGTTGTCTTACCGTAGACCCATTGCAACCGCCGTGTTGCTTTCGGTTGTGCTGTGTATGATCGTGGGTATCTGTTTTTTGACAACGCCGCTTGGAACGAAGGCAGAAGAGCAAAACAATATTTCGCAGGAAGATACCACGACGTTATCCAGCGCAACGACCACCTCATCAACGACAACCACGACGACAACTACGAGTACTACCACTACGACTACGACGACGACAACTACTACTGCGCAAACGACAGAATCCAACAGGTGGGAGGATTTGGAAATTCCACTGCCACCACCATATGATTGGTGGGCAGATCCTCCTCTGAATATGTTCATGACACAGCGAAAAACGACAACAACATATAACTCACCATATCCAACGTTTCCGCCAATTTATCTATTCCCTCCGGATCCTGTTCCTACGTCTTCTAGGAGAAAAGATGGAAGATGGCCGTAGGAGCGGAGGTTATTTGGGCTTTTATCCCTAAAATCAAAAGGCATCTTGGAATTTCCAAGATGCCTTTTTGTTATGGGTTGATCTCTTGTTGTAACCGTCGGACGGTCTTGCGATAAACGAAGATTAGGCAGATGCCTTGTGCCATGGCGGTGGCGATCCACGAAAGGGGATAGGAGAGGAACAACAGTTCATAGGTGTGCCCAAACCACGGAAACACGGTGTAGACCCAAGCGATACGAATGCCGCATACGCCGAGTATGGAGATAAGGGTCGGTGCCATTGATGCTCCCATACCGCGCAATGCACCGCCAAGTACGTCCATAATACCGCAGGTAAAATACAGAGGGACGATCATCATTATACGTGAAATTCCGTAGCGCATCACATCGGCAGGGGATACCGCGCTTTCCACCGAGGAAGTCGCCGTATATAGTGACAAAAGCGGTTCACGGAACAGCAAAAGCAAAGCATCCAGAGCCACGCCGATCACCGTTACGCAGAGCAGGCAAACGACCAGTATGCGCCCTAACCGTTTTGGTTGTTTGGCGCCGATGTTTTGCCCGATAAATGCCAGCGTAGCATGTTGCATGGCGTTCATGGCGATATATGCAAATCCTTCCAAATTCACCGCGGCGGCACTGCCGGCGGTGGCGGCGGCACCAAACCCGTTGATACTGCTTTGTAGGATGATGTTGGAAATGGAAAAGATGGAACTCTGCACACCGGCGGGGATACCGTGCCGCAGGATGAGTAACAGTTTATCCTTGACAATTCGCAACTTTTTCAGTTCTAACCGATAACAATCGAAAGACCGCATCAAGCAGATGACCACCATCACAGCGGAGAACAACTGCGAAACGCTGGTAGCGATCGCCACGCCCGCTACGTCCAGACGGAATACGATCACCAGCAATAGGTTAAGTCCGACGTTGATGAGTCCCGATAGGGTGAGTATGTATAGTGGGCGCTTGGTGTCACCGACCGCACGCAAAATGGCCGCGCCGAAGTTGTAGATCATCGCAAACGGTGTGCCGAGAAAATAAATGCGCAGGTACAAGGTCGCTTGGTCAATGACCTCGGCGGGGGAGTTCATCAGTTCCAGAGCGGGTCGTGCCACCAAAGTGCCGATGACCGCTGTAGCGATACCGCAAAGCAGACTAAGCGACATGGCGGTGTGTACCGATTGACTGACCTGCTCTTTTTCGCCGGCACCGTAGTAGTGGGAAACGGCCACGGTAGCGCCTACCGATAAGCCGACGAATACGTTGACGATCAGATTGATGAGTGACCCGTTAGAACCGACCGCCGCCAAGGCGGTGCCGCCTGCCCACTTGGCGACCACAATGACGTCTGCCGCGTTGTACAGCAGTTGCAAGAGTCCGGTCAGCATGAGCGGGATGGCGTATTTGATGATATTCGGAAGCAACCGTCCGTTACACATATCGACGTTTCGTTGCATACTCTCACTTCCTTCCAGACCATTATACACCCACAAAACAAAAATTCAAGACTTTAATTTTCGTTTGGAACCGGTTAAAATTAATAAATATTTGTTAAATATCATAAAAATATGTTAGCATCCACAGATTGACAATGATAAAATAGAAACAGGAATAGACAAAGGAGGGAATGGATATGAAAAAGATCTTCAATTTGTTTCTTGTTGTTTCGTTGCTGTTTTCTCTGTTTGGGTGCGCCCCTGTATCCAAACCGTCGGACGGTGATACTACCACAACGACCGCTCCGCCGCCGGAAGAGCCGCTGGTTGACTTTATTGTGGATGTTCCGGCTGGCCGTGATCCGGTCGTGGTACAGTTTTCCGATACGCAGATCATTGACTCCTCGCAGATGCGCACGCACGATCGCCTGCCCGGTAAGGCTTACTACTACTGGGCTACCGAGAATATGGAAGCGCGCTGTTTTAAGTATCTTCGTGAGACCATCGAAGCAACAAAGCCGGATCTGATCCTGCTCACCGGTGACAACGTGTTCGGTGAATTCGACGATAAAGGCACGACCCTCAAGACTCTGATCAACTTTATGGAAAGTTTCGGTATTCCGTGGGCGCCGGTCTTGGGCAACCACGATACCGAGACCAAGATGGGCGTCGATTGGCAGTGCGAACAGTATGAAAATGCCGAGCATTGCCTGTTTAAACAGCGCGAGTTAAACGGCAACGGCAACTATTCGGTCGGCATCCGCCAAAACGGTAAGATCACCCGTGTGTTCTTTATGCTGGATACCGGTAGTCATACAGGCAGTGTGGAGACCTACAGTAACGGACATACCCGAGCAATAACCGGCTTTGCACAGGATCAGATCAATTGGTATACCGAGGCGGTCGGTCGCATTCGTAAGGAATATCCGGATTTCAAACTCTCGTTTGTATTTCATGTTCCGATGGCCGTTTTCCGTGAGCCCGCACTGGCGTATGGTATGAATGAGGAGACCGGAACGAAGATCTTCTCGCACATTGCGATCGACGATCATCCCGATCGTAAGGCAACCGATTTTGGTATGATCAATTCCGATTTTGCGGGTTGGGATGCCAACTGGGATGTTTGGAACGGTATGGTGGAACTGGGGGTCGACTCGATCTTTGTCGGGCATGAGCACGAGATCAGCGCCAGTATGGTGTATCAAGGTGTCCGTCTGCAGTTTGGTCAAAAATCCAGCACCTACGATCGCACCATCTATCTGACTAAATGGGGCGAGTATCTTACTTCTGACTACGACGAAGGTATGCCGCAGGTTGGCGGAACGGTCGTCCCGATCTCGGAGACCGACGGCTCAATTCGGGAACCTTACATCTATTTGTGTAAAGAAGAATAAAATGAAAGCGCTTGGCTGTTTTAGCCAAGCGCTTTTCTTATTCTCCGATCACGTAGCGATTCATTCCGGCAATCACGCCTTGCGTACAGAGGAGCGAACCATTAGAACCGACCGCCGTCAAGGCGGTGCCGCCCGCCCACTTAGCGACCAAAATGACGTCTGCCGCATTGTACAGCAACTGCAAAAGTCCGGTTAAAATAAATATTTGTTAAATATCATAAAAAAGTATCATAAAAATATGAAAATATATCATTAAAATGTGTTGCACCCACAGATTGACAATGATAAAATAGAAACAGGAATAGACAAAGGAGGAAAGGGATATGAAAAAGATATTCAATTGGTTTCTTGTTGTTTTGTTGCTACTTTCTCTGTTTGGGTGCACCCCTGTATCCAAACCGTCGGAGGGAGATACTACCACAACGACGGCTCCGCCGCCGGAAGAGCCGCTCGTTGACTTTATTGTGGATGTTCCGGCTGGCCGTGATCCGGTTGTTCTGCAGTTGACCGATACGCAGATCATTGATTCCTCGCAGATGCGCACGCACGATCGCCTCTCTGGTAAGGCTTACTACTACTGGGCCACCGAAAATATGGAAGCACGGTGCTTCAAATATCTCCGCGAGACCATCGAGGCCGCCAAGCCGGATCTGATCCTGCTCACCGGCGACAACGTGTACGGTGAATTCGACGACAAGGGTACCACCCTCAAGACCCTGATCAACTTTATGGAAAGTTTCGGTGTTCCGTGGGCGCCGGTCTTGGGCAACCACGATACCGAGACCAAGTTGGGCGTCGATTGGCAGTGCGAGCAGTACGAAAATGCCGAGCATTGCTTGTTTAAACAGCGTGAGTTAAACGGCAACGGCAACTATTCGGTCGGTATCCGCCAAAACGGTAAGATCACCCGCGTGTTTATTATGTTGGATACCGGTAGCGATACCGCCAGCGCCGAGACCTACGGCAACGGTCATACCAAATCCATGGTCGGTATTGCACAAGACCAGATCAATTGGTATACCAAGGCGGTCGGTCGCATCCGTCAGGAACATCCGGATTTCAAACTCTCGTTTGTGTTCCATATTCCGATGGACGTTTTCCGTCAGCCGGCGGTCGAATACGGTATGAATGAGGAGACCGGCAAGAAAGCGCTCTCTCATATTCTGATCGACGAACATCCCGACCGTAAGGCAACCGATTTTGGTATAATCAATTTCAATATTTCGGGTTGGGATTCCAGTTGGGAAGTTTGGAACGGTATGAAGGAACTCGGTGTCGATTCGATCTTCTGCGGCCATTGGCATGCGGTCAGTGCCAGTATGGTGTATCAAGGCGTCCGTCTGCAGTTCGGCCAGAAATCCAGCACCTACGATAACACTAACTATCTGACCAAGTGGGGCGAGTATTCCTTCTCGCCGTTGGATATGGGTATGCCGCAGGTTGGCGGAACGGTCATTCCTATTTCGGAGACCGACGGCTCAATTCTGGAACCTTACATCTATCTGTGTAAAGAAGAATAATAAAAAGCGCTTGGCTAAAAACAGCCAAGCGCTTTTCTTATTCTCCAATCACGTAGCGATTCATTCCGGCAATCACGCCTTGCGTACAAACGTATTGTTTGGTTTCGGGTGCCACCTGTGTTACGCTGTTAAAATGCAGGTGTCCGGCAAAGATACCTTTGATCTGTCCTGTGTGCTGCTGTAAAATGTCTAAAAACCGTTTGGTCTCATCGGTCGCTTTAGAATGATTGAGGCGGTAATATTCATCACAAAAGCGGAAAAGATGCTCGTAGCCGGGTGCAAAGACGGGAATGTGCATCAGCAGAAACACCGGTTTGCCCTTGGCGAGGATCGCCAGCAGTTGTTCGTTTTGCTCTGCTGTGATTTCGCGGCGAGCGTCGTCAAGACCGACCACCGTAAAACCTTCAAATTCCAACACCTGAACGGGATCGGCAATCGAATCTTCGTGGTTGCCGCATACCGATAGGATCGGTATCTGTACTTCCGCTAAACGCTTGTTTAAGTGGCGGTAGTTGGCTTCGCTGGGATAATCGACGATATCACCGGCAAGCAAAAGAGCATCCGCATCGCCAATCACCGAAAGCATCTTGCGCAGTTGCTCGGTCGTTGGCAGGAGTTGCTCTTCGCCGGTCGGCTCGCCGTAAGCACTGGCAAAACTAATGCGTCCGCGATTCCATCCCTCGATGGAACGTTCGACCATGGCTTTGTCCTCGTCGTCGGAAAACTCATCCGCCACCGCCAAATGCAGATCGTTAAACTGATACAACACCGTTTTCGGCACGCCGGCCAACGGAATGTGATACTCGTAGATAGTGACACCGTTCAAAAGAAAGCACCTCCCGAAATTTATTGACAGCAGTATACCATACATCTAAATAATTTGCAAGAGAAAACGCAAGACTTGAATTCCCGTATACGCTTTGGTATAATGGGTACAGTATCAAGGGAGGGAAGAGGAGACCATGAAAAAACGCATCCTGCTTATTTATACCGGCGGTACCATCGGTATGAACCGGTCGGAAAACGGCTATGCTCCCGAGAAAGGTTTTTTGCAAAAACTGCTTGGCAACGTTCCCGTTTTGCGTGATCCGTCGATGCCGGATTGGGAACTGCTGGAACTGGACCCGTTGTTGGATTCGTCCAATATGACGGTGTTGGATTGGAATGCGATCGGGGATATCATCGCTAAACACTACGACGCTTTCGACGGCTTTGTGGTACTGCACGGCACCGATACAATGGCGTACACCGCCTCGGCGCTGTCCTTCTCGTTAGAAAATCTCGACAAGCCGGTCATCATTACCGGCTCGCAGATCCCGCTTTTCGAGGTGCGAAACGACGGTCTTGATAACCTGCTGACCGCGATGATCATCGCCGCCGAGGGGAAAGTACGCGAGGTGGCGCTTTGCTTTGCGGATAAACTGTTTCGCGGCAATCGTTGCACCAAGATCAACACCAGCGGTTTAAATGCATTTTCTTCGCCCAATTTTCCGCTTTTAGCGGAGATCGGCACCACCATTCAGTATAACGAGATGATCCCGCAAACCGCGCCAAAAGGCGCTTTCCGCGTGCAAAGCCTGAGCAAGATCCCGATCGGTATCATCAAAGTCTTTCCGGGTATTCAGTTTGAACTGTTTGAGGAGATCATGACCGAATCGTTGAAAGGCATCGTGTTGGAGACCTTTGGTGCAGGGAACATTCCCGGTGCCGCCGACGCGATCCTGCCGATCGTCCGCAAGGCTCACGAACACGGCACGGTGCTGGTCATCTGCTCACAATGCCTGCGCGGGTCGGTGTCGCTCGGTACCTACGAAACCAGTGCGGCGCTGAAAAATGCCGGTGCGGTCTGCGCGTATGATATGACCACAGAAGCGGCGGTTGCTAAACTGTACTACTTGTTCAGTTGCGGCTATGACGCTGACACGGTTAAGGAAATGATGGAGCAGGATCTCGCCGGAGAACTGACGAAATAAAAAAAGAGTGGCATGCGCCACTCTTTTTTTATTCGAACTTTGTGCATTCTTCGCAGACGCGCCAGACACCGTTTTCCTTATGCAGAATGACCGTAAAGTGTCTTGACTTTACAACAAAAACAAGAGAAGCGCTTCCGTTTCCTTTGCCGTCACCTGAGAACTTGTAACTTGTAAAACGGATATTTTTTTCTTCAGCCGAAATCTCTTGGAAGGCTTCGCTTGTGATCAGATAATGATGCGCCAGCCGGTATTCATCCGAGTCCTTTTTTGCATGCAGAATCGTTTGGATCAGTGACAAGAATAGGAGTATAGCCGCCACAATTCCAACTACGACCAGAATCGACTTGTTTTTTTCTTTTTTACTGCGAATAGTCGGCAGTTCGGTATGGGTTACTTGCTTTTCCAAAAGCATCTCGCGCCCTTGTTCGGTGGTGACCACCACACCCGCCACACGCTCACCCAACGATCTGCCGCTGAAAAGCAGTACCAAGCCGTCGATGGGATAAATGAAGAAAAATAGATTTTTTAAAACACATTGCTCGCCGGTCGCAGGTTGCAGCGTTTTATTGTCGTAAATATACAGTTTCAGCAGGCGTTTGGCGGGGCTCCGCTTGAAGATGGCATCCCGTAGTAGGAACGTACCGAAGGTTGCCAGTATTAACAGAGCCATCAACACCGACAATACGGCGATTATCGGCGAGTTGCCGATGGAGGGGTTGGCGGTCATGATACATGTAAATGCAAAAAAGAGAAGGGCGAATGGTATCATACACAGTATCCAATCCAAGAAAAACGCCAGTATACGCTTTAAACGAATCATTTGCTCACCTGCTTTCGGTTTACGGTTATTTTTCTTTTCTAATTCTATCACATTAGACTCCTTGATGCAATAGAAAAATGAAAAAAGGAGAGGAGAAAAGGCTGATTTTGTCGTTTATTCGGTATATAAATAGCGATTTATGAAATAGTGGCAGAATTTTGCTCGAAAATTTCTGCTTTTTATTCATCTGGTCAGTTGATTTCTTGACAGTTAATCAGTTACAATGATATTGTCGAATGATATTATATAGGCGCGCACACGCGCGCCTAAAGAGGGGTTGACAGTGATGAAAGCAATGACCAAGCGTATTCTTTCTGTCTTGCTGGCTGCCGTTATGGTGGTCTGCTTGCTTCCTGTCGGTCTGGTTGGCGCTTCGGATTCCGATGTGCGCGTGCTGACGCAAGAGGACTATGCTCTTGTGGATGCGCTGTTTGACCGGATCGAGGAGATGGAGAACGCTCCCGCCAAGAAAAACAGCACCGAGGCGCAACTTGCTGACGCCGCGGAAGCATTGGTTTTGGCGTCGGACAACTACGTGGAAGGCTCTTTAGAGCGCAACGGCAACTATTTCAGTTGGATGACCGATGAAGGCATCCGTTGCTGCTATAGCCCCCGTATGCGCGAGATCGAAAAGGAGATGACCGCGCCTGCCAACCCGCAGCCGGACGGTGCGTATAACGAGCCGATCGCCACCAAGGGCGGCTGGCCGAGCAGTAATCAGGTCTATCTGGTCGCTCCGTACTACGGCTACGACGACAGTTTCACCGATCAGTACAAGAACGAGGCAACGTCGATCGCGTCTGCTATCGGTGACAGCGACGGTTACACGCTATATTCCGGCAAGGCGGCAACGGTGGACAAGGTCGCGGAAGCGGTCTCCAACGGTGCGGTGGTCATCTTTGACTCTCACGGCAACACCGATTATGAGAACGGATACGATTACGTCACCGGCGCCAACTACTCCTACCTGTGTCTCAAGAGTACGGACGGTCTGACGGATGCCGACTATGATGACGGTGCGGTCTATTACAGCGAAGGCATCTGGATCAACGGCGCCACTATTGCGAACCATATGACCAAGAACAGCCCCTCCGGCTTGCTGTGGATGGCGATCTGCCTTGGTATGGCGACCGATTCCTTTGCCACCCCGATGCGTGAGATGGGGGTTGAGGTGGTCTACGGTTATTCCCAATCGGTCACCTTTGCCGGCGACTACCTCTATGAAGAGACCTTCTGGGATAATATGATCGCCGGTAAGGACGTTGCCACCTCTGTTGCGGCAATGAAGACCCAATGGGGCAACTGGGACTGGTCTGTTCCGATTGCTTCTTACTACGGTTACACCAGCGGTTCGGATGCCGGTTACTCCACCATTTCCGCCGCCCGTGCGGACTATGCCGCTTTCCCGATCGTGGTCTCCGATGAGGATACCCACCCCGGTCAGCGGAAAGGTACCTCCAACTACGGTGCTGATTCACTGCAGACCGTTCGATCTACTTATACACTGTATTCGCAGTACGAAGTAACGGCGCAGTCCAATAACAACACTTACGGTACTGTTTCGGTCAACGGCAGCACCATCACCGCCACGCCGGCGACCGGCTACTTTGCGCAGGGTTACACCGTGTTAAGCGGCACCGCCACGGTTTCGCAGACCGGCAACACCTTCAGCGTCGTTGCCCAAAGCGATTGCACCATTCAGATCAATTTTGCCGCCAAGACGCCGGTGACCGTCAGTTTCTCCGGCGCATCGGTCGCTTCGCAAAACGGTTATGCCGGCGATGCGATGACCCTGCCGACCGCAGAAGCACCGGAAGGCTACAAGTTCCTCGGTTGGACGACCAGCCCGCTGGCGGAGCAAACCACCGTCAAGCCCGATTTCTATAAGGATTCGTATACCCCCACCGGCAATACCACGCTGTATGCCCTTTATAGTTACGTGGATGCCGATTCCGGCACCGGCACCGGCGACTACGTCAAGGTGACCGAAAGCCGTGACGATTGGTCGGGTGAATACCTCATCGTGTATGAGGACGGCGGCGTTGTATTCGACAGCAGTTTGGCTAAACTCGATTCTGCCAGTAACTATGCGAACGTCACCATCACAGATCATACCGTTTCGGCCGCGGAAGGCGATCCGCACAAGTTTACTGTCAGCGCGGTGGATGGCGGCTATGCCATTCAGGCGCTTAACGGTCAGTATATCGGCGGTAAGAGCGGTTCCAATACACTGACTACTTCGGCGGATCCGTTGGTCAATACGTTTGCTCTGACGGCAGAGGGAGATGCGGATATTGTCAGCAACACCTCTCATCTCCGCTATAACGCCACTTCCGGCCAAGATCGTTTCCGTTACTACAAATCGGATTCGTATACCAATCAAAAGGCAATCGCTCTTTACCTTAAGGACGGTTCTGCCGGTACGACTTACTATATCAGCACGCTTTGCGACCACTCGGCCGGTACCACCAACGTGGCGGCAAAGGATGCCACCTGCACCGAAGACGGCTATACCGCCGGTGTGCAGTGCGATGATTGCGGTGCCTTTATCTCCGGTCACGAGGTGATCGAAGCGACCGGCCACAGTTATAACGCTGTGGTGACCAACCCGACCGCAACCACTCAAGGTTATACCACCTATACCTGCACCGCTTGTGGTGATAGTTACGTGAGCAACTACGTAGACGCGCTTGGTGAGGAATACACCGTTTCCTTCTCGGTGCCGTCCGGCGTGGCGGCAATCGCCCCGATGACCGGCAACAATGCCGGTATCACCCTTCCGACCGCCGGCGTCCCGACCGGTGATCAGGAATACACCTTCCTCGGCTGGGTCGTGGATGAATACAACAACGTTACCGACAAACCGGCTGACTCGCTGATTTATAAAGCCGGCAGTAAGTACGTGGCAACCGGCGATATCACCCTCCGCGCGTTGTATTCCTACGGCGCCAGCGGTGACGGCGGCGAAGGCGACTTTGTGCTTACCGATATTGCGGATATCACCGAAGACGACGTGGTCGTTGTGACGATGACCTATGGTGATACGGTTTACGCCTTGACCAGCGGCAACGGCACCTCGAAAGCACCGGCCGCCACGATTGTGACCGATTGGGATAGTATTGCTGAAAACATCAAGTGGAATATCGGCGGTACGGCTGGCAATTACATTTTTTACCCGAATGGTGATACCTCAACGTGGTTGTACTGCACTAGCACGAATAACGGTGTTCGCGTGGGAACCAATGAGGCTAACACGTTTTCCATTGATGGATCTTCCGGTTATTTGAAACATAACGGTACCGGCCGTTATCTCGGTGTATACCGCACGACACCCGATTGGCGTTGCTACACTAATACGACCGGCAACACCGCCGACCAGACGCTCGGCTTCTACGTACAGAGCACCGGCGGTGCTACCACCACCTACTACACCACCACGACCTGCGATCACTCCGTCGGCACCACGACGGTTGCCGGTCAGGATGCCACGTGCACC
Organism: Clostridia bacterium; assembly: GCA_017410585.1. Lineage (GTDB taxonomy): Bacteria > Bacillota > Clostridia > Oscillospirales > Acutalibacteraceae > RGIG426. The sequence goes on from JAFQQM010000057.1 coordinate 121,748, forward strand.
GAAGACGGTTACACCGCCGGTCAGCAGTGCAACGGTTGCGGCGTGTTTGTGTCCGGTCACGAAGTGATCGAGGCAACCGGCCACAGTTATACCGGCGTGGTCACCAACCCGACCGCCGGTGAGCAAGGTTATACGACCTACACCTGCTCCGGTTGCGGCGATTCCTATACGGACGATTATACCGACGCTCTTGGCTATGACTACACGGTTACGTTCCAAGTTCCGGACGGCGTGGCGGCGATCGGTGATATGATCAGCAATACCAAGACCGGCATCATTCTCCCGTCGGCTGGTGTCCCGACCGGCGACAAGGATTATGAATTCCTCGGCTGGGTCGTAGCGGCTGTCGACAACTCCACGGATGCCCCGACTTATTACGCCGCCGGTAGCAAGTACACCGCCAGCGAGAATATCACCTTGATCGCGTTGTATCGGTATTCGGTCGGCGGTGGTAGCAGTTCGACCACTACCACTTACACGGTTTCCGACTATCCTGCCGGCACGCAATACGCCGAAGGCGAAGAGCACGTGTTGGACTCCAATCTGACGGTGGTTACCACGCAGTCTCATTGGACCTCCGAACTCCGCTTGTACAGTTCCAGTACGCACGACGGCTATGCCATTTTTAAAGCGAATGCAGCAATCAATGGTTTGACTGTCAACGTTGGCAATAATAGCGATACGCTGAATGTGTATGGCTCTAACGATGGAGGTGAAACGTGGGAACTGATCGAGGGATTATCGGTTTCCTCTGCCTATACGGATTTGTCGGTTGATTTCGACGGTGCATCCTACAAATGGTTAAAATTGGATGTGGCCGGAGCCAACCAACTCCGTATCAAGTATTTTACGGTTTCCTATGCTTCAACCGGAACAACTTACTACACCACCGTTATCTCGTCCTCGACCGAGCCGGACGAACCGGACGTGCCGGAAGAGTATCTGCTTACCTTCCGTGTGCCGAATGGTGTGACCCAGCCGGAATCGGTTCTGGGCAACGGCATCTATAAGTTGCCGGTCATCAGCGACGCCGAGGAGAGCATCACCATCGGTGAAACGACCTATACCTTTGAAGGTTGGGTGAAGAACGCTTGCAATGGTGCGACCGTGAAACCGAGCGAGGTTTATGCGGAGAACGGCAATTATTCGCTGACGGAGAACACCGTTTTCTATGCGCTGTACACCTACGACGTGACCGAAGAGGTCGAGGTGGAAGGCGGCGAACAGGCGTGGACGTTGGTTACTGATGCATCGACCTTACAGGTCGGTGACAAATTGGTTATTGCTTCCAATGCGAAGGGGTTTGTGGCGGGTAATATTACCAGCCAGTATATGACCAATATTGCCAGCACGTTCTCGACCGATAAAAAGACGATTACATCTTTAGGCACCAATGCGGTGATTCTGACCCTTGGCGGAACGTCGGGGGCGTGGACTCTTGCTAATGATAGCGGCAAATTGTTGGGTGCCACGGCGGTGAAGAAATTGGCGTGGGGAAGCGGAACGACCACTTGGGGCATCACGATTGATTCCAATAATGCGACCATCCAGAATACCACCAATTCATTGGGTCGTTTCTTGTATAATACCAGTTCGCCGCGTTTTACAACCTATACAAGCAATACGTCGGCCTCGATGCTTTTGCCGCAGATTTACCGTTTGGAAGGCGGCGGTTTGAGCGTTGAACAGGTCACCACCACCTACTACACCACCACCATCAGTTCGGTGGCGGATCTCACGGGTGCGACGGTGACGCTGGGCGATACGCTGGGTTTGAACTTCCATACGCTGCTCTCTAACCAGTATGCGAATGCCACCTCGGTCACCTTCACCTACTATGATGAACGCCAGAATGCGTATGACAACGAGACCGTGAATATTGCCGACGATCTGTACTCGGATGCCGATTCCGCGTATCTGTTTACGCTGGATCTGCCGGCTTCCTATATGGCTACCACCGTCGAGGCGGTGTTGTACTACGGCGGGGAGATCTTGGATATTCAGGTCTATTCCATCCGTGAGTATGCGAAGGCGATCATTGACGGCAGTTACACCGATATGCAAAAAGGCGCCGCCGAGGCGATGCTCAACTACGGTGCGTGGGCGCAGAACTACTTCGGCTACAACACCGGCGATCTCGCCAACAACGTGTTGAATGCGGGTGATCAACTGACCGATACCGCCGCCGCGCTTTCGCAGGTGGAAAACATCGCCCAGTACAAAGCGACGGTCACCAATAAACTGGACAGTTTTATCGGATATACGCTCCTGCTTAAGGACGTCACCGGTCTGCGCTTGTACTTCAGCGAGCAGGTGACCGTGATGGTTGACGGTGTGGCGAAGACCGCCGAGGTCGATTCGCAGAACAACAGCCGCTACTACGTCGAGATCGAGGGGGTCAACGCGGATGAGTTGGATACCACGATGGAAATCACCTGTGGTGATATGACCATCAGTAACCTCAGCGTGCTGTCGCCGGCGGCCATCGTGGCGCAGAACACCGGCAAGTCGGAGAACTTCCGCAACGCGATGATCGCACTCATTTTGTACGCGCAGAGCGTAAACGATATGCTGACGGAGGGTTGATGAAATGAAATACTATACAGAGCCTGAGATCAGCCTTTTTCGGTTGTCGGCGGTGGTGATGACCGCCTCCGGCGATCCCGATGAGTGGGAGACCGATATCATCGGAGAAGACGATTATCAAGAGGAAGGCGACGACGCCTAAATAAAAACCCTCCCGATGCATCCGCATCGGGAGGGTTTTGTTATTATATCATTCATCTGTGCAGAAGACCAATCGCTCACCGGCGTGCATCCGAACTTGTGTTGTCTTCTGTCCGAATGGCATTTCCAATCGGAAGGTCGTATCCCGCACGGCGGCAAATTCTGCCTTGCAATACGTTTTTTCCGCATCCCAAGACAACTTGACGCTACCATCAAAAAAGTGGAGTGCAGCAGAGCCTTTGCCAAGTTTTTCGGGACAAGCCGGCAACACTTTGACAGTCTTGGAAGAAACGGTCAACAGCATCTCCTGCACGGCGTTGACCGAGCCCATCAGCGCATCCAACTGCACGGGCGCGAATACTTCATTGCCCATATCGGTGGTGGTGATTCCCATACCGCGATAATCGTTGTGCAGGGTAAAGAAATTGTCTAACAAACACACCTTTGCCAGCATATCAAAGCATTCGGCAACCTTCTGACTTTCTTTTAAACGGGCGTAGATCGCCGCCATATGCATGATCGACCATCCGGTCATATGCCCGAGTTCACGCAGATCGACCGCCTTTTTAAAGGCGGGTAATAATTCATACCGCTCGGCATCTTCGATCTCCGTGCCGGGGAAGATGGGATAAACGTGCGACAGATGACGGTGTGCGTAATAATCGTGTAGGTTTTCGTCCATCCATTCGGCGATCGCCCCCTGCTCGTTGATTCGATAATCCGGAATCTTGCGGAGCATCTCCTGCCATTTGGCGGACTTATCGCGCAGTGCCGGACGCGTCTTGGCGATATCCACTAGATTGGTCAACAGTTCCTTTAGGATCGCAAACTCGATGGTCGGGTTTTTCGTAACCGGCATCGGATGTCCGGTGAGCGTCGGCGGAACGTTCTCATAATTCAGCGGGGTATTTTCCGGCGAAACGGCGGGATACAGTTCGATCAGACCGTCCTTGCCTTCATAAACAAAATCCTCATAGAAGCGGGCGATCTCAACCATAAACGGCAGGATCTTTTGCTCAAACAAGGCCTCGTCCTTGGTGCAGAGATAATATTCGTAGAAATGACGGGCGACCCATCCGCCTACGCCGAGAAAATGCAGGATGACAGGCACGTGTGGCGTCACTAAGGAAACGGCAGGGGAGAGATAGGTGCCGACAAAAATGCCGTTGCATCCAAATAGTTTCGTGGCGTTTTCGCGGAAACCGTCCATCTTGCCGGTGTAGAAATCAATGAGCGGCCGGACGAGCGGTGCCAACCCGCCGACGGCGGCGTGCCAATGAATCATTTGCACGTTTTCGTTGCCCACGTGCTGTGGCCACTGCCGTGCATAACCGCAATGCCATAAACCGTAGAGAGGGAAGGGTGTTCCGTTTTCCGCTACACCGCTGATAAACAGATAGCGACCGAAACGCCACAGTTTTTCGATCAGTTCGGGAGAGCATTCGCTATCCATCGCCTCGGCAAGGAGTTCCTCGTTGGAGCGGAACGTTCTTGCTGCATACAGTTTAACGTCCGCCTGCTTGTACAATCGAGAATACAAACGCTTGTTTTCATCGAATAGTGTCGAGTAATCCTTCGGGCAGCGGTCGATGGCCGCCAGCGCGGCCTTTTCGGCAGTCTGCCGCTTCAGTTTGCCGGAAAACGGCTTGATCAGCAGTAACGAATCGGTAGCACCGACCACTTGAATGCCGCCGTCTGCAAGGATGGTCTCGCCGTCTGAAACGACCGTGCTGACGATACCGAAGTATTTGCCTTCGCTCTGGGACGAGTACACCAGACAGCCGTCGATGACACGCATCTGTGCGTGCTCGGCATCCTGCTGTTTAATAACTGCTTCAACTCCGCCTTCGAAACTGTCGAAGAATCCTTGTGTCAGCGAAAGATCGGTCGCCTTGCCACTTTGAATACGCATCACGATCAGATCACGTTTGCGGGAAACGAAGGTGCGACGGCTGTGTTCTACGGCATCAATGCGATAGCGGATCTCCGACTCAGCAGAGTCCAGATGCAGGATGCGACGGTAACCGCTGTAAACGCCTTGACAACCAAACTGCAACCGCACACAGCCGAGTGTGCGCGGACTGCCGCTGTCTACGGTATAACCGCCCTCATTTAACGCATCGAACATCAAACTGCAAGCATCTTCCATCTTGCCTTGCTGTTGCAAGGCGCGCATGGCAGGCAGGACGTGGGACACGTCCGGCATTTCGCTCTCCTGCGCACCGTACCACATATCGGCGCGGTTGATGACCACCGTCTCGGCGGCGGCACCGCCGTACAGCGCCACACCGGTATGACCGTTGCCGAGCGGTGTGCAATCACGCCAACGGTTGGCATAGACCGAGGCCGAGTGTTTTTGGTATATGTCGTGTCTTGTCATGGTGCTCCCTCCGATAACAAAGAGTGACATTTGTTTAATAGCATCATTATAACAGACTTTACAGAATATTGCACTACTTTTTTAAATCTTTCTAAAAAAATTATTGTCGGATAAATTCTTTGAAAATCGCTTGACAACCAATGCAAAAGATGGTAATATACTAATGTTCTCGCGAGGAGAGGTGTCCGAGCGGTTTAAGGAGCCGGTCTTGAAAACCGGTGACCCGAATAGGGCCGTGGGTTCGAATCCCACCCTCTCCGCCACTCTTTCCTATAATTTAATAGACCGCTATCGTCCTCACTACCGACGGTTTCGGCAATAGATGGAGAAGTACTCAAGTGGTGACGAGGCGCCCCTGCTAAGGGCGTAGGTCGGGCAACCGGCGCGAGGGTTCAAGTCCCTCCTTCTCCGCCAGAAAAGAAACAACCTTTGTCTATCAGACAAAGGTTGTTTCTTTTCAACTAAATCCGTCCTCACGGACGGATTAAATCCCACCTCAGTGGGATGAAATCACTTCGTGATGAAATCCGACTCCGTCGGGAGATAGGGACGGATTTAATTTCATCTGCAAAGCAGATTTCATCCGAGCATCGCTCGGATTTCATCGCGCTTGCGCGATTTCATTGAAAATCATTGAAATCTGTGATATAATGTATTCAAAGAGGTGATTTCAATGGC
>JAFQQM010000058.1 GCA_017410585.1 Clostridia bacterium
CTTTTATTTTCAAAATTATCACCTCTGCATTACTTATACACTATAAACAAGGTTTACAGTCAAGTGCTTTTTTAATTATTTTATTGATTATATCACAAAAACATTAATTTTGCAAAATCGCTGTGTCCTATATTGACAGCAACAGAGGGATTTATCCTCGGTGCGAGGTTGTCATAGATTCTGACCGTCAAACGGGGATGGCGCACGCCCCATCCTCTCCCCAATCCTACACCTCTCCTCACCCCGATCCTTCTCCGCATCACCCAATCCTACGTTTCCCCCATCCCCCGCCCTTTCCGTTGCTTTCTTGGGGCGTTGTCTATTGGGTTAGACCGCGCCTATAAGAGAGAGGCCGAGCATTGGGGGGATGGTGCGGAGATGTGAGTGTGCGTGTAAGTGTGAGTGAGTACGTGAGGGCGTGAGAGGCGTGTGAGTTTTACGAAGCGGACGGGTGTTAGTATGTTAGTGTGTAAGTGTGTGAGGCGTGGGGGCGGAAAGGCCGGTGCCCTTTAAGAGGGAGACACGGAAACAGGCTTGACCGAGCCGGTCAAGCCTGTTTACATAAGTCATTTTAAGATAGCAACTGAGCAAGTTTTATGGCGCCGTTTGTCAGAAATTGGACGTTTTCCTCACGGTAAATAACATCCTTCTTGGTATGTATTCTATCCATATACAGCGTTCCAAAAAACTTTGATTTTTTCAGAGCGGCAACGCCGATCCCGCCCTTGAAGCACGCATTATCAGAAGGATAGAAAGCGTTTCCGGTGATATCAACGGCAACCGTAGGCGTAGAAGCAAAAGCCTGTTCTAATAGTTCTGCATATTTTTTAGTCGTGCCTTTTAGTGCAAATAACATTGTTTGTCCGTCGGACACACAGTCAAAGTTAATAAGCAGCGTGTTGTTCTTTACGGCTTTATGTTTGGAAGCAAATGCTGACGAACCAAGAAGTCCCACTTCTTCAAGGTCAAATAATACAAACGCCACTTTACTTTTTTGATCTTGCGGGAGTTTTTCCATAATATCGAGTATGGTTGTCACACCCGAGGTGTTGTCATTCGCGGTGTTTTTATTAGCCGGACCGCCCAACAAAAGATAAAGCAAAGCAAAATATATAACGGTCGGAATAAAAGAAATCATTCCATTCACAACATCGTCAGGCATCGGAATGAACGACAGCATGAAGCCAATGGCAACGCCAAGACCAAAAGTTAAAGCAAAGAAAATTCCTACAATAAAAAACTGATACAATAAATAAACCAAAAAGTTTTTGGGGGTTATAAAGTTTGGAAACGGGAGTCGAGCGCAGGTATCGTAATGGGCGGTGTAGAGAATTTTGGCTGTGTCAGGGTTTCCGATAACGATATTTCTGACTCCGAAAGTCCCTTTTTCAACCGTAAAATCATACCCATAGCACTCGGCTATTTGTTTTACATAGTCAATAAAGGCCGTTTTTTGCTTTTTCGTTTTTCTAACTTGGTATTTTGCAAAAATTTCGTTTGTTGTTCTCGTCATATGAAAACTTCTTTCGTGTCTTTGTCGATTTTTATTATATCATATCGCCGTCCTAATGTAAATATTTTTCATACATTGCGCCTTGTATTGACAGCAGAGAAGCGCCGGCGGGCGTAGACATCGAGGAGAAGACGTTCTAATCGTAGGGTGGGGGTGTCACGTGTCCTTTCCTTTCCGTCCCCCTCCTCGCCTATTTCCCGCCCTCGCCTATTTCCTCGCATTCCCTGCCTTTTTGCCGCACTGTCTATTCGGTTGGACTTTGCATCTAAAGAGGGAGTGTCTGTTGGGGATACGGTGCGGAAAACGGAGTTGCGAGGGCGGTGTATGGAATTGTTTATTGGGGAACAACGTTGTTTTAAAAAGCCCCCCTTGTGTAAAGGGGGCTGGATTTTTGCGTAGCAAAAAGACTGGGGGATTGTTTTACTTTTCAACAGTCCCTCCGGCAAAACGAAACAGGCTTTGTCCTTGGTCATACGAGGCGTGCCGCTAAGGATAGCAAAAAAGATGCACGGAAATTTCGTGCATCTTCTTTGGTCTTATATCGTAGCAAGCAGGGAAAATGGACGGTACCGTTTCCACTGGTCAGAAATGCCAAAAAGTTTTTCTAAACAAATCGTATCTATTCGTTAAATCGAAATTTGTTTTATTGTTTTTTGCTTACAATAATGTATGCGTTATCCGTTTCGATTACATTTACAACCGACATCGCGGTTTCACCGATAATGGATGTTATATTATCGAGAGTATCGGGATAAATCTTTACTTTACGATTTCCCATATCAATATATTCGCTTTGATTCTTGTCTATGGACAAGCAAAAGATGCCATCATCATTCAACAATTTATCAACCTTAGTAATGACATTTGCCTTATTTTTGAAGTGCATCATAGTAAGGGATGAATATATAACATCGAATGTTCCGGTAAATTGATAAGCATTGAAATCATCACATATAAACGAGATGTTTTTGTACTCTTTTAAGTTTTCTTTTGCTCGTTCAATGGTTTTTGGAGAAATATCTATACCTGTAAGGGCCATGCAAAATGGTGCTACCTTAACAGCGATTCTTCCCGTGCCAATACCAATCTCAAGAACCTTTTTATTCTTGGTAAGTTCCAACTCTTCTATAAATCGTTCGCCATCCCAACGGGACATATATTCTTGCAACCTTGGAGGATCACGAAAAGGGTCGTTATCTTCACCTATCAATAAATCGTAATGGTCGATTACATTCATTATATACACCTGCAAATTCTGGATTTTCGGTTAGTTGTATTATAGTACAGCATGACCGACAAAGAAAAACTCTTACGGTTTATACGTTTTTCGCTTGTTTGCGGATTTCTCGTGGGGTCTTGCCGGTATACGCTTTCAGAATCTTTCGGAAATAGGAGGTGGAACTAAAACCCAAACGGTCGCTGATTTCCTGCACCGATTGATCGGTGGTAGTGAGCAGCATTTGGGCCCTTTCACACAGCACTTCATTTTTTACGGCATTCGGTGTTTTGTTGGCTACGGTTTTGAACGCCAGATAGAGCGTTGACTCACTGACCGCACAATGTCTGGCCAGATCCTTGACGGTACAACCTACGTTTTTCAAAATATACTCTCGGGAAGAAGCATAAATTCTTTCGGCAGAACTTCGTTTTTCCGCTTTCATAGACGGTATCAGTTGATCCAAAACACCGAAAAAGTCGGAGATGGTCCGGCTGTCGGGTGATCGATTGACCGTTATGTTTTTGATCCGTTCCTTTATCCCGTTACTGCAAGGGATGGTTTGCATTTGAAAATGATGATCGTACGCTTCCGGAAACAGTTTGAAACCCAACGTAATAAAGGAAACGCCACCCTCACCGTGCCAAAACGACTGATAAGGAAGTCCCATCGGTATATAAAAGACGTCACCTTCTTGCACGTCAACACTGCTCTCTTCGCTTACCAGACGGCAGGTGCCTTGTTCCATATAAGCCAAGTAGTGTTCCGGTACACCGCATCGGTTATCGGTATAGTGGTACTTATCATAGGTGATTCGAAAAAAGCGAAAGGCATCAAATAAAACTATGTTATTCATCCGAAAACAGTCCCTTTTTGTCGTAGAATTTTACCTCTTTTAATATAGAATAGCATATTTTATTCGGAATGGCAAGAAGGTATAATGTACTTGAGGTGATTGTATGTTGAGTAAAAATATCGTTTTTGCCAGCCCCTATGTTGCCGAGATCCGGGAAGAAGAAATCAAAAAGCCGTCTGAAACGGAGGTCGTTGTCAAGTTGATGGTGTCCTCGATCAGCAGCGGTACCGAACGCGCCAACCTGATCGGTGATACCAATATCAGCATCGGTAAGCCCTCCTCTGTTTTTCCCCGCCGATGCGGATACAGTTCTGCCGGCGTCATTACCGAAATCGGCAGTGGCGTAACCAATCTCAAGGTGGGCGACCGAGTAGCGACCGTCTGGGGTACGCATAGCCAATATATGACGATTTCGCAAAACAACGTTTTCAAAATCGGTGATATTTCGTTTGAAGATGCGGCACTTTTCAATATTGCTACCTTTCCGTTAGCCGCTATCCGAAAGTGCAGGCTGGAGATCGGCGAAAGCGCCATGGTCATGGGCATGGGTGTGCTTGGTCTGATCGCTCTGCAACTGCTGAAAAACGCCGGTGCCACCCCCATTATCGCGGTCGATCCGAATGCGGAAAAACGCGAAAAAGCGCTTGCCTGCGGTGCTGACTTTGCGCTTGATCCGTATGATGCGGATTTTGTGAAGAAGGCTATTGTATTGACCGGCGGCGGAGTGAACGTGGGCATTGAGGTGACGGGCATCGGTGCCGGTCTTGAGGGGATCCTCAACTGTATGAAACCTTTTGGCCGAGTGGCTTTGCTGGGTTGCACCAGAAACAGCGATTTTACGATCGATTATTACCGCAAGGTACACGGTCCCGGCATTTCGTTGATCGGCGCGCACACGCTGGCCAGACCGCAAGCGGAATCGTCACCCGGGTGGTGGACCTTAAAGGACGATATCGAAACAATGAGGCGGTTAACTGCTTTGGGCCGGTTCCACCTTTCGGATATCGTAGACGAAACGCATTCTCCGGCAGAGGTCAAAGAGATCTATGAGCGTCTTGCCAACGAAAAGACCTTTCCGATTGTCCAGTTTGATTGGAGAGATTTCGAATGAAAAAAATCAAGATTGCGCAGATCGGTACAAGCGTATACAGCCACGGAAACGATATTTTTCATACGCTGAAAAAATTGGATGATCTCTTTGAAATCGTAGGCTTTTGCTTCCCCGAAAAGGAAAGAGAAAAGTTCCCCGAAAAAATGAAAGATTTCGAGGGATATCCCGAACTCTCCTTAGAGGAAATATGGAGCAACCCCGAAATTGAAGCGGTCGCCATTGAGACGGAAGAGATCTATTTGACGAAATATGCCACGATGGCGGCAAAAGCCGGAAAGCATATTCACTGCGAAAAGCCCGGCAGTCAAGATCCGGAGGCGTTTGAAAACCTGATCCGTTTAGCCGAAACCACCGGAAACGTTTTGCACTTTGGCTATATGTACCGCTATAATCCGTTTGTCAGCGAACTGATCCAAAAGGTAAAAAACGGTGAGTTGGGTGACATTATCAGCGTGGAAGCGCAGATGAATATCTTTCATTCCAAAGAATTCCGGCAGTGGTATGACACGTTTACAGGCGGCGTCACGTTCTTTTTGGGATGTCATTTGATCGACCTGATCCTATTGATACACGGGATGCCGGAGGACGTGATCCCTCTGAATTGCTCTACAGGCAAAGACGGGGTCCGTACCGAGGATTTCGGGATGGCTGTTTTCAAGTATCCGAACGGCGTTTCGTTTGCCAAAGTCAATACCACCGAAGTCAACGGCTTTAGCCGGCGGCAACTGGTCGTTTCGGGTACAAAAGGCACGGTGGAGATCAAGCCGTTGGAAGAAGGCGTGCCGGAGTTTCTGTTCGGTATGAAAACGTATCAGAAAGAATGTTCCCTTCTCCCTATCCGTGATAACGGCGTAACGGTCAGCAGTGACGTTTTTTCCCGATATGATTCGATGATGACCGCCTTTGCGAAGTACGTCCGTGGGGAAAAAGAGAATCCTTATACCCTCGAGTATGAACGGGCGTTATACAAAACCATCTTAAAGGCTTGTGGTATATCATGAGCGAACTGTGGATAACCAAAAATCGGTAGAGTTTCTTGAAAAATACGGCAACCGTCACTTTGTGATACACACTTGTCACGATCATTCACTGAAAACAGAAAGGATAGTATAATATGAAAGCGATACTGGTAAACGACGACAGAAGTCTTCGATGGGACAACGTCCCCGACGCTGTTTGCGGCGAGCAAGACTGCCTTGTGAAAATTGAGGCGGCGGCGCTGAACCGTGCCGATCTGATGCAACGTGAGGGCGATTATCCGCCACCGGCCGGTTGTCCGGAATGGATGGGGTTGGAAATTGCGGGCACGATCACGCAGGTCGGCGCCATCGCCGCCAAAAAGTCGGACTGGAAAGTGGGCGACAAGGTCTGCGCTCTGCTTGGCGGCGGCGGTTATGCCGAATACGCCAACGTGAAATACGATATGCTGATGCCCGTTCCCCACAATTGTTCTATGGTCGAAGCGGCCGCCATACCGGAGGCATTTGCAACGGCTTACTTAAACCTGTTTATAGAGGGTAAGATCCAAAGTGGCGATACGCTGCTCATGAATGCCGGTGCCAGTGGCTTGGCTTCTGTCATCATTCCGATGGCAAAGGCTTTTGGCATTCGTGTGATCACGACCGTTTTGACCGACGAAATAGCGGACCGTATCCGACACTTAAACGCCGACCGCGTGGTGGTTACGACGAAGGAAAACATCGCCGAAGTATTAAAAGAAGAACTCGAAAACGGACATCCCGTCGACGTGGCGATCGACTGCCTCGGCGGCGAAATGATGGGCCAATGCATCCACTACCTGCGCCACGGTGCGCGTTGGATCATGATTGCCGCGTTGGCAGGACAAAAGACCACGATTGACCTGAAAAATATTTATGTCCGAAACGTCCGCATTATCGGCTCCACACTTCGTTCCCGCACCCCCGAAGTGAAAGCACAAATTTTAGCCGATCTTGTCAAGAACGTATGGCCTAAAGTGGAATCGGGCGAAGTCAAACCCACCATTTATCAGGTCTTACCCATAACCGAAGCCGAAAAAGCACACGATATTCTCTACAAAGGACAGAACGTCGGCAAGGTGGTTTTAACGGTCGATTAACGTCCGTTTTGATCCGGAACAATCCCTCCGGCAAAAAGAAAAGGCTTGACCGATTCGGTCAAGCCTGTTTTCGTTATTCTGCAAAGAAGGCGGCTTCGATAGCGGCGCACAGATAATGGTACACCGGCAGGTGCAGTTCCTGCACCTTGAAGGTCTCGGTCTCCGGCACACAAATGGCGATATCCGCCAGTTGTGCCAACCGGCCACCGCCGGCACCGGTCAAAGCGATCACCGTCAGTCCCAAACCTTTGGCTACCTTGGCGGCGGCGACGACGTTTTCCGCATTGCCGGAAGTACTGATCGCCAGCAGGACGTCATCCGGTTTCCCCAGCGCCAACACCGATTGCGCGTACATCAGCGACGGGTCGACGTCATTGGCAAAAGCGGTATTCAGCGAAGACAGCGACGGCAGTGCTACGGCAGGCAATCCGCCCTGCAACTGATCCAAGATCCTCTCGTCCAGCAACGGACAAGCCGCGGACATGGCCGCCTTTTGTTCGGCAGGCAACGGCCGTTTTTTCAAAAAGCCTTTCAGCAGTTCACCCGAAATATGCTCACAATCGGCGCAACTGCCGCCGTTGCCGCAAAGCAACAACTTCCCGCCGTTGCGGTAGCAGGCGATCATCGCCGCAACCGCCGCTGTCAGCGACTCGGTGCAAACAGACAACTGCGGATAACGAGCCAGTAATTCATTCAACATATTCCATACCTCCCGACAGGGCCGCTGCTACGGCGGCATAATCTCCGACCTGCTCGCCTAACGCGGCAGGTACGATCTGACAAACGGCGGCGGACAATCCCAACGCCTCGGCTTCCAGTTCTGCCGCGGCGGTCTCCCACAGCAGGTCACGGCTACGCACAAACACGCTGCCAAGCACGATCTTTTCGGGGTTGAGAAGATCAATGATGACCGATAACCCCCGTCCCAGATAGCGGCCGCAGGTGCGGTACACTTCCAAGGCGGTCTCATCCCCCGCATACGCGGCCTCGGCAATGGTTTTGGCGGTCACGTCGGCGGGTAGGCAACCCTCCGGAAAATACAGCGGACGAATGCCCTGACGAACCTTTTCCTCCGCCAGCATATACCCCAGTTGCGCCAAGCCGCCGCCGCTACAGAAGCCCTCGAACGAGCCTTGTTTGCCAAAGCCGATCGGCCCGAAGCGTTCCAAACGGATATGACCGACCTCACCGGCGTTGCCGTTGGTGCCCTCGTACAGTTTACCGTCCAGTATCAGACCGGCACCAAGGCCCGTGCCGAAGGTGAGAAACACCATATTTCGGCAACCCTGACCGGCACCGAATTTCCATTCGGCCACCGCGCAGGCGTTGGCATCGTTTTGCAGTTTGACCGGAACACCGTATCGGTCTTGCATCTGCGAAACGATTTCCACACGGTCCCAGCCGGGCAGATTGGGCGGTCCTAAAATGACACCTTCGACCGGATCGAGCGGACCGCCGCAAGAGATGCCGATCACATCCGGCCTTCTCGTCAGCAACGGTTCTGCCAGATCCATCAGTCGGTCGATCATCACGGTCGGAGAGACCGTCAGATCGGTAGGACAACCGACCTTCTCCCCCAGCATGACCGCCGCACCGTCCCACTCCGCTACGGTGGCGGCACATTTGGTGCCGCCGATATCAAAACCTAAAATGGTCATATTACACACTCAATTCTTTCATCAAAGCCACGTACCAATCCAGATCAAACGGCGGATAACCGCACAGGTAGTGGTTAACGCCGGTCTCGCCGTTGGCCTCCCAACGAATCACCAACACCTTGCGGTCGGAATAGAACAGCGGGATCTCACCGATGCAGGTGGAAGTGTTGACGTTGGCAGTAAATTCCGTATCCAGCAAGATCTCTCCGGTTTCGGCATCGGTCACCGTTACGTGACCGGTCTTGCGTTCCAGAGTATCGTTGCAGGCGAAGATCCGCGTCCGCCAATTCGCGATCTCGTCTGCGGCGATCACGAAGGGGGCTTGCGACCGCTTGATATAGTCGTACGCCAATTTCTTGGTGAAATAGTAGTCCACCACCGCATCCGACATTTGCGGCCAACCGTCCAGCAGATTCCACCAGATAACGCCGGTCTTTTGCGGACGGCCGATCCGCATCCGTTCGATGAAATATTTTTTCGCCTCCGCCTGCGAGATCTGGGAGGCCAGAATATATTTTTCCGGAGTCGTGGGTACCGTACCGAACAACTGACGAACCTGCTTTTCCATCAGCATCACACGGTAATCGTTGCCGCGCTGATCGCTGGAATGGAGGATCCATTCGCTGTTATGGTGATAAGGCCACACCTTTTCGGGGGTAATAAACTTTTGAATGGATTCCAAACTCGGGCAACCGTGATAGCCGGTCTCGCTGATAAAGTGAGCGCGGCTTTCCTTATAAAAACTACTCTTGAAATAGTCACGGGGACCCCAGACGTGATCCTCCGACATACTCACCTCCGGACGCTTCTCGTAGACCTCATCCGAAATATAAGGCGAACTGGGCAGATACGGTCGGCTGAAATCGTTTTGCGCAATGATCGGCGGGATGACCTCGCGGGTGATGCGGTTGACAGACGGCTTGGTAAAGGCGAGCATGACCATATCCACTTCGTTATCCCCCGCCCATAAGATCAGCGACGGGTGATTGCGGAACTGTCTGACGACCCAAGTCACTTCCTGCTCGATCTGCCGAGCAAAGTCCTCCGTATCGGGATAGATACGGCAGGCCATCGAGAAATCCTGCCAGATCATCACGCCGTTACGGTCGCAGAAATCAAAGAATTTCTGCTGTTCGTACACGTTGCCGCCCCAGCAACGCAGAATGTTACAACCGATGTCCTTGACCAGCGCCAGCGCCTCGTCATAACGCTCGGCATCGCGGCAATGGAATGCATCCAACGGAACCCAGTTGGAGCCTTTACACATAATTTCCACGCCGTTAATGAGGAAACGGAACCGGCCGCTTGTTCCGTCGGTGACGTCGGTTCGATCCAGTTGCACCGTCCGCAGACCGAAGGAAGCGGTCTGTTCATGCACCGGACGGCCGCCTTGATACAGACGCACCACGGCGTCGTATACGTTGGCTTCGCCATAGCCGTAGGGCCACCACGTCTTGGGGTCTTTGATCGGCAGTTCGACCCGACCGGCCTTGCCGGTCGTCAACGGCACACGGACAGCAAACGAACTGTCTCCGCAATAGCCGATCGCCTCCAGTTCCATATCCTTGAAATCCGACCACTTGGATTCCACTTCGTACAGCAGGGTACAGGTGGTGGAGGTGGTGTGGAAAAACAATTGCGACAGACGAATGCTGTCACGCACTTCCAACTTCACGTCCCGCCAAAGACCGGCCGTGACCGCACGCGGCATAATATCCCAGCCGTAGGTATGCGGAGCGCGACGGAGCGCGGTCTGCACCGGCGCATTTTCCCAAGTCATCATCGCGGTGACCGAGTAGTTCTCATAATGGGCGGCGATCACCGACGACCGAATGTGCACGGTGAGGGTGTTCTCCCCCTCCTTCAGCAGGTGACCGACCGGAAATTCGTGAGAGATCATCATATTCCGGCTTTCACCGATCAACCGATCATTCAGGTAATACTCCGCCAGACAATCCACACCCTCAAACACCAGATATACGTTTTCTCCGGCTGACGGGGCGGTGAAGGTACGGGTATACCACCACTCATATTCCTCATATTTTTCGGTCTGCAGGATATTCTCCCCCATAAACAGATCCGCCGGCAGATACCCCTCTCGGGACAGATCCAACTGCACACAACCCGGCACGACAGCCGGAAGGCAGATCTCGGTATCGGGGCCTTCCTGTGGTCTTCCCCGCAGTTCCCATCGACCGTTCAACGAAATCGTTTCCATGGCAAACCCTCCTTATATGATCATTTTACAAAAAGTTCACTATAGAATACAACGAAAAAAGCCGAATAAATAAACGAAATTTTCGGATTTTATTGAAAAAAGCGAAAAAACCGTGTACAATAAAGGCAGGGGTGACGGCTATGAAACTCTATCAAAATATGAATCGTTTGCTCTCCGATCAGTATCTGGGGCAACAACACATCGTCGTACAGCGGCATCTTACAGGAAAATGGCCGCAACATTGGCACAATTACTTTGAGATCGAATTGATTCTTTCGGGCGAAGCGGTGCATACCTATAACGGCACCGAATATCCGATTCAGAAAGGAGATCTGTATCTTCTGACGCCGGTGGACTTTCACGGTATAGACACCGATGAGGCAGTGGACCTGATCAATATTTCGTTCGATGAGACCTGCCTTTCACCGTCTATTCTCACGTGGTTATCCCATCCGGAGGCAGACAAGCATTGCCGTTTGGAAGGAGAGGAATTTGACCGCTTCGTAATGGCGGCACAACTTTTGCAACATGAGTGTGCCTGTCAGGGCGAATGCACCGCACAACTCTTGGAATACATACTCCGTTGCTTTGCGCGGAACACGGCCGAGCCAAAAGGGAAAAGTGCCGGTAAAAACCAGTTGGAGGGAATCAAAAAAGCCATCTCCTTTATCACGTTGCATTTCCGCGAACACATCACGCTGACGCAGTTGGCGACCATTTCCGGCTACAATCCATCCTATTTCAGCGAACTGTTTTGTAAGGTGACCGGACAGACCTATAAGGAGCGGGTGCGCGAACTGCGCACCAATTATGCGCGGATGCTGCTTGCCAACGGCTTTTCGGTATCGGAAGCGTGTTTTGCCTCCGGATTTGGTTCCCTCTCCAATTTTACAGCCACTTTCAAAGCCAAGTTCGGCCTCTCCCCCAACGATTACAAACGATCGGTCAGACCGTGACCGAAAGGATATATCTGCATACCATAAAACAGGCTCGGCCGAAACGGCCGAGCCTGTTTGGTTATACCTTAAACGATTTTTCTTCATACCACGCCGGTTTACGGTAGGCGTCCCACTCAACGATTGCCGAGTTAAACAGAAACTGCGTTTGAAACCAAAGTTCGTCACCCGCACCATCAAAATAGTAGTTCCCGTTTTCGAGTATTCCAAATTCATAAATTGTTGAGCCAACGCGAAGTTCGTTGAACAACTTATCGTTCGCCGCCTGACCTTCAAAAACACACGGCGGCTGAACGGCAGAGCATTTTCCGTTCGCATCCATTTCCCGCGTACCGCCAACCGTAAACGATTCGATGCGAAATCCTTCGAACGTGATCGTTGCCAATTCAATTTCCATATCCGTAGGAAGAGGATTTTGATCTATGTTTTTGTGAATGTTTAAGTGTCGGGCAGAGAGGGTCAAGGTGCCGTTTGCAAACCCGACAAAGGTAAAATAGGCATCGTGAAATTCAAAATTTCCCAGATCAACCGACCGATAGTTCATTCATCCTTCCTCCTATTCGCTTTAATAACCGGCCTATCACCACAAACCGTCCTGTCTGTATAAAACCGATTCTTGGTCACCGTTCCTTCAAGCCGTACGTCCTCATCTAAGTACCACGCCTGTTTAATTGGCTTCACTATTCTTTCCTCTAACAAGATTTCCCCATGCACCACCTCGTATACCAGCGCCATTTTACAGCGCCGTCTATTGCGTTAGACAACGCCTATAAGGGTGCGCTTGCTAAAAGGCGGGCGAGAAAAAGATGCGTAAATATGTACGGAGCAAGGATGTGTGAACACAGGCGCCGACAAACCTGCGCCGTGCTTTAGACACACGGGAATTTTCCGCCGTATTTTTGAAATAACTGATGAATGTACTCGATTTCCTTGTCGCTTACCGAAAAATAGCGCAAACTGTTTTGGTGAAAAACAATACCGCACCGATCCTGAGCAATCCAAAACCGCTGTAATCCGATCTGTATCGAAACCTCACCGCTAAAACCACAGGCCGGCGTGCCGATCTCAAAGGGCGTTGCCTTGCCATCGAATATTCTCACCAGTTCTGCGGTTTCTGCTTCCGTCAACGTAATCTCGATATCTTCCCCATAAGGGCTATAAGTCAAAGTCGCCGGTGCATCGGAAACATCTACGCGAGAACACCCGCTCAAAACGAGCACCGATAAGGCCAGAATCAACAGTTTATTCAGCCACTTCTTCCTTCTCTTCATAAGATTTCCTCCTTGACAGAGTCGTCTTTTGGTTGCATTGTCTATCTTATTAGTCAAATGAAAGAGAGGCGCATCTTTTACTTCTTTTTGAGTTGGTAGTGCGAAACGATGGCATAGACAATTCCGATCAGCAACATCGCGCCGGCCAGATATCCAAACAGCGAAATCTGCGTAATAAGGCGTATAGCGTTACACAGAGACATCGCCACGATGAAGAGAAAAATGATGCCGGCTTGCAAACGATAGGCCTGCTTATTCATATTTTTTCGTTCTTCTTCCGACGCCTTAATATAAGCGTCATCAAGAATAATATCTTTACCCGAAAAGGCAAAAATAGCCAAAACGAACGACACGACTATAATAACAATCAGAACGACCAGTCCCATCATACCAGCACCTCCGTTTGATTTTATCATATCATATCGTCTATTTGATGTAAATACTTTTTTAGAAGCCAATGCCGACAAACCCAATTTGAGAGCAAAACACAAACCGGTTCGACCGCTTTGGTCGAACCGGTTTGTGTTTTTCATTCCTTATTCCGCAATTTTGAGTAACGAGTCGGTGGGGAAGCGTTCGGCGAAATCCGGAGCCGTACCGGTCACGCGTAACGTACCATCCCGTTGCAACACCAAACTCACCGTGATCTCATTCGGGGTGGTGCCGTCCTGCCGACCCTTGATGACCACCTGACCGTCGGTCAGTTCGCAGAAATACTTCTTTTCCCCGCTCCCGCCGGTATACCAGGTCTTTCCTTCGTGTTCAAACGGAGGCAGATTCGGGAAAATCTCTTCCGAATAATACCAGTAATCGGTCAGAATACAACTGCCTTTTTCGTTGGGATCAAAGCGGATGGTAGTCGTCTGCAACAAGTCCGCACTTTCGCGATAGGTACCGACGTACTCCTGCTCAAATTTCAAACCGACCTGCGGATTGTTGGTCGGCGCCGTAGTCGTGGCTTTGGTGGAGGTGGTGGTCCCGTCCCCGTCCGTTTTGGGATCATGGGAAACACAGCCAAACAGCAGGCACAGCAGCGCCACCGTCAGCCATATCGCAACAAATCGTTTCATAAGCAAACCTCTTTCAACGGAAATAGATCTTCATCACCGTACCGACGGGGAAACGCTCCATCAGATCACTGCAGACCTCGGTTACTTTGAGCGTACCGTCCGCCTGCAATACTAAGCGAATATTGACCGCATCGGGGTTATCGCCCCACAAACTGCCCTTGACAATGATCTCGGTAGCGGTCAATTCATAATAATGCGGATCGAGACCGCCGCCAACGGAATACCATTGCTTACCGTAATACTCAAACGGCACTTGATTGGGGTCGGACCGCTCCGCCTCAAACATACGGGCAGTCACGACACAGACGCCGCCTTCGACCGATTCAAACTGCAGTGCAGAGGCATCCAGCATACTTCCTTGGTCGATGAAATTACCGATGTACTCCAGATCAAACTCCAGATCGGTCTTCGGATTTTTGTTCGCCGGTGCAGCCGTCGTGGTGGTCGTCGCCTTCGTCGTGGTGGTCGTGGTCGTTGTCGTTGCAGCCGTTGTCGTGGTCGTTGTGCCGGTCGTCGTGGTCGTTGTAGAGGACGCGGTCGAGGCGGGCTGAGCGATCACCTGCACCGTCAGCGACAGATTCAGGGTCACCGACAGGTTCTTCACCGCCGTTTCGGACTTATCCAACAGATCCGCCGGCGCGTTGTCCTTCTTTTCGATCAGTTCCAGTTGCACCACCGCATCGGTCTTGACCATCCCCTCATCGTTGGCGGTGGTCAAAATGGTCGTGATCGCCGCCTCGTAGCCGGCACTGACAACGGTCATCTCATTCTTCAAGGAAAGGGCATCGGCGTTGGCATACTCCACCGCCAGCACCACGCCCGCCGCATCCAGATACAAGCGGAACTGCGGGTTGACGGTCAGTTGCAACACCGCCGCATAGTTTTCCGGCTTAACAAAGGCCGTGGTGGTCGTGCCGCCGGTCTGGTCGCCGTTTCCGCTGTTGCCGCACGCAACCAGCGCAAACATCAAAATCATTGCCAAAAGAAACGCTAAGATCTTCTTCATAGATATCCCTCCATTTCATTTTACGATTCAGAGTCGTTTTTCCGATTTATTTGATCAGCGTACCGCACGGCCGATCACTTCCGCCCACACGGTGGGGACGGCCAATTGACCGGTCCCGACCCCCAGTTTGGTGTCCGGTTTCGCGTCGCCATGGAAGTCGCTACCGCCGCTGGGGAGCAGTTCAAATTCCGCCGCCAGTTCACAGGCACAGCGGGTGGTCGCTTCGTCGTATTTGGTGTAATAGACCTCCAACCCGAGCAAGCCGGCTTGTTTGGCAGAGGGCAGGAATTCCCTCAATTGCGGCTCGTCCAGTTGCAGGAAAGGATGTGCCAGCACCGGTGCCGCCCCCAGTTCTCGCACGAAGGCGATCGTCTCCTCTACCGTCGGGCGGGGAGGCGGAACGTAATAGCCGGCATCGGTATGTAGCAACGTGTCAAATGCGTACTTGACCGATTGAGTGTGGCCGTTTTCGGTCAGTACCTCGGCGATATGTGCCCGATTGATACGGCTTTTGGGGAAACGGCGGCACAACGCATCGTAGTCCACCGGATAGCCGGCGGCGGTCAGTGCCGCGCAAAGATCACGGTTGCTTTGCACCTTACGGTCGTTGACCTCTTGTAGGTGGTCAGCGATCGTTTGGAAATGCTTCGGCGGAATAAACAACGCCAGCAGGTGCAGTTCCTTTCCCCGATAGTCCACCGAAAACTCACAGCCGGGAATGGCCGTGACGGTGGTGCCTTCGGCTGCTTTCAGCAATGCCGGCAAGCCGGCGACGGTGTTGTGGTCGGTCAGCGCCAAAGCGGTCAGACCGATGCGTTTGGCCTCGGCGATCAGTTGCTTGGGTGACCAACTGCCGTCTGAAAAATGGGAATGCGTATGTAGGTCGCAAACTCTCATTTTGGTTCCTCCCGCAACCATTTATCCGCCGGCAACGCCGCACGCAGGCGATATTTTTCGCCGTGTTTGGTCAACAACAGATAGTACGCATCCCGCCCCGGTTCGGACTCCAAAAACGCCGCTTCTCTTACCCGCATCCGCTGGATACCGTACTTTCCCAACTCGTAAAACACCAAAAAGTATTCATCGGGGCGTTCAGGGTACTCCTCTTTCTCTTGTGCGCTGAGAACCCCATAGACGACCTCTACGCGACCGCTGGCGGCCAAAGCGTGCATCTGGCGTTTGCGAAAAAAAGCCAATATCCCCACGATCAGCATCGGCGGTACCATCAGCAATTGCATCACCAAAAAACCAAAATAATTCTCGGCAACGTAGGCGGCGCCATTGCACAGCATCGCATACAGCGGCAACAGCAACATACACAGTTCCCATCCGCCGGCGAGGCGGAAAAACAGGCGAAAGCCGTCCGCGACCGGTTTCCATAATGCCGCACCGATCACCTGATCGTCTATGACGCGCGGCGGGGGTGACTCGGTGCGTCGCATCCGCAGTAAAAAGTAACGATCGGACGAGGTATTCAACAACGTTAGGAGTATCATCATCAGCACAGTCACCACATAAAAGTAACCGCGATTTTGCAACCATAAGCCAATCGCCAGTACGATCACGGTGAGAAAAAAGACGATAAGCCGCACGATCCGACGGTAATACAACCGACGCAGGCGAAGACGATCCGCTTCGGTTTGGGCGGACGGATAATCCTCCAGCGAAAAACGCCAATTCATTTTTCTCATCTCCTCTGCACGTATAAACAAAACTCCGATGGTATTGTAACACATCTCTGCACAAATGTAAATGTATAAAATCCAAAAGGAGAGAGAAATCTAATGACGACACAAAAAGGAGGGATCGGTTTGGCGGTTCGTGTGGGAGACAGCGTGATCGCGCTGGAAAGACCGCCCGTTATTATCGGGCATGCGGCGGTCGGCGGGCGCAGAGAGAGCGAAGGGCCGTTAGCGGCGGATTTTGATGCGGTATTTCTGGATACCAGTTTCGGGGAGGATTCGTGGGAAAAAGCAGAAAGCGCCATGCAACGAGAAGCGCTGTCGCGGGCGCTGGCCAAAGCCTCGCTAAAGACTGGCGATCTGCAGGCCATCTTTGCGGGAGATCTTCAAAATCAATGCACCGCCTCGCACTATCATTTGCGAAATATCGGCGTACCGACAATCGGCCTGTACGGTGCCTGCTCGACCATGACCGAATCGCTGATGGTCGCCTCCGTTTTTATGGAAAGCGGCGGTACCGAACGGGTAGCCGCGCTCACCTCATCGCATTTTTGCTCGGCAGAACGGCAGTTTCGTTTTCCACTGGAATACGGCGGACAACGGACGCCGACGGCGCAATGGACCGCCACCGCCGCCGGAGCGGCCATTCTCGGGCGCGCCGAAAGCGGGGTGCGTATTACCGAGGTCTGCCCCGGTCGGATCGTGGACAAAGGCATTTGCGACATCAACAATATGGGCGCGTGTATGGCACCGGCCGCCGCCGATACGCTCATCCGCTATTTTGCCTCCACCGGAAAAACACCGCAAGACGTCGGGTCGATCGTTACCGGCGATCTCGGCTACGTCGGCAGTCGATTGCTTTGTGAGTTGATGGCGGAAGCGGGATATCCCATAGCCGACCGGCACAAGGATTGCGGATTGATGATCTACGACCGAGAACGGCAGGACGTCCACGCCGGCGGAAGCGGATGCGGATGTTCGGCCGGCGTACTGTGCGGGCATCTGTTGCGGCAGATGGAGTCCGGCAATATCGCGGACCTGCTGATCATGAGCACCGGCGCGCTGATGTCCCCCACCCTCAACCAACAAGGAGAAAGCATCCCCGGTGTGGCGCATCTCGTCCATCTGCAAGCATAAGAGAAAACCTCCCGTGGAGAGATCCACGGGAGGTTTTGATTTGGTATTATTCTGCGGCTTTACGGGCGGCGACCACCTTTTCGGCAACCGCCATCGGGGCTTCCTCATAGCGTTCAAACGCCATGGTGAAGTAACCGCGACCCTGCGTCGACGAACGAAGCATCGTTGCGTAGTCGCCCATCTCACCCTCGGGAACTTCCGCCTCGATGCAGGTGAGTTTATCCTCCGGCGTCATACCCAGCACGCGGCCGCGACGCTTGGTGATATCGCCCATAATGTCGCCGGTGTTATCCGACGGGACGTAGACCTTGACGTTGCACACCGGCTCCAGCAACACCGGACCGGCCTCCGGCATCGCGGCCTTATACGCCAGCGAAGCGGCGGTCTTAAACGCCATTTCGGAAGAATCGACCGGATGATACGAACCGTCGACCAGCGTGGCCTTCACACCCACGACCGGGAAGCCGGCGAGCACGCCTTCCTTGGCGGCGTCGCGCAGACCCTTTTCAACGGCGGGGAAGAAGTTCTTCGGCACCGAGCCGCCGAACACCTTCTCTTCAAAGACCAGTTCCTCGGTATCGAACGGCTCAAACTCGACCCAAACGTCACCGAACTGACCGTGACCGCCCGACTGTTTCTTGTGGCGGCCCTGCACCTTGACCTTCTTGCGGATGGTCTCACGGTAGGCGACCTGCGGCGCGGACAACGCCACCTCGACACCAAACTTGGATTTCAGTTTGGAAACGATGACGTCGATATGCTGTTCGCCCATACCCGAGAGGATCATCTGCTTGGTCTCGGCGTTTTGCGTAAAGCGCATGGTCGGATCTTCTTCCGCCAGACGGGAAAGCCCCGAAGCGACCTTTTCTTCGTCGCCCTTCTTGGTGGGAGCGACCGCCATCGACAGGCACGGCTCGTCAAACGGCACGCCCGGCAGAGTGATGGGACGGGACGGCGAGCACAGCGTGTCGCCGGTGCCGGTCATGGCGAGTTTCGCCACCGCGCCGATATCACCGGCGGGGACATACGGCACTTCGGTCTGCTTCTTACCGCGGACACAGAACAACTTACCGAGTTTTTCGGTCTCACCGGTACGGGTGTTAAGCAGGGTCATATCCGGCATGACCTTACCACTGATGACCTTGAAGTACAGGAGTTTGCCGACAAACGGGTCAATGACCGTCTTAAAGACGGTGGCAACCGTTTCGGCCGTCTCGTCGACCGGCAGGGTGACCGGCTCGTCGTGTGCGCCCTTGCCGGTTTCGCCGGCGACCGTCTCCGCCCACGGAGCCAGCCAGAGCAAGCCGGTGAGCAACTGGTCGATGGCTTCCAGTTCGGTAGCCGAGCCACAGAAGACCGGCGCGATCTCGCCGGTGCGGACACCGTGCGCCAGACCGGTGATCAGTTCGTCCGGCGTGAATTCTTCGCCGGAGAAGTATTTCTCCATCAGTTCCTCGCTGGTCTCGGCGACCGCCTCACAAATGGCGGTGCGCAGACCGTCCAAACGGTGACCCATATCCGGAATCGGGACAGACGTAGCCACGCCGTCTTTATAAGTATACGCCTGATAGGTCAGCAGGTTGACGTAGCACTGCACCTTGTGGTCGACAACGTGCGGTACGACCAACGGGCAGACCATCGGACCGAAAGTGGTCTTCAGTTCTTCAAACACCTTGTAGAAATCGGCACTCTCGCGGTCCAACTTATTGACAAAGAAGATATTGGCAATGCCCTTCTTCTGTGCCGCCGCAAACGCCTTTTCCGCGCCGACAGTGACACCGCTCTTACCCGAGACGACGATGACCGCCGAACCGGCCGCACGGACGCCCTCACGCAGGCCGCCAACAAAGTCGAACAGACCGGGAGTATCGATAAAATTGATCTTGGTGTCCTTCCATTCGATCGGCACCAGCGAAGCGGATACCGACACTTGACGGCGGATCTCCTCCGGATCGAAGTCCGAAACGGTATTGCCGTCGGCCGTCTTGCCCAAACGGTCGAGCAGACCGGTCAGGTAGCAAGCCGCCTCCGCCAGCGAGGTCTTGCCCGAGCCGGCGTGGCCGGCTAGGACCACGTTACGAATGTTTTTTGCACCATAGGTTTTCAATTTTCAGCACGCCCTTTCTATTTCGCGCTTATCCGTCATATTCACGACAAGATAAGGTAAATTTGCACAAAATCTTACACGTATAAGATTTGGCTTTATACAGATTATACTATATGCCGGCGAAAATTACAACCTTTATTTTGCATTTTTTTAAAAAAGTTTTTAACGGATTAAAGCGCGGTATTGCGTTTTCATTAAAATGTGGTATAATAGGGATAGTTTCCGATGCAAAGGAGAATACGTATGTTGAAAGATCTGCAAGAAAAAAACCGGTTGCCGGTGTATGCGGTGACCGATCCGGAGTTTGCCATGTACGGTCGGGTGGTGACCGATCTGGACGTGGCGGGTATCATCGCCGCCGGCGAGGCGATGCCGATGCCGGCAAGCGGCTCGAAATATGAGGCATCCACACCGGCCTTTGAGGCGTTGCCCATTGCCGCCGACATCACCAAGCGTTACTTTGGTGAGTTGCCGACTCAGATCGGCTGTTGTTGGGGGCACAGCAATTACTTAAACGCCCTCGAATGGCACACTTCCAGCGAGATCAACGTGGCGATCACCGACATTGTCATCATCGTCGCCTTGCGGCAGCAGATGGACAAAAACGATTCCATCGACAGCAGCCGATGCGTTGCTTTCTACGCACCGAAAGGAACGGCCTTTGAGACCTACGCGACCACGTTGCATTACTGCCCCTGCGAGGCAAGCGCAGACGGTTTCCGGATGGTGGTGGCGTTGCCGAAAGGCACCAACACCCCTCTGGACGGGCCGAAGCAACATCGCACCGATTGCGATAAAAACAAGTGGTTGCTGGCACACGTCGATAATCAAGACTTGGTCAGCCGCGGTTTTTGGCCGGGTGTGACCGGCGAGAACTACCGCATCGAATATTAAAGAAAAAATTCCCAAGGTTTTGACACCTTGGGAATTTTTTTGTTTACATCAATTCGGTCTCGTCGTCTTCGGGAATTTCCTCGTACCAGTCATCACCGCTTATTTGCAACGTTTGCACCGCCACAAGCGGAATGATCAGCAATTCGGGACTTTCATACCAACGGTTCATCGGTCATTCCCCCTTATTACAGTTTCGAGGCGGCGTCCGCATACAGCGTGATCGCCTTCATCAAGTTCTTGAAAGCGTCGCTGTACTTGTCACCGTCAATGACCTGACGCGCCATCGACAGCACGCTGACCGTATAGGTCACACCGTCGATGGTCACCGATTGCTCGGTTGCCAACTGACCCGCACCGATGCCCGCAAATTCGTAGTAGTACAGATCGCGGGACTCGCTGTAGGTCAGGTTGCCGCCGACGTTTTCCTTGAAGTACAGACGGATACCGACCTTGCTCTGCAACAGCAACGACGCACCGGCATAGGCTTCCGGTCGGCTATCGGTATCGGCATGCACACCGGAGACCTCACCCGGATCGGCCGCATCCAGTTGATCCTGCGTGTAGGCGTAATCCCCGTTAGCCAGCGAGCCGGTGTTGTAGCCAAAGTAATTCTGGGCCATCGCACCGTAGTTGAGCATCGCCTTGGCGGTGGACTTCACCGCTTCGGTCTGCTCGCCGGTCAGCAAGGCAAGCGCATACGCGCGCAACGTGGTGGTGGCGATAGCGGAGGTCTGCACCTGCGAATTGGCATTTTGCAGAGTCAGCACCAGTTCGGAGGTCATATCCTTCGCCGGCACGTTGCAGTAGAACAGGCCGTCGATCAGTTCAGCGGTCTGGGCCGCACCGCCCGCCACCGTATAGGTGAGGGTCAGGTCGGCAAGCGACACGCCGTTGGCCGGATCGATACGCACGCCCACCTTCATATCCGAAGACAGAGTGACGTTATACTCCGCAAACTTAGTGGAATTCTCCGCCACCGTGGCGGCGTTCTTGGCGGTCTTTTCGATAACGTATTCCTTATCGAACACCAAAATGACCTCACCCGCTTCGCTGGTAAACTCAGCACCTTCCGGAATGCGGATGGTCACAGCCACGTCATCGGCCGGCATACCGTAGAAGAAGATATTGTTGTTGGTGCCGGCCGGCAGAGCGATCCGCACCGAGGTCGGGGTCTCCGCCCCGTCGAGGTATACCTCGCCGTTGGCGTAGAAATACGGATTGGAGCCGCCGTAGTTGCTCCACCACGCGGTGGCGGACAGTTCATCGTAGTTGCCCATATTCACACCGACGATGTTGCTGTGCGCCCAAGAGAATTTCTGGATGGAGATGGTCTGCTTCTGAATATCGTTGACGTCATAGAAGCAGAGGTCATCCAAATACACGGTGGCGTTACCGCCCCAGTAGTTCTTGACGAAATAGAAGTGGGCGGTGCCGGTCTTTTCGGCGGTAAATTCGTATACCATCTCCACCCAGCCGCCGGTTGCCGCCTTCAGGCTTTCGCCGGCGATCTCATTGGCATTGGAGTAGATGTAGTTCTGATAGGTGGACTTGTTGTTGGAGGCTTCGCCGTCGATGCGGATATTATAATAATCGGTGATCCACATATACACCGACAGACGATAGGTCTTACCGGTCTCCACCGCACTGCTGAAGAACGCGTAGTCATCGGTGGAGGTAATGTCCATACGAAGCATCCCGTTTTCCACCGCACCGTTGCCGGCAATGTTAAAGCCGGTGGCGGCATCAAAACTGCCGAAGTTCACCAGATTGGTGTGGCCGAGCGGCAGGTTGGGACCAACCGTGGCCGTATGATCGGACGGGATCTTGGAAGCATCGTACTTCTGCCAGCCACCGAAGTTCATCAGGTGGAAGTCTTTGGTGAAGCGGAGATTTTTCTTGCCGAAGGTGAACACACTGCCGGCCGGAATGAAGATCTCATCCGCCGTGGTAAAGTCGGTCTGGTTGTTGTTGCCAACGTACAACTGCACCTGATTGGCGTTGTCCATACCCGCCGCATAGAAGGTGACGGTATGCTCCACACCGTCTACGATGATCTTGCCGGTGGTGGTACCGCTGTATGCCGACCAATCGGTAACCGGCAGGGTAGCCGCCGACTGGAACACAAGATAGGTACGGTGGTTATTGCTGTTATACGCAACCGAGGTAACGATATCCGTCTCCACGTCAAAGTCGATATCGGTGTAACTGACGTCCTCTTCGTTGACGTCGTAGATGCACAGATCGTCCAGATACACGGTGGTGCTACCGCCATAGTAGTTACGGACGAAGTAAATGTTCGCCGTAGCGGTCGTTTCGGCGGTGAATTCGTACACCATCTCCACCCAACCGTCGGTCGCCGCATACAGACTGCTTCCTTCGATGGCGTTGGAAGCGGAATAGATATGGTTCTGATACGCCGTCATGTGACCGGAGGCTTCACCGTCAATGCGGATATCGCCATCGGCGGTCACCCACATATACACCGACATACGGTAGGTCTTACCGGCGGTCACCGGCAGTTGGAACCAAGCCATATCGTCGGCACCGGTCATATCCATACGGAGCATACCGTTCTCCACGGCACCATTGCCGTTGATGTTAAAGCCGGAAGCGGCATTAAAACTACCGAAGGTGACCAGATTGGTCTTGCCGTCGGGGAGATTCGGACCGATCGGAGTGTGATCTTCCAGTACCGGTGCGTTCGGGTCGTATTCCGCCCAGACGCCGTCCGTCTTGACCAAAACGAGGTCGTTCGTGATCTCGATCGGTTCCTTCGAGAGGCAATCGTCCGCCGGAGTCAGCACCGTACCGGCCTTGAACTCGATCTTGCTGACGTTGTTCATATCCAGACCGCCGAAGTAGAAGGTGTTGCCGGTGATAGAATAGCCTACGTCGGTCTTCTCCACGTCGTCTACCCACACCGAACCGTAAGCGGTGGTCCAATCGCCGTAGGTGTTCATAATGGCCGAACCGTCGCCGGTCACTACCGGCAGGTACATCGTGCCGTTGTCGTTGACCGTCGCACCGGTAAAGGTAACCTCCACCTCAAACGGGACGAGGGACGGGTCGTACACCGACCACGAACCGTTGACCTTATGCAGACCGACCGCCTTGGTAAAGCGGATGCCGGTCTTGCCGTCGGGAGATTTCAGTTCGGTACCCTGCGGGATCACGATCTCGTTGGAATTGGCGAGAATGCCGTCGATACCGACGGTGGATTCGTACAGATAGATGATCGCCACCGGATACGGGTCGGCGGTGGTGTTGGGGGTCTCACCGATGACCAGCGCATTGTGGGTCTCGCCGTCGATGAGGATGGGCAGATTCTGCGGAGAGAAATTCTCCCACTTCGAAGTACCCGGATCGTAGTTCAGATCTTCGCTGTAGAAATAGACGAAGCAACGGTTTTCCTGATCGGCCGCGCCGCCGCCCGCCCAGATATGGAAGTTATCGGGGGTGAGTTCCACCCACGAAAGCAACGTAGCGTTGTAGTCCGCCGTTACGGTGACGGTCATCGTGTTATCAAACGAGGTGAACACCGTTCCGGCCTTCACCAGCAGTTTTTCGGGAGCCACCGAGGTCGGGTATTTGACGGTCGCGGTGCCGTCTTCGTTGATGACCAGTTCGGCGTTTAACACGGAATTGTCGGCCAGATCGGTCACCTGACCCGCAAAACGGGTACACGCCGGCGCGGTGGTGGTGCCGGTGTACGGCATGGTGACCGAAGTGACGTTGTTACTGTTGTTGACCGTGAAATCACCGGACAGGGTGATGTTGCCGCTGTCGGTGGCGGTCGCCTTCGGCGCCAGTTTGATGCTGGTGGTAAACTGCGAATCGGTGCCGTAGTACTCGCCGCGAGCGGTGGAGTAGGTCACCACATCGATATCCACCGTACCGTCCGCCTTTTCGGCGCCGAAATAGAAGGTATTGATCATACCGGTAGCACCGATCGAAGCATCCATACCCTGCGGGTCAATGAGCATCGTGGTGACGTCCGACAGACCCTCACGCGGGAAAACGGTCTGGGTCACGCCTTGGTTGGAGATATGGCCGCACAGCACCAACTGGATGTTATCGTACTGGCTGATGAGGATATCCCACATCGACGTATCGGGATCACCCGCCGGACCGGTGGTGAAGGAGTTGATGGAACGGTTGGTCAGCAGATCGCCCTTGTAATCAAGGAAGGCGTGGGTGTTGACGATGACCGTATGGTTGGGGTGGGACGCGACTACGTCCGCCGCCCATTCCAACGCAGCATCCTTCGGGTAGTACTCCAGCGTCAACAGCAGATAATCCACACCGCCGGCGACGAAGGTGCGCCACGTATTCAGCGCCGAGCCGTCCCAAGAGCCGCCCAGTTTATCCTTATAGCGGGCATAGCCGAAGTATTTCTCCAAATACGCCGGCGAATCGTGGTTGCCGCGGATCAGGGAGTATTCCACCAAGCCGTCTAACTTGCTGATGTGCTCATTGGCACGTTGCATCTCTTCTTCGGCGGTACCCATTTCGGTGATATCGCCCAGACCCATCACCATCGACATCTTGCCGTTGGCGGCGGTCGCCTGCGCGGCAATATAATCGTAAATGGGGCCAAACGCTTCGGGATAGTACCAGTTGATGATCTGGGTATCACCCACCGTCACCATCGAATATTCGTAGTCGGTAGGTTCCTCTACCTCGCGGATCCACAGTTGGTTGGCCACCAGCCCGTCCGCATCGGTATCGGTCAGCGTGTAAGAAAGCGCCTCGTTGCCGTCCGCATAGGTGGCGGAGACCGACGCGATCTTACCGCGGAAATAATTGACGTTGCCGTCGACCGTGTCACCGCCGACAGTCAGCGGCATCCAACCGGTCTCCTGCTGATACTCGCCCTTGGAATCGGAGGCGGTATACGGATCAAACGGCGGCAGAGCCTTGGTGAAAGACAGGGTCTGCGACTGCTCGCCGGCGGTCACCGTAACGGTGGAAGCGGCGGTATCGATCGTCGCGGTGACCGTCGTCCACACGCCGGTACGCAGGTCGATCTCGTCAAACAGCAGGTTGGTCTTGCCGTTTAATTTGCTGTTCCAGTATACGCGCGGCTGACCCATCGCCGCCACCTCGAAACTGAACACCGAGTTGCTGGAGGCGGCACGGTTGCCGACGTTACCGATGATGATACCGCCCGAAATATAATCGTTGAGGTCGGCGGGCAGGTTGACCGACGCGGTATAGGTGGTTGGGATAGCGGTCAGCGTTTCGGTGGTCGTCCAAGTGACGTTGGCATCAAAGGACATACCGCTGACGTCGTAGTTTTCGGTATTGGTGCCATCCGAATAGACCAGATGGTTGTTATTGGCGGAATGATCCTCCAAGCGTTCGTTGCCGTAGGCGGTGAAATCGTACGCCGCGGCCAAGTCGGCCGACTCATACGGCACACGCGCCATATCCAGCACGATATCCTTCTCCGTACGGGCGGAGTCAAACATCGCCAGCGAATAGATCTTGGTGCCGGCGAGGTTGGTGGAGGTGGAGTTGCCGCCGATACGGAGCGGACGGGTCGCGCCGATGGCGTGGGTGATGGTCTCGGTCTTCACCTGCGCGAAGGTATTCGAGAACGCCGCACCGCCCCAAGTGTACAGGTCGCTGGCCTTATAATCCGCCACCGTCAGCGTCTGCTGACTGCCGCCGTTGGCAGTACCGCCGTTGATGTAGCAGGTAACCGTGCCGGCCGCATCATCGCTGACGATCGCAAAGTGGAATTTCTCATTGGTGGGGAGGGCGAGTGCCTTAAACGGCAGGCGGATCTGCGGGCCTTGACCGCTACCGGCCCACCACCACAGTTCCAGTTTCTTATCTCTGTACTGAACGGCATAACTGGCACCGTAGGCATTCTCAGCCGACAACGTACCGGTGTAGTTGCCAATGATGGCACCGCTCTGACTGCCGTTGACCTCGATCCAACCCTCAAAAGTACGCGGAGCGGAGCCGAGATCGGTCCCCAGCAGGTAACTTTCGGTGGAGGCAGGTGCCAGATACGCACTCGGCACGTCTGCGATACGGACAACGGTCAGGTCATCCGCCAACACCGTACCGGCGGTGCTCATCAGGTCAAACTGAATAATGGTGCGGTTGACCTGCATCGTAAATTCACAGGTATACAACGCCCATTCGTTGGTGATCGCCGAGGTCAGCACGGTGCTGCTCTTGACGTCACTGCCCCAAGCGGAGGTCCACTGGTGCAAGTTGACCTTGAGCGAGGCCGCATCGGCGGTGCCTGCCTTGGCCCAGATGCCCAGACGATAGGTCGCACCGGCCGTGAGACCGTACACCGTCGCACGCAAACCGGAGGTGTTGGTGCCGGTGACGATCTTCAAGCCGCGGGTACCGTCGCTATGCTCGGCATCCGCCGACAACTGATCCAGCACGCTCACGCCGGAGACGTTGGTGCTCCAGTCGCGCAGGTCGATGCCTTCGAAATTGCCTTGCAGGAACATATTCTCTCCCAGCGGTTTGACGATGTTGACCGCACCGGCGGGCATCACAAACAGATTGCCAAGCGC
Organism: Clostridia bacterium; assembly: GCA_017410585.1. Classification (GTDB taxonomy): domain Bacteria; phylum Bacillota; class Clostridia; order Oscillospirales; family Acutalibacteraceae; genus RGIG426. The sequence continues at coordinate 27,339 of JAFQQM010000058.1, forward strand.
CGGCACCAAGCCGATCAGCAGGGCAAACGCCAAAACGAAGGAAAGAATACGCGAAGAAAGATGAGTCTTCATTAAAATTCGCTCCTTTTTTTAAAATCTATCAACGATACGGAATCACCAAACAGCCATCGCCGGGGGCGAGGGTAAGGGTGATCTCGTGATCTTCCAATTCGGTGACCTCGCCGGTCAGGCGGTCGGCGGTGCCGTACAGCGCCGCCTGCGTCATACCGGTGAGTTTCAGCGTGGCGGTGGCATCCTCAAACGCCTCATCCGTGCCGGCGTCAAAGTAGTTGACAAGGTAGAATGCCTCGTTGCCGGCGTCGTCTTTCAGCAACGTGACCAGCATTCGGTTATCCACCGTCAGTTCGGTCAGCAATGCCGATTGCTCGTACAGTTTTTCACGGTGCTCCTGCTGGTAAAACAGGAAGCAACCACTGGAAAACGCGGTTTGATCGGGAGCCACCGGCTGGGTGTCCACGCGGTCGTAGTGTTGCAGTGCCGATTCCAGCGACGCCACTTCGGCGTTGACCGCCTGCGCCATCGGGTAATAGCGGGAAGGCTTGCCCTCCGGATCGATCAAACCGTAGTTATAGCCACCGGTCGGCGGCTGGTATAAGTAGTAGGAATAGGCGTCCGCACCGTAGGCCAGTGCCACGTTCACCTGCAAGCGTATCTGCTCTTGCGTCTGCAGATCGTAGTTGCCGTTGACCCCGTCCGCCGTCTGGATAAAGACGTGGAAATCGGCGTCAAATTCATCCGCCATATCCGCCAGCAACCGGTAATTGAGCAGCCATTTCGGCATATGGCCGGCATTATCCATAAACGGATAGAAATCCACCGACACCATCCGCGGAGCGGTCGTCTTGGACAGATACTGCTCGCGGTAGGCGTCCAGATACTCGCCGTAGTCACGGACTTTTAACGCAGCGGTCGGGTCGGCGTACATCGGGAACAGGTTGCAGAAATACGGTACGTCGGGAAAATATTTTTTAGCATTCCCGATGTTTTCCGCCACCTTGGGGATATGGGGGGCAGACGGCTCATCCCCCGAAAAAACACCGACGATCGTATCCTTGTAGGCGCTGTAATCGATGGTGTTTTTTTCGTAGACGTTGTACTCGTCACCAAACAGGTAGTTTCCGTCCGCCAGAATGACCGACATTCCCATTTTCTTGGCGAGTGCCAACGACTTGTCGGTCATCGTCTCCTCGTCATAGCCGGGGACGTGGCCGAGATAGTAGCCGTCTCGCAACGTGTCGCCATCCTCTAAGAGCCAAAAATTGTGGTTGACCAGCAAAACGGTGTTTAGCCCGCAATCCTTGTACAACTGATACTCCGCCTCGGTCGGCGAAGGACACCACCAAGTGGCACGGATGATCTTTTCTTCCGCATCAAAGGCCGGAATACCGTAATTCACCTTCGGCCGGTTGCAACCGCACAAACAGACGGCCAACAACACGGAAACGACCAGCAACAGCGCTATATTTCGTCGCATAGGCATCCCCCTCACATAATGGTGACCGGACCTTCGTCGGTCTTCATCGCATCCAAAACGTGGTAATCACGGATAGAAATGACCGGCGTTGCGGTCGGTTTTTCCGCAAAAACGATAATCTCGTTTTCGTCTTTGAGAATGGAAGCGGGCAGATACAGCGACCGTTGCGGTCCGATCTCCCAGTAACGGCCCAAGCAGAAACCGTTGACCGTGATAAAGCCTTTGGTAAAATGATCGGGGTGGATGAAGCAATCTTTCTTCTCGGTCGTGCGGAAGGTGCCGCGGTAGAAGACCGGTAAATCGGGCTGTGCCTCTCCCCCGTATTGCAGACGGTCCAGACCGTCCATCGGGAGGGTGTAGACCTCCCAGTTATACAGAATGTGGCTGGGGCCGTGCTTTTGTTGGATGAACACGTGCTTTAAGATGCCCTTGCGGTCACCGTGGTCCATCGTGCGTCCGAAATTGACGCGGCCTTGGTTTTCCACCAGCAGTTCCAGCGTACCGCCCTCGTCCATCCAGCCGTACACCTCCAGCAACTGCTCGCGGTCGTTACGGCTGATGACGCCGCGCCACACGCCGTTAAAATACACGTTGGCGCGGTCGGCAACCCCTTCCACCGCCAGCAAATGGATATTTTGGTGGGGTTGTACCTGCGTTCGATACAGGATGTAGCCGGTATTCTGCCCATAATATTCCATCGAATGCTGACAGGCCGAGGTATGATGACCGCCGATGCGGTCGAGGTTATCAAACAGAGGCGCGCTTTCGGTCAACGGAATATCCGATAGCGCCATTAGCGGCACCGGTTCCGGTTCGGGAAGCGAAACGCCGAGATACTCGCTCATCAACCGTTGAGTCAAGCGGTACTTGGGGGTGATCTCGCCCCATTCGGTCAACAGCGCATCGTAATCGTAACTGGTGACGTCGGGGTAATAGGTCGTTTTCAGGCGGTTTTGCGGGTCATCGGCAAAGGTATTCGCGCCGTTGGTAAACCCGAAATTGGTACCGCCGTGGAACATATACAGGTTAAAATTGATATTTTTTTCCAGATGCCAACGCAGTTCTTTTTCGTAGTAGGCCAGATCGTATCCCTGATACGGTCTTCCCCAATGGGCAAACATACCGATCCAAAATTCCACGTGGAAGGGGGGCGCATCCGGTTGGCGGCGCCACAACACGTCGATATGTTCATCGGTCAGATTGCCGCCGTCATAGCCGAAATCGAGGGCTTCCAAGCAACCGTCGGCATGACCGCCGGACAAGAACATCTCCAGATTACCGTCGGCGGTAAAGATCGGCACCTCTACCCCATAACTCTTGAGGAGATCGGCGCAGGTGTTCATATAGCGGGTACTGTTGCCAAACGAGCCGTATTCGTTCTCCGCGGCAAACAAAATGACCTTGCCCTGCGGGTGCTGATGCCGCACCAGACGGGGCATCAGTTGATCGAAATACCGTTTGACGTAGGACAGATAGTCGCCGTCGTCGGTGCGCAGGCGCATCCCCTCATCGCGAAGCAACCACGCCGGCAGGCCGCCGTTTTCCCACTCCGCGCAGATGTACGGACCGGGGCGCAAAATGACGTACAGCCCCAGTTCCTCTGCCAACTCAATGAAGTGTTCCACGTCCAGCCGACCGGAAAAGTCAAAGCGACCGTTTTCCGGTTCGTGCAGATTCCAAGCACAATAGGTCTCCACCGCATTGAGCCCGCATTGTTTCAGTTTTAAGAGCAATTCCGGCCATTTTTCCGGCAAACTGCGGAAATAATGGATCGCACCGGCAAACAACTTGACCGGCTGACCGTCGACCAAAAATTCTCGGTTTTCCCAAGTAACCATATACCTCTCCGAAAAAGCCACATTCCCCGCCTGCCAAAAAAGGCAGGCGGGGTTGTGTTATGCTTTAGTTCTGTTTTTTCTTGACAGCCAGCACGCCGCAGACCGCCAACAACGCGACCAAACCGGCGATGATCGCCAGAATGATCGGCAGGTTGGACTTCTCTCCGGTCGGAACCGAAGAGCCGCCGTCACCGGTATTGCCCGCATCCATATCCGGAATCTCGGTGAATTCCTCATCGATGACCCACTCGTCATTCTCGTCACGCACCATACGGAAGTTGTTGGCGATGACGATCGGGCGGTCGCTGTTGCAGGTTGCCGCAGGCAACACCACCGTACCGGCATCGATCTGGATGGCGTCGTAATTCGCCAGCGAGATACTGCTCATATGGAAATAGGTTCCGGTGAGCGAGAAGATCGCGCCCTGATCCACCGTCCAGTTGACGGTGCCATCGGCATTGTAGGTGCCCAGACGCACCGTACCGAAAGCGGAAGTCCAGTCGCCGTAGATATCCTTAATCGCGGTACCGTCGGCCAGCATGGCATTCAGCCACAGGATGTTGGTACCGTCCACCTGCTCGATGGTGATGCCCACTTCCAGCGCATCGGACAGGTCGATGACCGCTTCCTGATCCGCCCAGACGCCGTCGGCCTTTTGCATATCCACCTTCGCCGTCAGTTTGAGCGGCTGACCGCCTTCGGTGACATCCTCCGCATTCGGCGAGGACAGGGCGCTAAGCACCAGACCCTCGTTTAGCACCAGCGATTCGACCGGCAACAGGTCGGCAGAGTCGTTGGGGACCTTCCAGAAGCAGTGGTGATAGATGTAGAAATAGCCGCTCGCCACGTCGTACTCAAACAGCAGGGTGCGCTCGTCACCGTCCAACTGGACGATCGCCGCATACCAAGTGTTGACGGTCGGCAGAGTGCCTTCGCCGGAGAACGCCCAGTCGTTGTTGCCGTTGATGTTTTCAAAGGTCAGCGTCACGTCCACCGGATCCAGCGGCGGCACCGGCGGCGGAGCGTCTTTATCCATCCACGCGCCGTCGACGTTGATCACCTCGACCTTTTCGGTCAGTTTCAAACGCTTGCCGCCCGCGATCTCGGTACCCGTATTCGGGTCGCACTCACAAAGCAGTGTACCCTCGGCGATCGCAACGGTCGTGGTGGCGTTCAAGCCCCAAATAAAGGCGTTGGTCGGCGCCCAGTCGGGACCGATCTCGATCACCACGGTCTTAACGGTGCCGTCTACGGTAACTGCCGCCAAGTAATATTTCTGCGTATATTCCGCGTCAACGGTAAAGGTCATATACAGACTGCCGGACGGCATACTGTCGTAGGTCAGCGACAGATCACCGACGACCGGCGGCACCACGGTGCCTTCCTTGCCCCAGATACCGCTCACCTGCTCCAACACGAAGTCCTCGGTAAAGCGGAGAACGGTGCCTTCCAGTTCATATTCACTGCCGGCGGCAATGGTGATCTTGGAGGCATTGGTGCAATTGACGTCTTTGATGATGATCTGGAAGCCCTTGTTATCCGCATCGTCCAGTTTCTGCGCGATGCAACCGGCGTAGTCCACACCGTCCACGTTGACGGTCACGGTGCCGGCCGGCACAGTCCAAGCCGCACCGGGCAGTTCCTCGTTGGTACGCACCCAGATCCAAGTGCGGTTATTATTCGAGTTGTAGTTGACGGGATGATCGGCATTCACGTCGTCGTTGGTCATATCGATCTCAATGACCGGACGGGTATCCGGCGCACCCCAGTTGTCGCCTTCCTTGGCGATCACGATGGCTTCAGCAATGCGAAGCGTCTGACCGCCTGCAACCACCGCCGAGGCATCCGGCGTGCTGATCGGGGTCAGCACCGTACCGGCCGCAATCTCCACCGACGAAGCGGGGCAGGCCGCACTGCCCGGCGTAGCGCCGAAGCAATGATTATAGATGTAGAAGCCGACGCCTTCGCAGTATTCCAACAACACCGTGCGCGCCGCGCCGTCCACCGTGATGTCGGCGGTATACCACTGACCGGCCGTCAGACCGGTGACGTCCTCGACCGTAAAGCGCCAGTTGTCGTTCGCCGCATCGTAGAACACAAACGTCTTATCCAACGGCTCGACCGCCGGATCGGTATAGGTCGCACCGGTAGAAGCATTGACCGTCAGGTCTTTGGTAAAGGAATACGGCGTGCCGTTATCCGCCACAAACACCGTATCCGCCGATACCGAGTACTCCGTCGGCAACGAATCGAAGCCAAACCACCATTCCCCGTTATCCGGCAGGGTCACCACCACGTCGGTCGGGGTACCGGCCACGTCCACCTGACCGTACAGCGTCAGCCAAGCGCCGCCGCCCACTACCGGCGAGGAGACCAGTTTGACCGAGGAAACGACCTGATTGCCATTTGCCCAACTGCCCATATAACCACCGGTGCCCTGCGTGGTATCCACCGCCAGTTCGGTGATTGCCGGCACATCCGCCACCGGTGCCCAGTTTTCACCACTGCCTTCGATCTTGAAGGTCTCGGTCAGGGCCAACTGCTTGCCGTCGGCGATCTCGTTCCAATCGGCGTCCGATTCGCGGAATAGCGCACCGGCCGCGATCTCTAAGGAAGAGGTGGCATTGAGGCTCCAAACGAAGGCATTCGTCGGTGCCCAATCGGGACCTACCTCAAACAGCAGGGTCTTGGCGGTACCATCCACAGTGGCTTCCGCCAGATAGTATTTCTGCGTAAATTCCGCATCGGCGGTAAAGGTCATATACAGATGACTGCCGCCCGGCATACTGTCGTAAGCAAGCGTCAGATCACCGATTGCCGGCGCATCCGCCACCGGCGTCCAGTTTTCGCCGCTGCCTTCGATCTTGAAGGTCTCGGTCAGCGTCAACTGCTTACCGCCGGCGATCTCGTTCCAATCGGCGTCCGATTCGCGGAACAGCGCACCGGCCGCGATCTCAAAGGAAGAGGTGGCATTGAGGCTCCAAACGAAGGCATTCGTCGGTGCCCAATCGGGACCTACCTCAAACAGCAGGGTCTTGGCGGTACCATCCACGGTGGCTTCCACCAGATAGTATTTCTGCGTAAATTCCGCATCGGCGGTAAAGGTCATATACAGATGACTGCCGCCCGGCATACTGTCGTAAGCAAGCGTCAGGCTACCGGCCGCATTGGCCGTAAGCGACGCCATCGGCACGATCAGCAACATCAGCAACATCGCCGCCGAAAGTACGGTTGCAAGGATCTTTTTCATTATGGCATCCTCCTTTTATTCCAAGCCCCATTGAGCCCAGAGTTCGTTGATGTCGCCACCCTCCGACTGCGCGGTCAGATTGAGGCGTTCAAAGTCCACACGGAACTCGGTACGCATATCCAGCAGATCGTCTGCCGAATACTCGGTGGAGTACAGCATCAGTATCAGATAGCGGTACTGCATACTCTCCAGCAGAATGCGGTCGCACAACTGCGCGTAGCGGGTCGGGTCGGACTGTTGCAACGGCTCGATATCGGCATACGCCTGATCGATCTGCGCCAGATAATTCTGCAACTGGTTATAAGACCAGTACTTGGTCTCCACCAGAGCGTCCCAGATATAACCCTCCGCACCGAGATCGGTGTACACGTGGGTCATCCATTCGCGTTGCTGGTCAAACAGCGCCTGCATCGTCTCCCCCGCCTCGCCAAAGTAATTGGCAAAGAAATCGGTGAGCAGTTCCTCCACGTTCAGCGTGTTATCCCACGCCAACTTGGCCATGATATAGCCTTTGGCGCGACCCCAAGCAGGGCTGGATTTTTGCTGATAGTGGTCGGTCTGATCCAACAGCATCATCGTGCCGTTATCCGAGAGCAACTGGTAGTTATCCCGCATCACTTCCACCGTGTCCATAAACACCAGACCGCTGGCCGGCAACAGCGAGTAGGTCCACGCATACAGCGTATCGCTGATAGAACGCCAACCGAGCAACTGACCGTGCGGGCCGGTGACGTCGGTGGGATCCGACTCGGAAAACGGAATATCGTATTCCGCCTTGATCGGCGCAAACATAATGGCGGAGTTGGGGTTGAGTTTCATCGTCTCATCGATCGGCTCGTACTTACCGGTAGCGGTGTTGTACTTCGCCGGCGGCACCACGGTGGCATAGTAAGCAAACATCACCATACGGGTCGGTTGCTCACCGGGGCGGTTTTCCGCAAACCACTCGTCGACCGCCGCTTGCACCTTATTCAGAAACGGAATGACGATGGCCGCGGCGGTGCCGTATTTCTGCGTGGTGGCGGTACAGGCAGAGCACTCGCACCACTCGACGTTGTCCTCCATACCCAGCAACATCGCGCCGGCCTTGGAGTCCTTGATCATTTCCAGCAGGTTTTCAATGTACGCCTCCGCCATATCGGCATTGGAGTAGCAAAGTTGTACCGGCGATTCCTTACCGGTGGAAACACGCGTCCACGTCTTATGCGCATACCAATCGGCGTATTTCTGCGAACGGAAATCGTACACGTACGGGTCAACGATGTCCATCGAGCAGTGGGTCTGGTGACCCAACACGAAGATCTCCTCGGTGGCGTTGAAACGCATCCGGTAGCATTGCTCCGGATTGCGGATGATCTCACCGTAGTTGACCTCGCGCCAGTCAAACGTCGGGGTGACGGTCAGATCGAACGCCAGCAGGTTGGCGGATTTGGTCTTTTGCAGTTTGATCTCGTCTGCCGCGTAGCATTCGTAATCAAACGCATAGGTCAGGAATTCATACACCGCATTGCGGGTGCCGTAATCGGCGTAGCCGCGCAGGTAGCAGTCATCCTCCACCACCCGAATCACAAAACCGTTAAACTGCACCTGCTCGTAGGTCGGGGCGACACCCGCCGCCACCGAGGCGGCCGTATTGCCGACGTACAAGTATTTACCGCCGGAAGGGTCGCCGCTCTCGGTCCGCACCGGCAAGGTTGCGCCGGAGGCTTCTTTGATGAAGTGTTGCAGTTCGTTGGCGGCGAATTTTTCCACTTCGGTCGCCTTTTCCGGCAACACGATCTGGTATTCGCTTGCGCCGTCCTTGAGCAACGCGTGATTGGTCTCGGCGATGGACGGGCGGACGTTTTGCGGGGTCTTTTCGGGAAGGGGCTTACCGGCGCCGTTTTGGCAACCGGCACACAGCGAAAGGAGCATCGCGGCGGCGAGTGCGGCCGCGGTCAGGCGTTTCCATTTCTTCATCACTTGCCCGCTCCTTTCTCCGCATACACCGTCGTTTTCAGACGGCACAGGTTGCCCTGTTCATCGTAGCAACTGTAGGTGATCTCATAGTGTCCCTGCACGTCCGGCGTGAAGGAATCCTTCTCGGCGGTGATCTTTCCGCAGGGATGTTTAACGTTGATCCAGTAGACGCAGGCTTCCGCTTCGCTGACGTTATCGGTGATCTCCGCCGCCGGCAGGCGGATCGCCTCCCCGACCTTCACAAAGGCGGGGATCTCCTCGGTCAGTTTCATGATCGGAGCGCCGGTATCCGCCACCGCGATCTGATAGCCGATACTACGGGTGGCGTTGACGCCGTCCGAAGCAACGTACTGCACGCGGTAAGCACCGTATTCGTTCAGTTTGACCTTATACTCTTGATCGCCCGCCACGTTTTCCAGCAACGTGCCGTCGGTCGTCTTCAGCACCTCACCGGAGGGGGATTTGACCGTCAGCGTCAAGGTCGCGCTCTTGGCCAGCACGTCGTAGGCGCTCGCCTTTGGCAGGGTAACGGTGGAATTGTACAGCGCCTTGGTCAGCGACATCGGCACGTACACCGACGGCGCGACGTTGTCCTGCACAAACGCCGTACCGAAACGCTGGCGGTTGATGGACTTGAGACTAAAGGTCGCGCCGGTCTTGCCGGTCACGGTCATCGAAATACGCACCGCGTTGGAGGCAAAGCCGTTAAAACTATTGCCGTTTTGGCACTTATCGGCCACCACCGTGAAGTTCATACCGTCGGTCAGCGAATGGGACTCCTCACTGTAGATGAGGGTGAAATTGGCATCCGCCACCGTGTGCAGATTACCGGCCACCATATAGGTGCGGGGTGTGTCGTTGACCTTGAAGCCCACCGCGGTATCGCTGATGCGGGAGAAGGTGGTCTTCAGCGCACAATCGGCATCCACCGAGTCGGCGAGGGTGAGGGTCAGCGCCTGCAGTTTCTTACCGCTGTCGTTGACGCCGATCCATTGGAAATTGAAACCGTCGGCGACCAGCGGCTTATCAAACGTGATGGTCGCGGTCTCCGCCGTCAGGGTGAAATCAATGGATTCCTCCTGCAATTTGGCGGAAGCGCCCTTGGTCTCGAAATAACCGAGCAGGTCGATCTCACCGTTTTTGATATGCGGGTAGTTATCCGGTGATACGCTGGCCGAGGAAGTAAAGGCCAGAGAACCAAGCAGCAGGCAAAGCACCGCCGCAATTGCTATAACCGATCTTTTCATCAGCCTTTGATACCTCCCATCTGCAAATTACCGGTGAATTTTTCCGTAAAGCACGCAAACAACACCAAACTGGGGATGCACAGCAAAATACACGCCGCCATCTGATCGGTGGCATAGGTGCCGACCGTTTCGGTGTAGTTGAGCAGAGCCAGCGCCAGCGTCGGATAGGATCGCAGGAAGTACAACGGCGTGCTGTAATCCGACCAGAAACTGACAAAGGACAGAATAAACGCAATGAGCATGGTGTTGGACACCAGCGGCAACATAATGCGGACGAAGATGGACATATTGCCCGCACCGTCCATATACGCCGCTTCCACGTAGTCGTTGGGAATGCTCTTGAAAGAGGCGTTATAAATGAGGGTGTACATTCCGAGGAAGGAGAATTTCAAAAACCACATACCCGGAATGGTATCGTAGATCCCCAGCGTCTGGGTCATCTGGATCTCCGAAACGGTAGAACCGACGATCGGCAACGCCATCAGCACGTACACCAACGAGATGAGGAAATTGCTGAATTTATAGGGGAAACGGGCGGTGCAGTAGCCGACGATGCAAGGGCAGATGGTATTCGCCGCCGCACAGCCGATGGCAAACAGGAACGAGTTGACCATCAGGCCGATAAAGTCGTAGTACGCTTCAGCACCGTCGGAAGTGATGACCGTGTACTTAAAGCCGCTGCCGCTGGTGTCAAACAACGTCTGGTAGTTATCCAGCGTCGGCGTAGACCAGCCGAAGACCTGTTCACGGAAATCGTTGATCGAACGGAAAGAGGTCACCAGAGCGAACAGATACGGGATCATCAGCGCGATGGCGTATACCGCCAAAAACAGGAAGATGACCCAAGCCCCGATCGGGGTCTTGACCTTTTGCAGGTGCTTTTTCGGTTTGCTCATCACGCCTTCACCTCCTTATGCTGATCGCGGAAGGGGTCAAGACGATTGAGAATAGCCCGAGCGCTAAACACCAGCACGCAGGTCATCGCCGACAACACCAAGCCGAGTGCCGCAAAGTGCGGATAGGTCTGGCCGGTGGTATCCAGCGTGATACCGCGGGTGAAGTAGTAGCCCATCGTGTCGATGGCGCTACCGCCCGCCTTGGAGAAGGCGTACATACCGTAGTCACCGATCAGCGCACCGGCGAGGCCCGCCACCAAGAAGGTGGACAGCATCGGGTAGATATTCGGCAAGGTGATGCGGAAAAATTCCTGCACCAGATTGGCACCGTCGATCTGGGCGGCCTCGGACACACTGTTGTCGATACCGCTCATCGCGCTGGAATAGAACAGGAAGTTACCGGCCATCGAGTAGAAGATGTTGTACAAGATCAGCGTCGGGGTGCGGGTCTCGCTGTTGACCAGCAAACCCTCGGTGGCCACGCCGGTCAGCATCTCCATGATCTGCGGATAGCCGCGGTCGGCGATGAAATAGAAGCAGGTGACGGTGACCACGCTGGAGATGATCGACGGAATGAAGAGGATGATCTTCAGCGCCCGCGAAAATGCGAATTTCTTGTAGAAATAGAAGGAAATGATCAGCGAGGTGGGCATCGTAACGAAGGTGGTCAGCAGATACAAAAGCACCGAGTTTTTCAGCGACACCAGCAGTACCGTGTCCTCACCGAAGAGGTTTTGAAATACGTCGGCGAAATTCTTCAGCGTCCACACAAAGTTGCGGTCAGCGTCGACGTATTCCTTAAAGGACAGCAGGATGGAGTTGAAGTTCACGCCGACCCACATCAGGCCAAACTGCAGCAACGGCAACGCCAGCATACAGACGTAAAAGATCATATCCTTGCGTTTTTTGGTTTTCATGCCGGAAACCGGCCGTTTGCTCGGCGGTTTCAGGCGGGACAGCGTGCAGGAGATATCATAGAAGAAATCTCCGACCGCACGCCCGATTCGACGAAAGAAGGTTTTCATAGCAACGCCTTTCGGTAGTTATCATTTAATCAGCGATTCGTAAGCATCCCAACGGGTATCACGGCGATAGGTAAGCATACCGTTATAGCAATCCGCCGCCGTAAAGACGTAGTCACCGCCCGACTTGGTGGTGAGGATAGAGGCGAGGTTGTCGATCGCGCCCTTGGAAGGATCGTACGCCGTACGCATCCAGTAGGCCAGACGGTAGTCGGCGCAGTAGGCACGGTACAGATCGCTGTTGCCCATCGGGGTGACGAGGTCAGCCGCATTGAAGCAGGACATCATCGACTGGGTGAAGGAGGTCAGTTTGGTCTGGTCGACCGCATAGTCATACGGCTTTGCCAGACCGGTGGTCTCGGTAAACTGCGCCATCTGTGCATCGGTATGCACAAACTGCAGGAACTTGACCGCCAGATCCTTCTTGCTCTCGCTGATGTTGGCTTTGATGAAGCTGTAGGAGTCCAGCACCGACGCGACCAGCGTGGATTTCTGGCCTACCTTATCCTCGGTCGCTTTGGGGAAGGACATCCACTTATATTCCATCTCGGAATCGTACTTGGACCCCTGATAGGTGTTCTGGAACGCCGCCGAGGCTTCGTTCTCCCACCAACTGCCGTCGATCATAATGGCGATCGGATCCAGTTTGGTGGAAGCGGTGTTGCCGACAAATTCCAACTGCGCGTCCGAGATCTTGTACGAACCGGAGAGGCAGCTATTGGCGTTGTAGTTGGTGGTGTTCTGCATCAGACGCTCAGCGAACTTGATCGCGTGAGCCAGACCCGGCTGACGGGCGAGTTCATAGCCGTTTTTCGGGGTGATCGCCACGTTTTCGGTCTGATAGGTAACGGTGTCGCCGGTAAAGTCGGCGGTACCCGCCTTGATCAGTTCGACGGTACCGTCCAAACTGTAGTTGGTCTTGAACGCATCCACGCCCATATAATCGACCGCCATCTCTGCCAACAGCCAAGTGAGGTAGTCTTGCGACGCACCGGCGAAGGACAACGGCACACAGCCGTCTTTGCGGATCTCCGCCAGCAGTTTGAAGAATTCGTCGTAAGTACGCGGCTGACCGTCGTCGGCGGTGCCGGACTGACCGTCCGGACCGGTGCCGAGGTTACCGGCCGCATCGGTGAAGTTGCCGTTCTTATCGAAGTACCAGCCGTTTTCGTCAAACAGGGTGGCGTTGTACACCATACCGTAGCAACCCTGCCAGAACGGCAACGCATAGATCTTGCCGTTCACGGTCATCGCGGCTTTCAGTTCATCGCTCATCTTGTCGGCAATGCTCTCCGACTCACCGAATTCGGTGAGGTCGGCGTTGATATAATCGGTCAGGTCTAACGTCAGACCGCGAGAAACGTAGGTCTGATAGAACACACCTTCGGTGAAATAGATCTCTTCCTTGGTATCCGCCAAGCCGATAACGTCTTTGAGCGTTTCGCCTTCCATATCCGTCTTGTTGGTACGGATCATGATCTGGACGCCCTTTTTCCCTTCCTCAAACGAGGTATCGGCATATTTCGCCTCGAAATCGGCAATGGCCTTTTCCAACCATTCGGTGCCGACGCCGCCGCCGTACGTACCGATGTACAACTGGGTCTTATTGGCGTCCACCGACTGAGCCAGTTTGGGACCGCAGCCGGTCAGCATCATCGCGGTCAGCATCGCCGCGACCAGAGCAAAAGCAAGCAGTTTTTTCATTGTTATTACCTCCCGAATGATTAAGCCAAAATCTCTTCACCGTTGTATTTCACGCTGGTGATCTGTATCATCTCGCCGGCAAGGAAATCCAAGCCGGAAAGTTTAAAGATGCCTTTCTTATTGATCTCCGCGACCTTCATCGTCATGGTCACCGTCTCCCCTGCCTTGGGAAGCGTCCCCGCCGCGTTCGGGAACTTATCCGACGGAGCGGTGGTGCACATCCAGATGTCCTTGCCGGTAGCATCGTGGAGACGGCGTCCCCACGCACCGTTGCCGGTCAGCGAACCGCCGCCGAGATCGGACAGTTTAAAGGTGACGGTCAGTTCCGCATTGGAAATGCGGTTGCCGGTCAGCGTCGTCTGCACCGAGAAGACTTCCTCAATGCTCTTGCCGGTGAAAACGTAGATGCCGTTGCCGGAGGGGGGCTCGGCGCCCTCGACCGACTGGATGATGATCATCTCACCGACGTTGAAGTCGATGCCGTACATCTTCAAGATACCGTCGCGGATCTCCGCCTCGAAGGTGAATTTCTGCAGGGCGGTCGGATTGGGGATCTCCACCGCCGGAATGTTGGCGGCCAGTTCCACCGCATTGAGCCACACCCACGTGCCGCTATCCACGTATTCGCTGGAGAAGCGGCGTCCCCACATACCGTTGCCTTCCAGAATGTCACCGTTGGCTTGGCAGACGTAATAGGAAACGGTCACCGTCTGTTTCCCATCCGGCAGGTTGACCGGAATGTTCAGCGCGTTGGCGGCGCGGTGCTCGTTAAACCAAGAGCCGGGCGAACGGAACACGTACAGGTAATCGTCCGCTTTGGACACGTCGAATTTTTCCACCTCGGGGACGGGATTGCGCTCACCGCCGGAAGCATTTAATACACTGCGGCCCTGATACTTGATATCCACGACGACCATCATCTCGCCGTCCAAGAAGTCGTACAGCGGCAAAATGACGTTGCCGCCACGGTCGACCATCAAACCGGCTTTAATGGTGAATTTCTGGTCTGCCTTGGGCAGATCGATCGCCGAATTCGGGAAGCCTTCCACGTCGTTGCCGCACAGCCACACGTTCTCCGAGTAACTGATGCGACGGCCCCACATACCGTTGCCGGTCATCGCGGTACCGCCCTTGCCCATTAAGTACACAGTCAGTTCCATATTCGGGTAGTAACCGCTCGGCAGGGTCGAACCGACACGGAATTCCTCCGAAACGGCGCCACTGCTGGTAAAGACCGCCGGATACTGGCCGAGCAGTGCCAGATCGAAGCGCTCGTTGGTCTCGTACTGATACAGCGTGTTGCTGGTCAACAATAGGGTGTTATCCTTGGAGGTGCCGTTGGCGTACACACGAATGAGTTGGCGGATAGGCAACGTGACCGGCACACGGTATCCTTCCCCGCCGTCGACCGGTTCCGCTGTCCGCAGGCCGTTGCCGTCGTGCGCGTCATAAGAATAACCGGACGCACCCTCGACCGCCGACCACTCGAAATAGTAGCCGGACTCTGCCGAGCCGCCGATCCCCACCGTCGGCTCCGCCAGACGGGTGGCGTTGACCGTCAGCGAACCGATGTCGGCACGCTTGCCGTCCGCGGTCACGCCACGGACGGTCACCGTAAACTCGCCCTCATAGTCGCAGTGGGCGGCCAGATCGTACGAGGTCGCCGCCACCGCTACGCCACCGCCGCCGAGATCCACCTCGTAGCCGGTAAACGCATCGGCGTCGGTTGCCTCCCAGCAGAGCACACCGTTTTCCAGCGTCAATGTACCGCCTTCACCCGGCTTGCCACCGCAACCGACAGACAAACAGGTCAACAGCAAACAAAGCGCTGTCACCCATAGCCATAGTTTCTTCATAGCAACCTCCTTATGATCTCGCGTAAGCCATATGCCATCAGGGCATCCGATTGATACGTTTATTATACAACGATCGACCGATTTTCGCCAGAGAAATCGGCCGATCGTTACTGCCAATTTCTCCCGTGCACCGCTCTTTTATCAAGATATACATATATATTATATCACTTTGCGTCAACTCTTGATATAATGCAATAAACATAAAAAACCAAGAAAACTCTTGGCTTTTTTAGTATAGCATACCATGCGGCAATTGTCAAGTTTTTTCAAAAGGCGGGGTACCCCCGACGGATGACCGTCGGGGGTACCTATTCACTTCTTTCGTTTAATCAATACCAGAGCGATTCGCCGTTTTCCCACAACTTGTTGCTTGTGCTTTCGCCGTAGCGGTCAATACCCAGTTCGTAGCACTCTTCAATATAAGAGGCACGGCTGTCGGCACTGCCGTTCCACGCCATGGTGTAGCCGCTATTGGTTTCGAAAATGGTATTGATCAATCGCAGATACGCAAATCGGAAACCGATGCTGTCCACCTGAATACGCTGTTGGATGATCGGGTCAGACACCGCCCTGTAGGCCGTGTTGATGGTCGACAGATAGCCTGCCAGCGTGTCGGTCGACCAGAACCTGCTGGGCAAGTTAATCTGCTTACTCGGCACGATCAAAGCCGGGTCGCCGGGGCGGCGACTTTCGGGACCGTACCAGCCATCCTTAAATTGCTGAATGTGATGCGCGCCTTCGGCATCAAAGACCGCGCGCATGGCGGAAGCCGCCGCGCCGTAGTAATGCGCGAAGAAGTCGTCAATCAACGCAGCCACGTCCGCCTCCGCGTTCCATTGCAGCTTGCTCTGCACGTAGGAACGCAGGCGAGCGAACGGGGAACCGGCGGTCGGGGCCCAGTGTTCGGTCTGCGCCAACAGCGAGGCCACGTTGTTCTCCAGCATAATCCGGTAATTTTCCTGCATCGAGCTGACACCGTCGCCGTCATAGTCGCCCAATTCGTGGAAATAGACCAGCGAGTAACTGTTGTACACCGGATACGCCCACACGTGGACGTTGTCGGTCATCTGAGCCCACGTCACCAACGCCGTCGCCGAAGCCGCCGTATCGGCATCTTCCGCATCGGTCGTCATCTCTTCATAGAAATTGGCGTTGATCGGTGCCAGCATCACACCGCTGTGTTCGTTCATCGTCAATTCTCCCAGATTGGCGGTCGGGGCCGTTTCGGTCTGGTAGTAAGCGAAGAACAGGCAGGTGACCGGATCGCGGCCGTTCGCCGCCGTCCAGGCGTTGACCTGCGACTCGACGTAGTTGGTAAACAGGACCATCTGTCCCGAATGAGCGCCGTACCGCGACTTGGCGGCCGTGCAATCCGCGCAATCGCACCAATCGGCGTTATCCATCATACCCATCAGCACGGTCGAGGCACTGGAATTTTGCAGGTCGGCGATGATATTGGCCGCATACTGCTGCCACATATCTGCCGTCTCGCCCGCATCCAACACACCGTTACCGGAGGAATAGCAAAGCTGAATGGGCGTTCCGTCGGGAGAATAGTACCAATCGCTATGCTCGCCGCCATAGGTATCCGGCGACAAGGTGGTAAACGCGTTATGCGAGTTGACGCTGTACAGATAGATTTCATCCGAGGGATTCATCCGCATACGGTAGGCCAACGTACGGCCATGCTCCGTGTGATGGAATTCACCGTAGTTGACCTCACGCCAGTTGAAGGACGGCACGTACAGTGCCTCCGTCTTGCCGTCGTCCGCCAGATCCGCCGTCAGCGTGGCCATCGCCACGTCACCGGTGACCTGCACGTAACGGGACAGATCCTCTTCCCCATCGTACACGGTATCATCGGTTACCTGTCTATTGCCACCGCTGTTAACAGCGATGGTATTGGCATAGACGCCTTCGTAGGCGTACGCCTCGTAACCGACCAGTTTATCCAGCAACTCATACGCGCCGTTGCGGGTACCGATGGAGTTGGCACCCACCACGTAGATGTGCTTGCCGTCGGTATCCAGACGGAAGCCGTTTTCCTTCACGTCCGCAAAATCGGGGACAACGTCACCCTTCACCGCCAGTTCGGTTTGACCGACGCTGATGTACTTGGCGGTGGGATCCGCCTCGGCGAAGGTGACGATCGGCAAGGTGATGCCGGTGGCCTGCTTGACGAACAACTGAATTTCATTCGCCGCCCAGTTTTCGTTGGCATCCGCCGCCGCCGGCTTCAAAATGGCGTAATCGCTGGCATTCGAGAGGAAGATATCTTTCACCCGATACCGCAAACTGAGTTGCAGACCACGGGTGGTCATGGTACCGGCGAGGGTACCACCCGCCTCCATCACGCTGTTATCATCCAGCGAAGCCATACTCATCGCCGACAGAGAGGCCGTGGCATCCACCGTCTCACCGATCTGCACCGCCGGCACCGTCTTGAGTGCCGACTGGATCTCGGTCTTCAGTTCCGAGCTAACGTTATCGTTACCGAAGTATACGTCCACCATCGGCTTGTAGACCGAGGCCTGCACGTTTTGTTTCCACGCCGCGTTATCCGACGCCATCACCAGTTCCGCAAAGGAATAACCGGTCTCCGAAGCGGCGGTCGGAATGGCATACACGCGCGCCTTCGTACCGTCGGAATAGGTCAGTTCGGCATACGCCGCCGCATAGTACACGCGGACGTAGTTTTCCGGCATAATATTGACCAGCGCGCAGTCGTAGGTATACTTACCGTCCGAAACAAACACCTTGGACGCCTCTGCCGGAATATCCACCGTTTTGGAGGAACCGACCGAGGTGATCTCCACACCGAAGGACGCCCCCGCCAATTCGGACGAGGCGTTGACGGTGTAGCCGATACCGGCGGGGTTGCTCAAGAGCAGATTGACCGCCGTGACCGAGAAGTCCGCCAACACCGCCGTATAGGTCTCATCCGCAAGCGGCTTGATCGACGCGTTCGGCGCATACAGGTTACCGGCGGAATCCTTCCAGCCAACCAGTGTTTTGCCTGTCGGCGCGGCCGGCATAGACAGCGGCAGACCGGCACGCACCACCGAACTCGTCTGCACGCCCGCCACCGACCAGTTCACGGTGACGGTCGCCAACTCGAAATACACGCCTTCGGTAACGTCAAAGACCAGATCGCCGCCGATCAAGCGGATACCGTAAGGGCATCCGGACTCAAAGCCGGAAGCTTCGGTGCCTTCGGCGAAGCGCACGCGCTTACCCACCTGACCGTCCAGCCACCAGATCGACAGGTTATCACCCGAACCGCCTCTGCCGAACACGCCGGAAGCACCGGCGGTACCGTCCGCGTAGGTATAAGAGACTTCGCCATAGTTGGTCGATGCATTGCCGTTATAAGTCGGCAATTCCGTCTTTACACGGAAGCCCTGCGGAACACCTTCGTATTCACTCATCTCCGCCACGTTGATCTCGACCCACTGCACCTCTGCCGAAACGTTCAACGGTTTCGGCAACAGCAGACCGATGCCGAGAACGGCAACCACCAACAAAGCCAGTGCCGTCAAAACGCCGAATCCTTTTTTAACCGTCATACGCATTAGTAGTCACCCTCCTCCCAATCATCACTGTTACCACCGGTCGGGTCAGTTTCCCAATCTTCCTCCGGATCACTGGAGGGACCGGTCAAAATGGATATCCGCAGTTCGATCTTTTCCCATTCGGGACAGTTATATCTTTTCATAGAAACCTCCTTACCACGAAATATCCAAACCGTAGTTGGTCTCGTCATATTGCTGGGCGGCCAGATTGTAGGCGTAGATCGCCTTCATCAGATTGACATCCGCCGCGGCCGGTGCATCCTGTTGCAACACGCCGCGCACGTAGGTCATCGGCGAGAGGACCCAACGCCCCTGCAGTTCGCCGTCGGCAAACGCCTTGAAATCAAACTTGGTAAACAACTCCAGCGAGTTGATGCCGCTCACCTGAATAAAGTAGCGACCGTCCACCGCCGATTCGTATTTGACCAGTTCGGTACCGTTGCACCAGTAGGTATAACCGTCGTCCACGTCGCCGGAAATATACAGACGCAGAGTGGTCTCATCCTCCAAAATCAAACTGTAACCAATCAAAGTCGGCAACGTACCATAGATCGCACGGCGGGGGCGGTATGCTTCCAGATCGCCCACTTCAGCCAGCGTGGTATCCACACCCGCATTGGCGCGGAGTGCCGGCACGGTCTGACCCTTGGTCTCGAAGTAATCCTGCGCGTAGCCGCCGTAGTTGAGCATCGCGTTGGCCAATTTCTTGGTCGCCGCCGAATAGTCACCCGCCAGCAACGCCTCACCGTAGTCTTTGACCGAATAGGTCTTCACGTAGGTATTGCCTTCCGATTTCAGGGTGGCGGTAATCTGCACCGACATATACGCCGCCACGATCTCGACCTCAAAACGGTAGGTCTCACCGTCGGTCGTGGTAGCATCCGCCAGCGTCAGCGTCTGTTCCGGCACACCGTTTTCGAAGGCGAAGGTAACCGTCGCCGCAGGGTCGTCCTTAACACATGCAAAGAAGCCCATCTCCACGTTGCCGGAAAGGGTCGCATTCGCACCCAACCAACCGGTCTGCTGTTCCTTTTTCCAGCCGGAGGCGGTATTTTCGATCACAAAATCGCTGACAAAACGGATGACCGTGCCGTTATACGAATAGGTGCTCCCTGCCGCAATGGTCATCTGATTGGCGGAGGTATAATCGGCGCCGGTGATCATGATCTGAAAATCCTTGCCGCCGGCATCGTCCAGTTTCTGGGCGGCACAACCGGCCACGTTCGTGCCGTCGACCGACACCGTCACACTGCCGTCATACACCGTCCAATCGCCGCCGGGCAGGGTCTCACCCACACTCATCCAGATCCAGGTACGGCCGGCACCGGCGTTGTAATTCACACCCTTGATGGTATCGGCGCTGTCCTTCATATCAATATTGATATAGGTCAGGCCCTGATCGTACCACGCACCGTATTCCCACACGACCTCGATCGCCGTCGAAAGCGCCAGCGTCTGACCGCCCACGATCACCGCCGAAGCATCCGGCGTGCTGATCGGGGTCAGCACCGTACCGGCCGCGATCTGCACCGACGAAGCGGGGCAGGCCGCACTGCCCGGTGTGGCACCGAAGCAATGATTATAGATGTAGAAACCAACGCCTTCGCAGTATTCCAACAATACCGTGCGCGCCGCGCCGTCCACCGTGATGTCGGCGGTATACCACTGACCGGCCGTCATATTGCTGACGTCGGCAATCGTAAACAGCCAGTTGTTGTTGGCGGCATTGGCGAAAGTCAGCGTCTTATCCAACGGAATGATCGGTTCGACGTATTCGACCCACGCATCGCCTTCCTTAACGATGTGGATCTCTTCGGCAATACGAAGCGTCTGACCGCCTGCAACCACCGCCGAAGCATCCGGCGTGCTGATCGGAGTCAGCACCGTACCGGCCGCGATCTGCACCGACGAAGCGGGGCAGGCCGCACTGCCCGGTGTGGCACCGAAGCAATGATTATAGATGTAGAAGCCGGCGCCTTCGCAGTATTCCAACAATACCGTGCGCGCCGCGCCGTCCACCGTGATGTCGGCGGTATACCACTGACCGGCCGTCAGACCGGTGACGTCCGCAACCGTAAAGCGCCAGTTATCGTTCGCCGCATCGTGGAAAACCAGTTCCTTATCCAACGGCACAACCGTTTCCACGTATTCGCCCCACGCATCGCCTTGCTTGACGATGTGGATCTCTTCGGTGATACGAAGCGTCTGACCGCCCGCGATCACCGCCGAAGCATCCGGCGTGCTGATCGGAGTCAGCACCGTACCGACCGCGATCTGCACCGACGAAGCGGGGCAGGCCGCACTGCCCGGCGTAGCACCGAAGCAATGACTATAGATATAGAAGCCGACGCCTTCGCAGTATTCCAACAATACCGTGCGCGCCGCGCCGTCCACCGTGATGTCGGCGGTATACCACTGACCACCCGTCAGACCGGTGACGTCCTCGACCGTAAAGCGCCAGTTATCGTTCGCCGCATCGTGGAAGACCAGTTCCTTATCCAACGGAATGATCACCGGATCGGTATAGGTCGCACCGGTGGAGGAGTTGACCGTCAGATCTTTGGTGAAAGAATAACCGATGCCGTCCGCCGTCACAAACACAGCGTCCGCCGACACCGAGTACTCCGACGGCAACGAATCGAAGCCAAACCACCACTCCCCGTTATCCGGCAGGGTCACCACCACGTCGGTCGGGGTACCGGCCACGTTCACCTGACCGTACAGCGTCAGCCAAGCGCCGCCGCCCACTACCGGCGACGAGACCAGTTTGACCGAGGAGACGGTCCCGTTATACGCCCAACTGCCCATATAGCCACCGGCGCCCTGCGCGGTGTCCACAGCCAGTTCGGTGGTCGGCGTATTGGCGGAATACGAATGCACCCACGCGTCACCGCTCTTCTTTATCACCATCGTATTGGCGGCCGTCAGTTGCAGGCCGTCGTTGATCAAGTTCCAGCCACCGTCCGCCTCATACAGAGTCGTGCCGGCAGCGATCTCAAACTCCGTGTTCGCCGGGAAGCCGTAAATATAAGCATGGGCGGTATCCCAACCCGGCCCCAGTTCCAACAGCAGTTGCTGTTTATTGCCGTCCACGATCGTATCCACCAAATAATATTTCTGCGCATAAGCGGCATCGGCGGTATACGACATCACCAGATTTCCACCGGTCGACCCACTTTCGAAGACCAATGTCACACTACCGGCCGCCTGCGCGGAAAACGCGCCAAACGGCAACACGCTGAGGCATATGACCACGGTCATCAGCAGTGCCAGCAAACGTCGTCCTCTCTTCGCTTTGTACTCCATGCAAACTCCTCCAAACATTCTATCATTCTTTGCATCAAACATTGATATAATTAAGAATAAAATACTACTACCGGTATCATACCTCTTTTTTTTCGAAAAGTCAAGTGCTTTTTTCGAAAACAACCATTCCTCGCACCGGACGACGCGGCCAAGGGGGCATTCTTCGATTTCTCTCCCTTCGTCTTTTTGCTTCGCAAAACGCCATCCGCGACTATCGCGTGGCTTTCGTATGACAAACAAACGGGAGAGAACGCCAAGGCGTTCTCTCCCGTTTGCTCGGTTTACAGAAAACGGCGAATGTCGATCGTCAATTTTTCCTCCAGATCGATCAGCCGTTTGGTCAGTTCCTTCGACTTTTCGGAAGCGTCGGTATGCTGGTTGAGATAACGGTTTAACGATTTGACCCCCATATGGCAACCGTCGGTAATGAGATCGGCCACGCGGGCGTCCGACTCATCCACCGCCAGCATCACGTTGGTCTTGATCCACGACATCCCCTTGGCCATCGGATTGGGGTCTTTCCCCTCGTCCTCGTACAGCCGCAGTTGCTCTTGCACCTCGTTATTCAAGATCTCGTGCTTGTTTTTGCAATCAATGAGAAACTGCTTAAGTTCCTCCGACCGGACCGATTCCAGCACTTGGTCGATCGCCTCGACCCCCATCTTGACACCGGCATCGCATTCCCGCAACAGACGGATGGTATCCTGTTCTTTCATTTAACTCACTCCTTTCCCTCGGATAGTATACCCGAAAAATAATGAAAATAAGGTCTTTATTTTTTTATTAATATATGGTATACTATATTGATAACATAGGAGAGGTGCGGGTTATGGCTAAGTTGTATTTCAAATACGGCGCGATGGGGTCTTCCAAGACCGCTCAGGCGCTCATCACCAAATTCAATTACGAGGAACGCGGGATGAAGGTGTGGCTCATCAAACCGGCGCTGGATGACCGCGACGGCAAAACGCTCATCAAATCGCGTATCGGGCTGTATGCCGAGTGCGACACGGTCACCGAAGAAGACGATCTGTACGTCCGCTTTACCGAAGAGCATAGCGACTGTGACGTGGTGATCGCGGATGAGTGTCAATTCTTCACCGGCGCACACGTTGACCAATTACGGCAGATCGTGGACGAACGGGATATTCCGGTACTTTGTTTCGGACTGCGTACCGATTTCCTCTGCCATCTGTTTACCGGCAGCCAACGGTTGTTTGAGTTGGCCGATTCCATCTCCGAGATCAAGACCATCTGCGAATGCGGCGCCAAAGCCACAGTCAACGCCCGTATCGCGGACGGCCGCATCGTCACCGAAGGCAGTCAAGTGATGCTTGGCGGCAACGATGCGTACATCGCTATGTGTCATCAATGCTGGGTCAACAAGATCCAAGCACAAAATAAAAAGAAGTGAGGGAATAACCATGACTTTACAAGACGTTCTTGCCAAATGCGATCACACCCTGCTGACCCAGACCGCCACTTGGGACGATATCCGTGCCATCTGCGATGACGGTATCCGCTATCAGACCGCCTCGGTCTGTATTCCGGCGGCGTACGTCAAGCAGGCGAAGGAATACGTCGGCGATAAACTGGCTATCTGCACCGTCATCGGTTTCCCCAACGGCTATTCCACCACCGCCACCAAGGTGTTTGAATGCCGCGACGCGCTGGAAAACGGTGCCGACGAGATCGACACGGTCATCAACATCGGCTTCCTCAAATCCGGCCGCTACGACGAGATCTTGGACGAATTAAAAGCGCTCAAAGCGGTCTGCGGTGACAAGATCCTGAAGGTCATCATCGAGACCTGCCTGCTTACCGATGACGAGAAGATCAAGATGTGCGAATTGGTCACCGCCTCCGGCGCGGACTATATCAAAACGTCCACCGGCTTCTCCACCGCCGGCGCTACCTTTGACGACGTCAAGTTATTCGCCGAACATATCGGCGAAGGCGTCCGCATCAAGGCGGCAGGCGGCATCTCGTCCATCGCGGATGCCGAGCAGTTCGTGGCGCTGGGCGCCGACCGTCTCGGTACCAGCCGTATCGTCAAGATCGCCAAAAACGAAAACGCCCCCTCGGGCTATTAATTTGCAGGAGGTAACACAGTATGAGCAATCAACACACCCCCCACATCAAAGCCACCTCGGCGGATTTTGCCGAGACCGTGCTGATGCCCGGTGACCCGCTCCGTTCCAAGTTCGTAGCGGAGAATTTTATTGACAGCCCCCGTCTGGTCAACAACGTCCGCGGCGTACAGGGGTATACCGGCACCTACCGCGGTGTTCCCGTTTCGGTGATGGCCAGCGGTATGGGTATGCCGTCGATCGGCATCTATTCGTATGAACTGTACAACTTCTTCGGCGTAGAGAACATCATCCGCATCGGCTCAGCCGGCGGTCTGGCCGACGACGTGCAGTTGCGTGACGTCATCATCGGTATGGGCGCTTGCACCAATTCCTGCTATCAGGATCAATACAAACTGGGCGGCAACTTCGCCCCCATCGCCAGTTGGGAGTTGCTCCGTCGCGCCGTTGAAGAAGCGGAAGCGCTCGGCGTGCGCTACAAGGTGGGCAATCTCCTCTCCTCCGACGTGTTCTATAACGCGGACAAGAACTTCAACCAAGGTTGGTATACTATGGGCGTGCTCGGCGTTGAGATGGAAGCCGCGGCACTGTATATGAACGCGGCGGCCGCCGGCAAGAAGGCGCTGGCCATCTGCACCGTGTCCGACCACATCCTGCGCGGCGAAGCGCTGGATGCGGATGCCCGCCAGAATACCTTTACCGATATGATGACTATCGCCCTCAACGTGGCGACTTCGGTGTAAGCCTATGAAACGAGTATTTTTAATTGTATTGGATTCCTTCGGCATCGGAGAAGCACCGGACGCCGCCGCCTTCGGTGACGCCGGTGCCAATACCGTGCGCAGTATCGCCGCCACCGGCGAACTGCAGATGCCGCAGATGACCGCGATGGGTTTCGGTAACATCGACGGGGTCGAGGTGATCGCCAAGACCGACTCTCCCACCGCCACCGTGGCCCGTATCCGCGAAAAAAGCCCCGGTAAGGACACCACCATCGGGCATTGGGAGATTGCCGGTCTGGTCTCCGAATCGGCTATGCCCACCTACCCCGACGGCTTTCCGCCGGAGATCATCGATGCCTTTGAGGCGGCCGCCGGATACGGCACCATCTGCAACCGCCCCTACTCCGGCACCGACGTCATCCGTGATTACGGCGAAGAGCATCTGAAGACCGGCAAACTGATCGTCTATACTTCCGCTGACAGCGTGTTCCAGATCGCCGCCCATGAGGAACTGGTACCGCTGGAAGAGTTATACCGTATCTGCCGCGTTGCCCGTGAACTGTTGCAGGGCAAACACGGCGTCGGCCGTGTGATCGCGCGTCCGTTTGTCGGCACCTGTGCGGCGGATTTCAAGCGGACCGCCAATCGTCGTGATTTCTCGCTGGTACCGCCGAAGGCGACCGTATTGAATCGGTTGAGCGAAGCCGGCTACGACGTCATCGGCGTGGGAAAGATCGGCGATATCTTCTCGATGTCGGGCATTACCGAGACCCATCCTACCCACGGCAACACCGAGGGAATGGACGTTGCCGCCGCTATGGCGGAAAAGGACTTTAACGGTCTGTGCTTTATCAATTTGGTGGATTTCGATATGCTGTACGGTCACCGTCAGGATGCGGCCGGCTATGCCGCCGCCATCAGTGCATTTGACCGCTGGCTGGGGGATTTCATCGGCCAACTGCGGGAGGATGACGCGCTCATCATCACCGCTGACCACGGCTGTGATCCGTCGGACAACAGCACCGACCACACCCGCGAATATATTCCGTATCTGCTGTACGGAAAGCGCATCCACCCCGAAAATCTCGGCACGTTGTACGGCTTTGATCACATCAGCGAGACCGTCTGGCGATTGCTGACAAGCGAAGGTGAAGACAATGAATAAGTATCAGTCGCTGGTCGAGGCGGCGGTGGCGGCGCGCGAGCGCAGTTATTGCCCCTATTCCGGCTTTGCGGTCGGTGCGGCGTTGTTGACCGCCGACGGCACGGTGTTCACCGGCGCCAACATCGAATCCGCCAGTTATACCCCCACCGTCTGCGCCGAGCGGGTGGCGGTCTTCACCGCCGTCCATCAGGGACAGCGGCAGTTTGAGGCGATCGCGGTGGTCGGCGGCAAGGCCGGCGAGCCGGTCACGACCTACTGCCCGCCCTGCGGCGTCTGCCGTCAAGTGTTGGCGGAGTTTGGCCATACCGCTATGCCGGTATTGCTGTACGACGGCAAACAGATCAAAGAACTGACCCTCGGCACACTGTTGCCGGAGGTCTTTGACAAACACAATCTGGATTGAGGTAGCCGACTATGAGAATGTACGATCTCATTGAAAAGAAAAAACACGGCGAGGCGTTGACCGCGGAAGAGATCCGCGAGATGATCGCCGCCTATACCGCCGGCGATATCCCCGACTATCAGATGTCGGCAATGACCATGGCCATCTACTTCCAAGGGATGACCGACCGTGAGATCTTTGATCTCACCGATGCGATGGCGCATTCCGGCGATACGGTGGATCTCTCCGCCTTCGGTGACCGTAGCGTGGACAAGCATTCCACCGGCGGCGTCGGCGACAAGACCACCCTCATCGTCACCCCCATCGTCGCGGCCTGCGGCGGTATGGTGGCCAAAATGAGCGGTCGCGGTCTGGGTCACACCGGCGGTACGGTGGATAAACTGGAATCCTTCCCTGGTTTCCGCACCTCGCTGGAGCCGGCGGAATTTACCGCGCAGGTCACCCGTTGCGGGTTGGCGGTCATCGGGCAGAGTGCCGACTTAGCACCCGCCGATAAAAAACTGTACGCCCTGCGGGACGTCACCGCCACGGTGGATTCCATCCCGCTGATTGCCTCATCCATTATGAGCAAAAAACTCGCTGCCGGTACCAAATCCATCGTACTGGACGTCAAGTGCGGCAGCGGTGCGTTTATGCACGGTCTGGACAACGCCGTGGCACTCGCCGAAACGATGGTCCGCATCGGCAAGGCGCACGGACGAAACACCGCCGCGGTCATCAGCAATATGGATCGCCCGCTCGGGCACGCCATCGGTAATGCGATGGAGGTGTGCGAAGCGATGGAGGTGCTTCGCGGTGAAGGCCCCGACGATCTGCGGGAAATTTGCCTGACCCTCGCTTCCAAGATGGTGGAACTCTCTTGCGGGTTGTCGGCTGACGAGGCCGCCAAAGCCACTGCCGAAGCGCTGAACGGCGGTAAGGCACTCGCCAAGTTCCGTGAATGGATCGGTGAACAGGGCGGCGACACCGCTTATGTGGACGATCCCTCGCTGTTTGGCGTGGCGGCTTATACCGCCGAGGTAAAAGCACCCGCCGCCGGCGTCATTCTCTCCTGCAACGCCGAACAGATCGGCACCGCCGCGATGGTGCTGGGAGCCGGTCGGCAGACCAAAGACTCGGTCATCGACCCGCGTGCCGGTATCACTCTGGTGAAGAAACCGGCCGATACGGTCAAGGCCGGCGACGTCATCGCCCGTCTGTACACCGAAAAGGCGGAGACGCTGGAAGCCGCCGCCAAGTTGGTGCAAGAGGCGCTGACCTTTACCGATCGACCGGTGGAACAGCAACCGCTGGTCTATCGCGTCATTTCGTAAGCGATGCAGGAGGGTTTTATGAAACAGCATCTGATCATCGGCATTGCCGGCGGTTCCGGCAGCGGCAAGACCACGCTCGCGGAAAACATTGCCCGTCACTTCGGTAACGAGGTATCAGTCATCCGGCACGACAACTACTATAAGGCACAGCCGAATCTGTCCTATGAGCAACGCGCTCAGATGAACTACGACCATCCCTCAGCGTTTGACTCCGAGCTGCTGCTTCGGCATCTGGACGCGCTGAAAGCGGGGCGGGCGGTGGACGGTCCGGTGTACGACTACGCCCAGCACGACCGCAGTACCGAAACGGTGCGCATCGAAAGCACCGACGTCATCATTCTGGAAGGCATCCTCATCTTTGAAAACGCCGACATTCTTAAGCGTTTGGATATGAAAATCTACGTCGACACCGATGCGGACGTCCGCATCGTGCGCCGTATCCTGCGTGACGTGGAACAGCGCGGGCGCAGTTTGGAATCGGTCATTTCGCAGTATTTGGCCACCGTCAAGCCGATGCACGAAGCCTTTGTAGAGCCCAGTAAAAAGAAAGCGGATATCATCATTCCGGAAGGCGGCAAAAATCCGGTTGCCTACGGGATGATCATCAACCGCATCGAAACCTATCTTTCGGAATAATCCCCCACCAAAAACGGAGGTTATTATATGGCTAAACAATCCGCTCTTTCCGAGCAATTGATCCAACAAATGGAGGCCGACAAGCAAAGCGGCAATTACCCGCAACTGGCCTTCCGAAACGAAGCGGCGATCCGCCGTCGAGGCGGCACCGATCCCGATATGATCTGGCGTCCCGTGTTTGCGCGGGATACCGACAAGATCGTTTACTGCCCGTACTACAACCGATACACCGACAAAACGCAGGTGTTCTCGCTGTACAAAAACGACGATATCACCCGCCGCAGTCTGCACGTGCAATTGGTCTCCCGCATCTCCCGTACCATCGGTGCGGCATTGCACCTCAATCTCGATCTCATCGAAGCGATCGCGCTGGGTCACGACATCGGGCATCCGCCCTTTGCGCACAGCGGCGAGAAGTATCTGGATGCCTTATCGTATGAGCACACCGGCCGGCATTTCTATCACAACATCCATTCGGTGCGGGTACTGGACAAGATCTTCCCGCAAAATATCAGCCTGCAGACCTTAGACGGCATCGCCGGTCACAACGGCGAATTTGAGTGTGAGGAATACCATCCGGTCAAGTTGTCCGGCTTTGACGAGTTCGAGCGTATGATCGAGCGGTGTTACACCGACGAGGCGTTTACCCAGACCATTATGCCTTCCACACTGGAAGGTTGCGTGGTGCGGCTGTCGGATATCATTGCCTATCTCGGCAAGGATCGGCAGGATGCCGTGCTGACCAAGACGGTGGATGCCGATCTGTTTGAGGATAAAGTGATGGGCGGCGTCAACGCCGACATCATCAACGATCTGGTAGTCAACGTGGTGGAGAACAGTTACGGAAAACCGTATATCAAACTGGATACCGAGCATTTCAAGAAGGTAAAAGAAGCCAAATCCGCCAACTACGCCCTCATTTACAATAATGCCGCCGCCGGTTCCAAACTGGGGACGACCGTCCGGCCGATGATGGCGGAGATCTACGGGCAACTGCTGGATGATCTGAAGGCCGGCAACACCCTGTCGCCGGTGTACACCCATCACATCAACTACGTCAACAACGCCCCCTACAAGCGCGAAAAGCCGTATGAGCAGACCGATCCCAACCAGATCGTCATCGACTATATCGCCAGTATGACCGACGATTACCTCATCGAATTGCACAGTTATCTGTTCCCCGAAAGCGACCTGCGGGTGGAATATCAGGGCTATTTTAACAAGTAAAGGAAAATCCGTATGTTTGAATCCGTTTTACAACTCATCGAGCAGTATCCCCGCATCATCATCCACCGGCACGACCGCCCAGACGGAGACGCACTCGGCAGTCAGTTCGGCCTCAAGCGGATACTGACCGCCACCTATCCCGACAAGGAGATCTACGCGGTGGGTGATATGACCGCCCGCTACGCGTTTATTCTCGGAGACGAGCAACCGGATACCATCCCCGACAACTATTATAACGACGCCTTGGCGATCATTTTGGATACCTCGGCGCCGGCGCTCATCAGCGACGGACGGTATGCCACTGCCGCCGCCACTGCACGGTTGGATCACCACATTTTTGTGGAAAAGATCGCCGATACGGAAGTAACCGATACCTCCTTTGAAAGTTGTTGCGGTCTGGTGACCGCTATGGCGATCGAAGGCGGTCTGACGGTGCCGTCGGCCGCGGCCGCGGCGCTGTACACCGGTATGGTGACCGATTCCGGCCGGTTCCGTTACGACAGCACCAACGCGCAGACCTTCCGGCTGGCGGCCTTTTTGCTGGAACGGGAGTTTGATACCAACGACATCTACCGCGAACTGTACGCGGATGACCTTGAAAAGCAACAGTTGCGCGCCCGTTTTACGCTGAAGATCCAAACTACCCCGCATCGTGTGGCGTATATCTACACCACCCGCGAAGAGGTGGCGGAATGCGGGGCGGATATCTTCTCCATTTCGCGCGGGATGGTCGGCACGATGTCCGATCTGCGCGGCATCGACAGTTGGGTCAACTTCACCGAATCGGAAAACGGTGTGTTGTGTGAACTGCGCTCGAACCGTTACAACATCAATCCCATCGCTGTGAAATACGGCGGTGGCGGTCACGCCAAAGCCAGCGGCGCAACCGTCGGGTCACGCGAAGAGGCGATGCAGATGCTGGCCGACCTTTGCGCTTTATCGGAGGACAAACAATGAGTTTACAAGCAATGACCGCTATTTTGAATAAGATCAAAGAATACGATCGCATCGTCATTTTCCGCCACAAACGGCCGGACGGAGACGCGGTCGGCTCTTCGCTGGGACTGCGCGGTATTCTGCGCGCCACCTATCCGCAAAAGGAGATTTCGGTCATCAACTGCGATCACACCGACTTCGTCGCATTTTTGGGTGAAGAGGACGGTCCGCAACCGGACGAGTATTTCCGTGAGGCACTCGGTATCGTAGTCGATACCGGCACTCCCGCCCGTATCTCCAACCCGCAGTATGCCCTCTGTCGGGAACTGATCAAACTGGATCACCACATCCCGATCGAGACTTACGGCGACCTGCAATGGGTGGAGGAAGAGCGCTCTTCCTGCTGTGAGATGATCGCCACTTTCTATAACACCTTCCGCGATGAACTGGTGCTCACCAAAGAAGCCGCCACCTGCATCTACACCGGTATGGTGACCGATTCCGGCCGGTTCCGCTTCCGCGAAGTCTCCCCCGACACACTCCGTGCGGCGGCAACCCTGCTGGAGACCGGCATTGATCTGGAAACGCTGTATGCGCAGTTGTATATGAAGGATTTCGAGGTATTCAAGTTCCGTGCTCACGTGTACGAACAGATGCAGATCACCGAAAACGGCGTGGCTTATCTGTACGTAGACGACGCCACCAAAGAGCGCTTCGGGCTGTCTCATGAGCAAGCCTCCGCGTCGGTCTCGTATCTGGAAAACATCCGCGGCAGTCTCATCTGGCTGGCGTTTATTGAGGCTGAGGGCGAGATCCGCGTCCGCCTCCGTTCCCGTTTTGTCACGGTCAGCGAGTTAGCGGAACGCTACGGCGGCGGCGGTCACGCCTGCGCGGCCGGTGCCTTTGTTCGCGATAAGGATGAAATGAACAAACTCATTGCCGAAGCAGACGCATTGCTCAAAGACTATAAGGAAACGCACGAGGGTTGGTTATGAACATTTTGATCACAAACGATGACGGTATTTTGGCACCCGCCCTGCCTCATTTTGCCCGCTGGGCGCAACAGTACGGCAACGTCACGGTTATTGCGCCGAAGGTAGAACAGAGCGGTATGAGCCACGCCATCGTGTTTACCCGCCCCATTGAGATCAAACCGGTGGACATCGGCGAAGGCATCGAGGCGTATTCGCTCGACTCCACCCCCGCCGATTGCGTCCGCTATGCGGTCACCAGTTTCGGCAAAGCGTTTGACGTGGTGTTTTCGGGGGTCAACCGCGGGTTGAATCTCGGCAAAGATATCGTGTATTCCGGCACGGTCGGCGCCATCTTTGAGGCGGCACGGTTGGGACTGCACGGTTTTGCCTTCTCTGCCGATCCGTCGGCGGTGGTCGAATCGATCGCCCACCTCGACCGCGTGATGGCGTTTATGCAAAAGCATCAACTGGCAGAGAAAAATAAGTTGTATAACATCAACATCCCGCCGCAGGGCGGCGAGATCCGCATCACCCGACAGGGCGGCA
>JAFQQM010000059.1 GCA_017410585.1 Clostridia bacterium
ACTTCACCGACGCGCAGCGTCAGGCGACCAAGGACGCGGGCAAGATCGCAGGTCTTGAAGTCAAGCGCATCATCAACGAGCCCACGGCGGCAGCGCTCGCGTACGGCATCGACAAAGAGAACGATCAAAAGATCATGGTCTATGACCTCGGCGGCGGCACGTTCGACGTTTCCATCATCGAGATGGGTGACGGCGTGCAGGAAGTGCTGGCCACCAACGGTGACACCCAACTCGGCGGCGACGACTTCGACAAGAAGATCGTGGATTGGCTGGTTGCCACCTTCAAAGCGGAGCAGGGCGTGGATCTCTCCAAAGACCGTATGGCGATGGAGCGTCTGCGTGATGCCGCCGAAAAGGCGAAGATCGACCTGTCCGGTATGACCGCCACCAACATCAACCTGCCGTTTATCGCGCAGGATCAGGACGGCCCGAAGCATCTGGACGTTTCGCTGTCCCGTGCCAAGTTTAACGAACTGACCGCCGACCTCGTTGCCCGTACGGTGACGCCGGTCAAGCGCGCGCTGGCAGACGCCGGTCTGTCGGCCGCCGACATCGACAAGGTGTTGCTGGTCGGTGGTTCCACCCGTATTCCGGCGGTGCAGGAGAAGGTCAAAGAACTGCTCGGAAAAGAGCCGTTTAAGGGCATCAACCCCGATGAATGCGTTGCGATGGGTGCCGCTTTGCAAGGCGGCGTGTTGCAGGGCGACGTCAAGGGTCTGCTGTTGCTGGACGTCACCCCGCTGTCGCTGGGTGTCGAGACCATGGGCGGCGTGATGACCCGCGTCATCGAGCGCAACACCACCATCCCCACCAAGAAGAGCCAGATCTTCTCCACCGCGGCGGATAACCAGCCGTCGGTCGAAGTCAACGTCCTGCAGGGCGAGCGCGAGTTTGCCCGTGACAACAAGTCGCTGGGTATCTTCCATCTCGATGGCATCGCGCCGGCCCGCCGTGGCGTGCCGCAGATCGAAGTGACCTTCGATATCGATGCTAACGGTATCGTCAACGTGTCCGCAAAGGATCTCGGTACCGGTCGTGAGCAGCATATCACCATCACCTCTTCCAGCAATATGAGCAAGGAAGACGTGGAGAAGGCGGTCCGCGAAGCGGAGCAGTATGCCGCCGAAGATAAGAAGAAGCGCGAAAACGTCGACACCAAAAACGGTGCCGAGCAGGCCGCCTACCAGTGCGAGCAGGCGCTCTCGGAACTGGGCGACAAGATCTCGGAAGACGAGAAGTCGCAGATCCAGACCAAGATCGACGCGCTGAAGGAAACGCTGAAGGGCGAAGACTACGAGGCGATGAAGACCGCGCAGGACGACCTGATGAAGGTGTTCTACGATATCTCCGCCAAGGTGTATCAGGCAAACGCCCCGCAGGGTGATCCGAACGCCGCCGAGCCGCAAAATCCGCAGTCCGCGGACGGCTACTACGACGGCGACGTCCAGTAAAAACAACACGGAAACCGTCCCGCAAGGGACGGTTTTCCCACCGTATACCACAGAGATTTGAGGAAGCAAGATGGCTGATAAACGCGATTACTACGAGGTGCTTGGCGTAGCCAAGGGCGCGTCGGAGGACGAAATTAAAAAGGCGTACCGCAAGGTCGCTAAAAAGTATCACCCCGACTTAAACCCCGGCGATGCCGCGGCGGAGGCGAAGTTTAAGGAAGCGGGCGAGGCTTACGAGGTCTTGAGCGACGCGGGCAAGCGTCAGCGGTATGACCAGTTCGGTCACGCCGGCGTCGATCCGAACTTCGGTGCCGGTGCCGCCGGCGGTGGCTACGGCAACCCGTTTGGCGGAGTGGACTTTGATATCGGGGATATCTTTTCCTCCTTCTTTGGGGGTGGCGGCGGTCGCCAGCAAAACCCCAACGGTCCCCGCCGCGGAAGCGATATCGAGACCCGCGTCGTCATCGATTTTATGGAGGCGGCGAAGGGTTGCAAGCAACAGGTCACCGTCCCCACCGTTGAGAGTTGCCCCGATTGCGGCGGCAGCGGTGCGGCGAAGGGTACATCTCCCAAAACCTGCCCCCAATGTAGCGGTCGCGGGCGGGTCGTCCGCCAACAGCAGACCCCGTTTGGTGTGATGCAGACCGAGGCGGCGTGCCCGCAATGCCGCGGTGCGGGTAAAATTATCGAGACCCCTTGCCGCAG
Source organism: Clostridia bacterium (assembly GCA_017410585.1). Taxonomy (GTDB): domain Bacteria; phylum Bacillota; class Clostridia; order Oscillospirales; family Acutalibacteraceae; genus RGIG426. Next base: position 2,157 of record JAFQQM010000059.1, read on the forward strand.
TTGCGGTGGTTCGGGTCAGACCCGTCGCTCGCAGACGGTGGGTATCAATATTCCCGCCGGCATCGACGACGGGCAGGTCATCACCGTCCGCGGTAAAGGCAACGCCGGCAAAAACGGCGGTCCGGCGGGTGACTTGCGTATCGGTGTGTTCGTGCGTCCGCACCCGTTCTTTGAACGGGACGATTACGATATCATCGTGGACGTGCCGATCACTTTCGCACAGGCGGCACTTGGCGGTGAGGTGGAAATTCCCACCATCCACGGCACCGAGACCTACCGCTTGAAGGAAGGCACGCAGACGGGTGAGACCATCCGCCTGCGGGATAAGGGTTTGCCGGTGGTCAATCGCCGCAATATGTACGGCGATGAGATCGTGCGGTTTGTGGTGGAGATCCCCACCCACCTCTCCTCCGCGCAAAAGAAAAAGATCCGCGAACTGGATGCCGATCTGTCGGATAAAAATCACGGCACCGGCCGTTCCTTCCGCGATAAGATCAAAAAAGCCTTCAAATAAACCAAAAGACCACCGATCGTTCGGTGGTCTTTTTTTGTAAACGAAAACCACGCGATAGTCGCGTGGTTCAAAAGACTTTTAGCGATGAACAGAAATCGTAGAGATCAAAGGCAGACGCAGAAAGTGTGTTATGCCTCCCTCTGACGAGGGAGGTGGATTTTTGCGAAGCAAAAAGACGGAGGGAGAGAAAAAAACTACCCCTCAGTCGGCTACCGCAAGGCCCCCTTGCCTAAAGGTACGCGACGCTCCAAATCTTTGATTTGGTTAGCGGAGCCTATGCGTAGCGAAGCGTAGCTGGGCTGGCAACCGCAGGTTGACTGGGGGATACTGTCGCTTTGCGACAGATCGCCCAACGGGCGATTATCCCTCCACCGCCTAACGGTGGTCCCCCTCCCTCTGGGCGAGGGAGGCAGTGGCAGGGTCAATCCTCCACGTATTCGGCAATGTCGCTTAAACCGCAACCGAGGGCGGCACACAACTTGTTGAGCGTTTTGGTCTCGATATTGTCGTTTGCTTTTAACCGACGCACCGTCTTGCTGTCGATACCGCAACTTTCCCGCAACCAATAGGTCGACAACTGCTTTTTCTCCATCGTCTCCCATAACTTGTCAAACCGTATCATAAAAGCACCCCCGTGACACCTCTTATTATGGGGGTTATAATCTTCCTTATTAAGGGGATATAATCCCCACAAAGAAATTTTGGAGGGCGCTATGAAACATTCGGTCGACGTTTATCTGGAAGGATTATCCACCGAGGAATTGCAGATAATTTTGCATCGTGCGGAAGAATGGCCGGCGGAAGTACTCGACACCGTCCGCCGGATATTGTCGGCACGCACGGAAAAAGGATACCGCCCCTACGGTTTCACGGAATTGGCGGCTGCCGCAAGGCCCCCTTGCCTAAAGGGGGCTGGCAACCGCAGGTTGACTGGGGGATACTGCCGCTTTGCGGCAGATCGCCCAACGGGCGATTATCCCTCCACCGCCTAACGGCGGTCCCCCTCCCTCTAGGCGAGGGAGGCAGTGGCAGGGCATTACCGAAAACTACCCCCGAAATCCGCGGAATAGCCGAGGGCGTGCTCGATGGCCAACAGCCGGTTATACTTAGCGGTGCGCTCGGCGCGGCAAGGCGCGCCGGTCTTAATAAACGGCGCACCGACCGCTACTGCCAGATCGGCGATCAGCGGGTCTTCGGTGTCGCCCGACCGATGGGATAGGATCGGCACGTATCTCGCTGTCTGCGCGGTGCGGATGGTAGAGAGCGTTTCCGAAAGCGTCCCTACCTGATTGGGCTTGATAAGGATCGAATTGGCGATCCCGTCGGCAATGCCGTCGTTTAACCGCCCTTCCTGCGTCACAAACAAGTCGTCACCGACTAACAACAAACTACCCCCGATCTTGGCGGTCAGTTGTTGCCAACCGAGGCGGTCGTCATCCCCGAAGGGGTCTTCGATGCTGATCAGCGGCCACTGCTGTGCCAGCGTTTCCCACTTTTCCGCCAACAGCGACCGGCTGACGGTCACCCCTTGTTTGGGCAGGTGATAACCGTCCGCTGTCACCCATTCGGAGGCGGCCACGTCCAGCGCAATGCGTACCTGATCGGTGGAATATCCCGCCACGGTGATTGCTTCGCACAGCAGTTCCAGCGCCGCCGCGTCATCCGGTAGATCGGGCGCATAGCCGCCCTCATCCCCCACCGCGGTGGACAGCCCCTTTTTCTTCAGCAACCGCCCCAACGCGTGGTAGATCTCCGCTCCGCATCGCACCGCCTCGCTGAAGGTCGGCAACCCCTGCGGTACGATCATAAACTCCTGAATATCCAAGTTGTTGCCGGCGTGGGCACCACCGTTTAAAATGTTCATCATCGGACAGGGCAACCGCCGCGGGTCTTGCTCGGCCAGCCATTGCCACAGCGGTTGACCGTTGGCCTTCGCTAACGCGCGGGATGCCGCCAGACTGACCGCCAACATACCGTTGGCCCCCAGCCGATGCTTGTCTTCCGTGCCGTCCAATCGGCATAACCGCCGGTCGATCGCCTGTTGTTCGGCGGTCATCCCCACCAGCACGCCGGCGATGTCACCGCGAATGCTTTCAATCACCCCTGAAACGCCTTTTCCCCCAAACCGATTGGCGTCTCCGTCCCGCCGTTCGTGCGCTTCGTACTGTCCGGTGGACGCGCCGGAAGGGACCATTGCCCCGCCCCGACTGCCGTCCGAAAGTGTGACCTGCGCCAGTACGGTCGGATGCCCGCGTGAGTCCAAGATCTCCAAGGCGTCTACCGCCGCGATGCGCCAATGTTTCATAAAACTCCCCCTCTTTCGCTTTTTAATAGTATGAACCGCAGAGGGTATACTATATTCAGTAAAAAAAGATTGAAAAAAATAAAAAACCACTTTACACCTGCTTTTGAGTGTGATACAATTAAAAAGGTTATGAATAAATATTTTTGGTGTTACGGCACCGGAATGTTAAGGAGGAAAAACCAGATGGCAAGAAAGTTCAAAACAATGGACGGTAACAACGCGGCCGCACACGTAGCCTATGCGTTTACCGAAGTGGCGGGTATCTACCCGATCACCCCGTCCAGCCCGATGGCCGACTACGTGGATCAGTGGTCCGCGACCGGTCTGAAAAACATCTTCGGCACCGAAGTGAAGGTGTGCGAGATGGAATCGGAAGCAGGCGCCGCCGGTACGGTGCACGGTTCGCTCGGCGCCGGTGCGCTGACCACCACCTTTACCGCTTCGCAGGGTCTGCTGCTGATGATCCCGAATATGTACAAGATCGCCGGTGAGTTGCTTCCGGGCGTGTTCCACGTGTCCGCCCGTAACGTGGCGACCCACGCGCTGAACATTTTCGGCGAGCATTCCGACGTGTATGCCTGCCGCCAGACCGGTTTTGCGATGACCTGCGAGTCCAACCCGCAGGAAGTAATGGATCTCGCCGCGGTGGCGCACCTCGCCGCTATCAAGAGCCGCGTGCCGTTCCTCAACTTCTTCGACGGTTTCCGCACCTCGCACGAGTTGCAGAAGATCCAGATCTGGGACTATGAGGATCTGAAGGAAATGTGCGATATGGACGCTGTGCAGGCGTTCCGTGACCGTGCGCTGAATCCGGAGCATCCGACGATGCGCGGTTCTCACCAGAACGGCGACATCTACTTCCAGAACCGCGAAGCGGTCAACGCTTACTACGACGCCGTTCCGGCCATCGTGGAAGAGTATATGGGCAAGGTCAATGCCAAACTGGGCACCAACTATCAGTTGTTCAACTACTACGGTGCGGAGGATGCCGAACGCGTGATCATCGCGATGGGCTCCATCTGCGACGTGGCGGAAGAAGTGGTCGATTACCTGACCGCCGCCGGCGAGAAGGTCGGTCTGATCAAGGTTCGTCTGTACCGTCCGTTTGCGGGCGACAAACTGGCCGCCGCCATTCCGGCCTCGGTCAAGAAGATCGCCGTGCTGGATCGCACCAAGGAGTGCGGTTCGCTGGGTGAGCCGCTGTACCTCGACGTTGTCACCGCGCTGGCGGAAAACGGCCGCGCTGACATCCGTGTGACCGGCGGTCGCTACGGTCTGGGCAGCAAGGACACCACGCCGGCGTCCGTGTTCGCTGTGTACAAGGAACTGGAGAAGGCGGAGCCGAAGCGCCACTTCTCGATCGGTATCGTCGACGACGTCACCAACCTGTCCCTGCCGGAAGAGGTCGCGCCGAATACGGCGGCTCCGGGCACCATCGAGTGCAAGTTCTGGGGTCTGGGCGGCGACGGTACGGTCGGTGCTAACAAGAACTCCATCAAGATCATCGGTGACCACACCGACAAGTACGTGCAGGCGTACTTCCAGTACGACTCCAAGAAGACCGGCGGTGTGACTGTTTCCCACCTGCGTTTCGGTGACAAGCCGATCCGTGCGCCGTATTATATCAACAAGGCCGACTTCGTGGCTTGCCACAACCCGTCGTATATCGACAAGGGCTTCAAGGTGGTCAACGACGTTAAGCCGGGCGGTGTCTTCCTCATCAACTGCCAGTGGTCGGAAGAAGAACTGGCCGCTCACCTGAATGCGGAGACCAAGCGCTATATTGCGAACAACAACGTGCAACTCTACACCATCAACGCCATTGATCTGGCCGCGAAGGTCGGTATGGGCAAGCGTACCAACACCATCCTGCAGGCGGCGTTCTTCGCGCTGGCAAACGTGATGCCGATCGACGAAGCCGTGCAGTATATGAAGGATGCGGCGACCAAGTCCTACTCCAAGAAGGGTATGGACGTCGTCGAGAAGAACCACAACGCCATCGACACCGGTAAGGACGCTTTCGTGAAGATCAACGTTCCGGCCGATTGGGCGAATGCGGTGGATGCGCCGGTTGCCGGTGCGACCGAAGGTCCGGCGGCGTTGGTCAAGATGGTCAACGACGTGATGGTGCCGGTGGGCAAGATGGACGGCGATTCGTTGCCGGTCTCTGCCTTCGTGCCGCACGCCGACGGTACCTACCAGTTGGGCGCGTCCGCTTATGAGAAGCGCGGCGTGGCGGTCATGGTGCCGGAGTGGAACAACACCACCTGCGTCAACTGCAACAAGTGCGCGTTCGTCTGCCCGCACGCGACCATCCGTCCGTATGCGATGACCGAAGAGGAAGTCGCCGCCGCTCCGGAAGGTCTGAAGATCAAGGATATCCGCAACAAGCCGTACAAGTACACGCTGGCGGTCTCGCCGCTGGATTGCATGGGTTGCGGCGTTTGCATCGGCGTCTGCCCGACCAAGTCGTTGACTATGGTCCCGCGTGAGTCGCAGGATATCCAGCAGCCGGTATTCGATTACTGTGTTGCCAACGTCACCGAGAAGGCCGATATGGTGGGCGACAACGTCATCGCCAGCCAGTATCGCAAGCCGTTGCTCGAGTTCTCCGGCTCTTGCGCCGGTTGCGCCGAGACGGCGTATGCCCGTCTGGTGACCCAGTTGTTCGGCGATCGTATGTATATCTCCAACGCGACCGGTTGCTCCTCCATCTGGGGTGGTCCGGCGGCGACCTCGCCGTACACCGTCAACGCCGAAGGCCACGGTCCGGCGTGGGCGAACTCCCTGTTTGAAGACAACGCCGAGCACGGCTTCGGTATGTACCTTGCCCAGAAGAAACTGCGTGACGACCTGATCGTGAAGGTCGAGCAGATCGCGGCTTCCGAGCAGGCACCGGAAGAGACCAAGGCGGCTGCCGCTGCGTATCTTGAGACCGTCAACGACGGCAAGAAGAACGGCGAAGCAACCAAGGCGCTGGTGGCGGCTCTCGAGAAGAACGGCAACTGCGAACTGTGCCAGTCGGTCCTCGCCAAGAAGGAATTCCTCTCCAAGAAGTCCGTCTGGATCTTCGGTGGCGACGGCTGGGCGTACGACATCGGCTTCGGCGGTCTGGACCACGTTCTGGCTTCCGGTGAAGACGTCAACGTGTTCGTGTTCGATACCGAGGTGTACTCCAACACCGGCGGTCAGGCTTCCAAGGCTTCCCAGATCGGTCAGGTCGCGCAGTTCGCGGCCGCCGGTAAGGCGATCGCCAAGAAGTCGCTGGCGGAAATTGCGATGTCCTACGGCTACATCTACGTGGCCCAGATCGCAATGGGCGCTGACAACAACCAGACCATCAAGGCCATCACCGAGGCCGAAGCCTATCACGGCCCGTCGCTGATCATCGGTTACTCCCCCTGCGAGATGCACAGCATCAAGGGCGGTATGACCAACTGCCAGGCCGAGATGAAGAAGGCTGTGGATTGCGGCTACTGGAATATGTTCCGCTACAATCCGGCTCTGAAGGCGGAAGGCAAGAATCCGTTCTCGCTGGATAGCAAGGCTCCGGTCACCGACTATAAGGAGTTCCTGCTGGGCGAAGCGCGCTATGCGTCGCTGACCCGTGCGTTCCCGGATCGTGCCGAGAAGTTGTTCGAGGAGGCCGCCGCCAACGCGGTGTCCCGCTACGAGCATCTGGTCCGTCTGGGCGATCTCTACGCGCAGAAGTAAGAACCAAACAAAAAGACCACCGAGCAATCGGTGGTCTTTTTTTTGTACGGTAAGGGAGGCGATCTGCCGCCCCTACGGTTTGGCCGCGGCCTTTTTCCAACCGAAACGACAACAAAAAGCCCCGAATTTCACAGTAAATTCATAAAAACCTATTGTAATAATTCAAAAAGTTATGGTATAATAAAATCATACTGGGGGAATGTGGATTTCCCTTATGAAAGGAGACTATTGTTATGACCAATTTGACGACTAACAAATCGATCTTGGACTGGGTGCAGGATAAGATCGAACTGCTTAACCCCGACAGCGTCTTGTGGATCGACGGTTCGGAGGAGCAGTTGGAGGCTCTCCGTCAGGAAGCCTACAAGACCGGCGAACTGATCAAACTGAACGAAGAAAAACTGCCGGGTTGTGTGTATCATCGCTCCGCGCTAAACGACGTGGCGCGCGTGGAAAACCGCACCTTCATCTGCTCGGAGAAGGAAGAAGATGCCGGCCCGACCAACCATTGGATGGATCCGGATAAGTGCTACAAACTGCTGTACGACATCGCCCGTGGCTCTTATAAGGGTCGCACGATGTATATCATCCCCTATTCCATGGGCCCGATCGGCTCGCCGTTTGCCAAGTACGGCGTGGAGATCACCGACTCCATCTACGTGGTGGTGTCGATGGCGATCATGACCCGTATGAGCAAGGACGTGTACACCGCGCTGGGCGATTCGGATGACTGGGTCCGCGGTCTGCACTGCAAGTGCGAACTGGATGAGGAGAAGCGTTATATCTGCCATTTCCCGCAGGATAACACCATCATCTCGGTCAACTCCGGCTACGGCGGCAACGTGTTGCTGGGCAAAAAGTGCTTTGCGTTGCGTATCGCTTCCAACCTTGGCCGCAAGGAAGGCTGGCTGGCGGAGCATATGCTCATCCTCGGTCTGGAGAAACCCAACGGCGAGATCAACTATATCGCGGCGGCGTTCCCGTCGGCCTGCGGTAAGACCAACCTCGCTATGCTGATCCCGCCGAAGTATTTCCTCGATCAGGGCTACAAGGTCTGGTGTGTCGGTGATGACATCGCGTGGATGCGCATCGGTGAGGACGGTCGCCTGTGGGCCTGCAATCCGGAGAACGGCTTCTTCGGCGTTGCCCCCGGCACCAACGCGCATTCCAACTTCAATGCGCTGGAGTCCACCCGCAAGAACACCATCTTCACCAACGTCTGCCTGACCGCCGATAACACCGTGTGGTGGGAAGGTCTGGATAAGAACCTGCCGGAAGGCGCGACCGATTGGCGCGGCAACCCGTGGGATCCGGCCAAGTTTGACAAAAAGGATAAGTCCACCTGCGCGGCTCATCCGAACTCCCGCTTTACCGCACCGGCGATCAACTGCCCCTGCATCAGCAGTGAGTTCAACTCCGAAAAGGGCGTGCCGATCTCCGCGATCGTGTTCGGTGGCCGTCGTGCCAAGACCGCTCCGCTGGTCTACCAGTCCCGCGATTGGAAACACGGCGTGTTTGTCGGTTCCATTATGGCATCCGAGACCACCGCGGCGGCGGCGGGTGCGGTCGGTGTTGTCCGTCGTGACCCGATGGCGATGCTGCCGTTCTGCGGCTACCACATGGGCGACTACTGGGCGCACTGGCTGGAAATGGGCGAGAAACTCGGCGACAAGGCTCCGAAGATCTTCAACGTCAACTGGTTCCGTACGGATGACAACGGCGATTTCATCTGGCCGGGCTTTGGCGACAATATGCGCGTGCTGAACTGGATCATCGCCCGTTGCGAAGGCAAGGCGGATGCCCGCGAGACCGAGATCGGCTACCTGCCGAACGTCGAGGATATCGACACCACCGGTCTGGATATCAGCAAGGAAACGATGGCGGATCTGCTGTCGGTCGATTGCGATCTGTGGGCGGAGGATGCCGAGGCGATCGAGGAATTCTATGCGAAGTTCGGTGACAAACTGCCGAAGGAACTGAAAAACCAACTCGCCACCCTCAAGGCCAACATCAGCAAGTAATAAAAAAAGACCACCAATCGGTGGTCTTTTTTTTATGAAGTCGGCGCGATAGCAATCGCCTTGCCCCCTCTATACGAGGAAGGCAACGGATTGCCGACTACGATTTTCCAAAACCTACCCCTAAAACGCAAAAGAGAGGCATCGGGCGATGCCTCTCTTTTATTGTAAACGAAAACCACGCGATAGTCGCGCCTCCCTCTGACGAGGGAGGAGGATTTTTGCGAAGCAAAAAGACGGAGGGAGAGAAAAAACTACCCCTCAGTCGGCTGCCGCCGACAGCTCCCCTGACAAGGGGGGCCGGCAAAGAATTACAACCCATTTATGGGTGGCCGGCAATCGTACAGGGCTATGCCCGAAAATAAAAATACCCCCCGCTATGCGGGGGGATTTTTATTTACACGTTAAACAGGAACTCGACGATGTCGCCGTCTTGCATCACGTATTCTTTGCCTTCGGTGCGTTGCAGACCTTTCGCTTTGACGGTAGCCATATTGAAGTCGCAGGCTTCCAACACGTCATACGGCACCACCGCGGCGCGAATGAAACCGCGTTCGAAATCCGAGTGGATCTTACCCGCCGCCTGCGGTGCTTTGGTACCGCGTTTGATGGTCCACGCGCGGCATTCCTTTTTGCCGTCGGTCAGGAAAGAGATCAGCCCCAGCAGATGATAACTGGCGGTGATCAAGTTATCCAGACCGCTGGCGGAAACGCCCATCTCCGCTAAAAACTCCCGCTTTTCTTCGGGGGTCATATCCGCGATATCTTCCTCCGTTTTGGCGCAGATCGGCACCACTTTGGCGCCCTCGTTATCCGCAATATTCTTCACGATGGGGAAATAGCGGTTGTTGTCGATACCGTCCATCAAGTCGTCCTCGCCCACGTTGCAGGCGTAGATGACCGGCTTTTGGGACAGCAGACCCATCTCCTTCATCGCGGCGGCTTGCATATCGTCCTTCGGGTCGTACTCGAAGGTACGCGCCGGCTTGCCGGCATCCAGGTGTTCTGCCAGACCGGACAACCACGCCGCTTCGGCGGCCGCCTCCTTGTTGCCGGTCTTGCCCAATTTAGCCAATCGTCCCAAACGGTTGCCGACGATCTCCACGTCCGAAAGGATGAGTTCCAGATCGATCGCCTCGATATCGGCGGCGGGATCGACCGCTTCGGCTTTGGTGACGTCCGACACCACGTGCATAATGTTGTCGTCGTCAAAGCATCTCACCACGTGCACGATGGCATCGCACTCGCGGATGTTGCCGAGGAATTTATTCCCTAAACCTGCCCCCTGTGCGGCACCTTTGACCAGACCGGCGATATCCACAAACTCGATAATGGCCGGCGTTTTCTTGTCGGTGTCCCAGATCTCCGCCAACTTATCCAAGCGCGGATCCGGCACCGCCACGATGCCGACGTTGGGTTCGATGGTGCAAAACGGATAGTTGGCCGCCTCCGCATTTTTGGTGGAGGTAATGGCGTTAAACAGCGTGGATTTGCCGACGTTCGGCAACCCGACGATACCTAATTTCATAGTTGTATCCCCTCTTGTTTTTCTCAATTATTTGCCGCAGCAGGCTTTGTACTTTTTCCCGCTACCGCAGGGGCAAGGATCGTTTCGACCCACCTTGCCGGTCACTTTGCGGCCGCCTTTGACGGTGCCGTCGCCGGAGGTGGCGGTGGGATTCATCACCTGCTCACGCTTCGGTTCTTCCCGTTCGCGGATCTCCACCGTCATCATCATACGGGCGGTATCCTCGCGGATGGCGTCGATCATCGCATCAAACATATCAAAGCCTTCCAGACGGTATTGCACCACCGGATCTTTTTGACCGTAGGCGCGCAGATGAATACCGCGACGGAGTTCATCCATATTGTCAATGTGATCCATCCAATACCGGTCGACATTTTTCAGCAACACGACGCGTTCCAGTTCGCGCATGGCGTCGCCGTACTTTTCTTCTTTCTTCTCATAGATGAGATGCGCCCGACGGATGAGTTCGTCTGCTAACTGACTGCTTTCGGCGTCTTCCAGTTCCTGCGGGGTCATATGGAAATCCCCGACACGGCAGAGCCAGCCGTTATAATATTTCTGCAGACCGTCAAGATCCCATTCGTCGTGTAAGGCGGTGGCGGGGGCGTACCGTTCCACCGTATTTTCGATCGATCCGTCGATCATCCGCAGGATAGACTCGCGGATATCCTCGCCGTCTAAAACCTTGTTGCGTTCGCCGTAGATCTTCTCGCGCTGTGAGTTCATCACGTCGTCATACTGCAACACGTCGCGGCGGATACCGAAGTTGCGCTCTTCGATGCGGCGTTGTGCCGACTCGATAGCGTTGGTCAGCAGACGGTTTTCGATGGGCATATTTTCGTCCACGCCCAGCGTTTCCATCATCGCGTTCATCCGTTCGCCGCCAAACAGACGCAACAGATCGTCGTCCATCGACAGGAAGAAACGGGATGCGCCCGGATCGCCCTGACGGCCGCTTCGACCGCGTAACTGGTTGTCGATACGGCGGGACTCGTGCCGTTCGGTACCGAGGATAAACAAACCGCCCGCTTCGCGGACCTTGTCCGCCAACGGCGCGATCTCGCGCTGGTACTTCTCCTCCAACTCATGGAACAGCGCCCGTGCGGCGAGGATCTCCTCGTTATCGGTGTCACCGTAACTGTCCGCCGCTTCGATGAGTTCGGGGGTATATTCTCGTTTACGCATTTCGTCTTTGGCGAGATACTCGGCATTACCGCCGAGTTTGATATCGGTACCGCGACCCGCCATATTGGTGGCGATGGTGACCGCACCCAGTTGACCTGCCTGCGCGACGATGAGCGCTTCGCGCTCATGCGCTTTGGCGTTGAGCACTTCGTGCGGGATGCCTTCCTTGGCCAGCAGTTTGGAGATCTGCTCGGATTTTTCAATGGAGACGGTGCCCACCAATACCGGCTGTTGCCGTTGGTGGCATTCGCGGATCTGTGCGACCACCGCCGCCAACTTGGCGCGCTCGGTCTTGTACACCACGTCGGACAGATCTTCGCGCACCACCGGCTTGTTGGTGGGGATCTCCACCACGTCCAACCGGTAGATCTGTTGGAATTCGGTCTCTTCCGTCTTGGCCGTACCGGTCATACCGGACAGTTTCTTGTACAGACGGAAATAATTCTGGAAGGTGATGGTCGCCAACGTCCGGCTCTCCCGCGCTACCTTGACCTTCTCCTTGGCTTCGATGGCCTGATGCAGACCTTCGTTGTACCGGCGACCGTACATAATGCGGCCGGTGAACTCGTCAACGATCAGCACCTGATCATCCTTGACGATATAATCCACGTCACGGCGCATCACACCGTTGGCTTTGATGGCTTGGTTGATGTGATGCAACAGGGTCACGTTTTCGGGATCCATCAGATTGTCCACCTCAAACGCCCGTTCCGCCTTCTTGACGCCCTGCTGGGTCAAGGTGGCGGTGCGTGCCTTTTCATCGACGATGTAATCGCCGTTGGCGGCCAGATCCTGCTCCTGCTTGGCGTCCATTTCCTTAATACGGGTGCAAGACAGGTGCTTGACAAACTGATCCGCTTTCTGATACAGGTCGGTGGACTTGTCCCCCTGACCCGAAATGATGAGCGGGGTACGCGCTTCGTCAATGAGGATGGAGTCCACCTCGTCGACGATGGCAAAGGCGTGTCCGCGTTGCACCTTGTCGGCGGCGTAGATGACCATATTATCGCGCAGATAATCAAATCCCAGTTCGTTGTTGGTGCCGTAGGTGATATCCGCGGCATAGGCGGCGCGACGCTGTGATTTGTCCATATCGTGCATGATCAGGCCCACCGAGAGACCGAGGAAGTTAAACACCTTCCCCATCCACTCGCTGTCGCGCTTGGCCAGATACTCGTTGACCGTGACCACGTGTACGCCCTCACCGCGCAACGCGTTGAGGTAAGCGGGCAGGATGACCGTCTGGGTCTTACCTTCGCCCGTCTTCATTTCGGCGATGCGGCCTTGATGCAACACGATACCGCCCAAGATCTGCACCGGAAAGTGCGGTGTTCCCAGTACGCGGTCGGTCGCTTCGCGGCAGACGGCGAAGGCTTCCGGCAGAAGATCATCCAGCGGCACGCCGGAGGCGATCTGATTTTTAAACCGCGCGGTCTCCCCCCGCAACTCCTCGTCGCTCATCGCCTTGTATTTGTCGGCCAGCGCCAGCGTTTTGTCGCAAAGCGGACGGATCCGCTTGATTTCGCGGGTGCTGTAATCGCCGAACAGATTGCTGAAAAGTCCCATAACGGAACACTCCTTCCTTCTTAAAGGCATATTCATCCCTATTGTACCATACTTTGCTGTCGTTTTCTACCCTTTTTTATAAACAGGCTGTAAATTTTCGTTGTGCGCCGACTTGAAATATGCGAAAAAAGATGGTATGATTTTGAAGATGAGTCAAACGGAGGAAATGAGGTGAGACGATGCGCATCGGTTCGATTGAGATTACCGGCAAGGTCGGCTTAGCCCCGATGGCGGGGGTGACCGATCGCGCCTTCCGCGAGGTCTGCGCCCAAAACGGTGCGGCGTGGACGGTGACCGAGATGGTCAGCGCGAAAGGGCTTTGCTACGGTGACCGCAAAAGCCACGAACTGCTGGAACTGGACGACGATGCCCGCCCGACGGCGGCGCAGTTGTTTGGGGACGACCCCGCTATTTTGGCAGAGGGCGCTAAACTGGCGGCGGCGCACCGTCCGGATTGGTTGGATATCAATATGGGGTGTCCTGCCCCGAAAATTGCCGGCAATCATTGCGGCAGTGCTTTGATGCGGGATCCCGAATTGTGCCGGAAACTGGTGGCGGCGGTGAGAAATGCCACCGACCTGCCGGTGACTGTGAAAATCCGCAAGGGCTTTTCCAAGGACGAGGTCAACGCGGTGGAGGTGGCGCAGGCGTGCGAAGCCGGCGGTGCCGCCGCCATTGCGGTACACGGCCGCACCCGCGACCAGATGTACGCCCCGCCGGTGGATTGGGACATCATCCGCGCGGTCAAGCAGGCGGTCAGCGTGCCGGTCATCGGCAACGGGGACGTTACCGATCCGCATTCCGCCGCCCGTATGCTGGAAGAGACCGGTTGCGATGCGATCTTGATCGGTCGCGCGGCGCTGGGCAATCCGTGGGTGTTTGCGGATATCAACGCGTGGCTGTCTGCCGAGCGGATGACCTATACCCCGCCGCTGTCCAAGCGGTTGCTGACCTTGTTACAGCAAACCTCCCGCGCGATTGAGTTGAAAGGCGAAAAGGTGGCGATGCTGGAAGCACGCAAACACGCCGGCTGGTATCTGCACGGAATCACCGGTGCGGCGGCGTATCGCCGTATTGCCAACACCATGACCACCTTTGACGATCTGATCGCTCTGTGCAAGCAGGTGGAAGCCGAACGCGGCTAACCGCTCGTTTCCCAAAAACTACCCCATAACAACAAAAAGATCCCACCCTTAAGGGCTATGCTCTAAAGGGCAGTAAAAAAGGCCCCCTTGTGTAAAGGGGGCTGGATTTTTGCGAAGCAAAAAGACTGGGGGATTGTGAAGTGCAGACAACCAACAATCCCTCCGTCAAAAATCAAAGATTTTTGCCACCTCCCTTTACACAAGGGAGGCTTTTTATTTGTCGCGTAGCAAGCAGGACATTTAAGCGCCTAAATGTCACATGTTAGGAGAATCGAAAACCCTTAACCTTACTCACTACTAATTGCAGCCTGTGGTGCTATCGGCAAAAGAGGGAATGGATCAGCCAATGCTCTCCAAAATACATTTTGCCAAAAGGTTGTAGCCCTCAGCATGAAAGTGAACACCGTCCGGGATATGGTGTTCAGGGCTGTTTATGGCAACGGTATACAGATCAATTACAGGCAAATTATATTTTTGCGCTAAAGAGGCTGCGATTTTATTTCGTGCGACTATTGTTTCTATGCGGCTTGGATTGGCGAGATCATCGGTGGTGAGCAAAATATAAATTGGCTTTTTTGCTTTTAGCAGGAACAACAGCAACTCCTCGTAATATTTTTCATATTCCTCGTTTGAGAGATGCCATCCGTGAAGGCCATTGTTAAAAAGAAGCATATCGCACTTGCTCTGCTTCATGCATAGTTCTATGCTGGCCTTAAGATGGGGATTGTCAATCCCCTTTGATGTGCCGAAGCCGTCACATACAATTTCTGAGTTTGACAAAGCGGTGATGCAGTGTCTTGTTCCGCAGGATATGGAATCGCCTATGTAAAGAATTCGTTTTGAGGTTGTGTTTGCAGTCTGCTCCCACCAAATATTGTCCCATTCATAGGTTTCAAGATTTTTTGATATGTTGCGTGTTTCGTAAGTAAATTCGCCCATAAAATCACCTCGTATTTTGCATTATATCACCTGCCGACCATATTTTCAATAGACATAAAAATTCTCCCTGCCGAGTATTCGGCAGGGAGATACTGTTGATTTGTAAATCCAATTACTTAGATTCTTTAATAGCAGTCTGTGTTGAGAAGAAGTAAAGGGGGTGTTTGGGGCGAACGAAATGTTTGCCTTTCCTTTTCTGCCATCAACATTACAAGAAACAGGAGATTCGGGAGAGTGTCGCAAATACCAATCAAAACCATCTTTTGAAACAACGACCTTGTAGCTTCGGGAGTTCGCATTATTACTGCCATTATGACGATACCGAAGAAATTGTTGAAGAAATTGTAAAACCCATTGATAATTAAAAGGTTTTATGTTATACTGTAAGGGCTACACATCTGAATATGCACAAGTTAGGGAATACTATTTGGTAAAAATGTATTCTCTCTTCCTGACTTTGTGCAGATGTGTAGCAACATTGAGGGAAGCATTTTTCGGTGCGCCCTTCGGGGCGCACTTTTTTATTAAATAGGGGGTAACCTAAATGGACGAAAAGAAACTGACGGGATATCCGTCGATTGACAAACCTTGGTTGAAATACTACTCAAAGGAATCTATCAATGCAAAATTGCCCGCACGAACTCTTTATCAAAATATTTACAACAATAACAAATCGCATTTGACAGAAATTGCATTAGAATATTTTGGCAACAAAATTAGTTATAAGTCACTTTTCAAAAATGTTGATGATGTTGCAAAAGCTTTTGTTTCAAATGGTGTAAAAAAGGGAGATAAAGTTATTCTTTTCACATCTGCAACACCAGAAATGGTTTATGTCACTTTAGCATTGTGCCGTATTGGTGCAGTCGCAAATATGATTAACCCTGTTTTTACCGAAGAACAAATCCGCGACAGAATCAATGAAACCGATGCTACACTTTTAATATCATTAGACCAACTATATGGTAAAATAGAGAAAGTTATCGCACAGACAACTATAAAAAAATCAGTAATTATACCTGTTTGTAATTCTATGCCTATGCCGTTAAGTATTATAGCAGGAATGAAAATGAACAAGAAACTTACTTATGGTGAAACTCTTGTTAGATGGAATGATTTTGTTAAAACTGGCAGAAACATTACGGATATAGTTGATGCTGAATATGAAAAAGACAGACCGTTGATAATGGTTTACTCGTCGGGAACAACGGGTGCATCAAAAGGAATAGTTTTAACTAATGACGGTATTAATGCAACAATTTCTCACTATTTCGGTCCAGATTTCCCATATACTAGGAAAGATAGATTTTTACAAATGATACCGATATGGTTTTCAACGGGCATAGTGTTGTGTGTGTTTATGCCCCTATGTGTTGGTATTACTAGTATTTTAGAGCCAGTTTTCAGCAAAGAAAACTTCGCCAAAGATATAAAAAAATACAAACCAAGTATGACATTAGGGACAACAAGTTTATGGTTGTATGCAGCTAATTGGGAGGGCTTAAAAGATACCGACCTATCAAATATGACTTTCCCGATAACTGGCGGGGAACAAGTTTTGCCCCGTGTTGAGAAGACTATTAACAACTTCCTAAAATCTCACGGTTGTAAATCTATTTTACTTAAAGGGTATGGAATGTGCGAATTAGGAAGCACTGTTACATCGGATGCAATGACCACTAACAAAACTGGCTCTACAGGATTTCCAATTAAAGATGTTACTGTTTCAGCATTTGACATTGAAACCAATAAAGAAATGCAATATGGTCAGCGCGGAGAGATTCGTGTTCAGTCCCCAGCTAGAATGAAAGAATATTTTAAAAATCCTGAAGCTACCGAAAAGTATTTTTACACCGATGAAAATGGAAACAAATGGGGTTGTACTGGCGATATTGGTTATGTGGACGAAGAGGGATTTATCTACATACTCGGAAGAGCGAGCGACAAGTTTATTTCAAAGACTGGAAGAGAAGTATTTTGCTTTGACATTAAAAATGTTATTTTGCAAAATGAAAACATTGCATCATGTGAAGTAGTTGCTTTACAAAAAGACAACTATTATGTTCCTGTTGTACACATTGTTTTGGAAGAAAACTGTCATGATAGTCAAGAAAGTATACTTTATGCAATACATCACCTGTGTTTAGACAAATTAGAAGATGATTGCATTCCTTGTGCTTATAAGATTAGAGAAAACTTCCCCGTAAAAAGCAGTGGCAAAAAAGATTTTGAAGCATTAAGACAAGAAAAGGGCGGCTTCTTTCTTCCTCAAAACAATACATTGATTGCTGTAAACTTATAACATTACTTGATTTTTAAATTTTAATTGTCTACAATATAATTACTCTTGCATTAAATATATGTAGGCGAAATTATAAACGGCGGAATTTCAATTTAACGGCGGGCCCCGAGGAATCGGGGCTCGCTTATTTTAAAGTATAAAAACACCCTATGACTTTGCGGTCATAGGGTGTTCTCTTATACATAGATATTGACTTTTAAGTCGTTCCACCTGTGTATGCGATGTTTGGAGCTATCTTTATACAGATATGCTTTCGCATCGTCTAAATTAAGCACAAACTCCGTTACTTTGGTGAATGGGTTACTATTTCCCACTTTCTTTAATAGCCGCCTGGGCGGCAGTTAGGTGGGCGATGAGAACCAATCTTAAAACTGTCCTTAATTGTACGGCCCCTGACGGGTGGGATCTTTTTATCTTGCTTAACCGATAGCCGGCAGGGACGCGGCCGCGACCGATTGACCGACGCGGCGGATCTTTTCGTCCGGCAGATGGAGGATCACGCCGGCGGCAACGTCCGGATATTCCTCGTTTAGCACACGCTGTGCTTCCGCGATGATGATATCGCCGCCCTTGCCGCTCATCACGCGACCCAGCAGCAACACGTGCTTCATATCGTAGTATTCCGCATAGTATGCGAGTTGATGGCCGAGGTACACGCCGATGGAACTGTAGATGTCCAGCACACGCTCGTTACCGGCTTCCACTTCCGCCTGCACGACCTTCAACTTCTGCGCCGGCGCAAGGCCGTCTTCAAAGGTGATGCCCGCTTTGGGCGCCAGTTTGATGACGCTGTCTTGAGAGAAGTACTTGACACCGCAACCCTTGTCGCCCGACCATTCGTCCACCATCGCCTCTTCCTGCAGGTCGACCGGCGCAAATGCCAACTCGGTCAGCCAGCCGGGGATGCAACCGTCCTTGTCGACGTAACCGACCGCTTCGGAGGTGCCCATCGCCATACCCAGCACGCGGTTGTCTTCCAAACTCATCGCGCCGGCCAGTGCGGACACGTCACCGTCGTTGGCCACTTCATAGGGAGCGCCCATCTCTTCGCAGGCGCGGATGTAGATGCTCTTGGTCAGTTCTTTCTTGTCGGCCGGCACCTTCACAAACAGCGAGGCGACCATCGCCTTGTTGTCGATGTACACGCCGGCGGAGGAGATGCCGATGGCATCCACGCGCGGCATATGCGCCGCCGCCGACTTAAACGCCGCCAGAATGCCGTCGTAGTGATACTGCGGGTCGGTGTTTTCCTTCGGATACCACACGACCTCTTCCGAGTAGACCGGCACGCCGTCGATGACAGCGGAGACCTTGCGGTCAGAACCGCCGGCATCAAAACCGATGCGGCAACCTTCCAGATGGCGACCCACCGCTTTGGGGTTGGATCTCTCGGCCGGACACTTGTCCAGCGGCAGGCTCTCCACCACAAACGGCTGTTCATACACGCCCGCCATAAAATCCACGTCGAATTCACGGGCGCCGCCCTTGCAATAGGTGTCCGCAATATACTGACCCATCGCCTCGTCGCCGCAGATCATCACGTGGAAACCGCCGGTCGCCCACAGCAACATCTTGACCGTACGTTCCACGTACACGCGGTCTGCCTGTTGCATTTCCGGCGTACCGTGGATACGGAAACGGCGCACCGCAACACAGCCGCCGTTGCGTTCCACCGCCACGGCGATCTCCTTGCCGTTGGCGGCGGACTTGTCAAACGCCCGCACAAACGCCGACAGCGGCATAAAGGTCTGATCCAGCACCGGCAGATTTTTCACCGGCACTTCGAGTCCGAACATATTCATCATAATACCTCCTGTAATTAGGATCGTTGTTTTCATTATAACATACAAAAAGCGGAATGACAACCGCCCGCTGTTGTTCTATCTGGCTAAAAATTTGCATACCGATGGGATGGAACTGCCATAACAAGGAGGAATATTGATGAAAACGGAACGGTACTGGCCGGAGGGACGGCGGCTGTCTTCTCCCGAAAACGACCGCCTTACCGCCTCGGCGGAGGGGTTGCGCACCGCTTGCACAGAGGGGATTTTGTGTGAGGGATTGGCGGTGCGGTGTGATGCCGCCCACAATCTGTACGTGGAACTGCCATGCGGCGAAGGAATCATCCCGCGGGAAGAAGGTGCCGAGGGGATCGCCGAAGGGACCACGCGGGATATTGCCCTGCTGGCGCGGGTGGGGAAGCCGGTCTGCTTTGCGGTGTCGTCGGTCACCGCCTCGGATGGCAAGGTGCGCGCTCTGCTCTCCCGTCGCGAGGCGCAGGCGCGGTGTCGGCGGGAGTATGTAAACGCCCTGACGGTGGGAGATATCGTGCCGGCCCGCGTGACGCGACTGGAACCGTTTGGTGCGTTTTGCGATATCGGCTGTGGGATATCGGCGCTGTTGCCGATTGCCGGTTTGTCGGTCTCCCGCATTGCGCATCCGTCCGACCGTGTCTCGGTCGGTGAAGATATCTTTGCGGTGGTCTCGTCACTGGAAGACGGGCGGGTCTGCCTCAGTATGCGGGAACTGCTGGGGACGTGGGAGCAAAACGCCGCCCGTTTCGCCGCCGGTGATACGGTGGCGGGCATTGTCCGCTCGGTGGAAAGTTACGGTGTGTTTATCGAACTGGCGCCCAATCTGGCGGGGCTGGCGGAACTGCGAACCGATCTGTCGGTCGGGGACTACGCCGGTGTGTACATCAAGAGCATCCTGCCCGAAAAAATGAAGATCAAACTGGCGATCGTCGATACCAATCCGCCCCCGCCGACACCGCGGCCGTTACCGTATACCGCCACGTCCGGACATATTACCCGCTGGGACTACGCTCCGGCCGATGCCAACAAACAGATTTTTTCGGAATTTTCGTGAAGGCTTTGACATCCCCCGTCGAATATGGTACACTGTTACCGTAAAGGGGGTGTCGCCGGTGGAATTTGACCTGCGCGAACAAAATAAGCAGATCCGGCGTCACGGAAACCGTGCCGCTTGGGTGGTGCTGACCATGCAGATCGCTTCGGCGCTGTGCGGGGTGGTGATCGGTGTACTGCGCGGGCTGGGAATGCTGGATTGGCTGGTGCTGACCGAAACGGATGAAAAACTCATTCCGGCGGACGTCACCTCGTACCTGCTGTTTCAGATCGGTTATTATTTCCTGCTGATGATCATCCCCATCTTCGTCGGTTGTTTGTTGCTCAGAAAGACCGGCGAATCCCCCGCCCCTACCCAGCCGGTCAAAGCCGGCACCTTTGTCGGACTGGTTTTTGCGGGTATGGGCGTGTTTGCTTTTGCCAATTTCGTCTCCAACTACGTGGTTGGTTTTGCTTCCGCCTTCGGCATCACGCCGGCGAAGATCCCCGAAACGGTGGACGGTACACCGCTCAATCTGTTGCTGAATCTGTTGTCCACCGCGTTGTTGCCGGCCGTGTTGGAAGAATTGCTGTTCCGCGGGGTGACGGTGGGTCTGCTTCGCCCGATCGGTGACCGTACCGCCGTGCTGATGAGTGCGGTGCTGTTTGCGATGGCACACGGTACGCTGACCCAGATCCCGTTTGCGTTTATTCTCGGCTTGGCGTTTGCGTTTATCTACGTCCGTACCAACAATATCCTGCTGGTGATGCTGTTGCATTTCATCAATAACGGTTTGGCGGTCATGCTGGAATTTGCGCTGTGTTATTGGCCGGAGTCGCAGGTGATGTATCTGCAATATCTGGCGTTTGCGGTGATGACGCTCGGCGGTTTGATCGCGGTGCTGTTGTTCACCGCCCGTCGAAACGGACCTTTGCAGATGATGGGGGACGGCGACCGTCCGTTTGCCGAGCAATGGCCGCGGGCGCTGTTTGCGCCGGTCTCGGTGGTCTTTTTGGTGTTGATGCTGGTGGAAACGCTGGCGTCGGTGAATTTCGCGTAAAGAGGATACGACGTTGAAAACACATGAGGATTTTATGCGGCTGGCGCTGGCGCTGGCCGATGAAGCCGCCGCCGAAGGCGAGGTGCCGGTCGGGGCGGTGATCGTGCGGGGTGACGAGGTGGTCGGCACCGGCCGCAACCGCCGCGAGTTGGGCAAAAACGCGCTGGCTCACGCCGAGATCGAGGCGATCAACGCCGCCTGCGAGAAATTGGGCGGTTGGCGATTGTCCGGCTGTCGGCTGTACGTGACGCTGGAGCCCTGCCCGATGTGCGCCGGTGCGATCATCAATTCCCGCATAGAGGGGGTATATTATGGTACAGCCGATCCCAAGGCCGGCTCCTGCGGGTCGTTGGTATCGCTGTTTGACCTGCCGTATAATCACCGCCCGCTTTGCGAGGGCGGCATTCTGCAGGCGGAATGTGCCGCCCAGTTGAAGGACTTTTTCGCGTGGTTGCGGGAACAGAGAAAAGCAAAGGAGTGAGCGTATGCCGGCGTTGACCGATATCGGCTATATTCGGGACTTGCTCTCCCGCCACGGATTTCATTTTTCCAAGGCATTGGGGCAGAATTTCCTTGTCAATCCGTCGGTCTGTCCGCGGATGGCGGAGGCGTGCGGTGCGTCGGCGGAGACCGGCGTGTTGGAGATCGGCGCCGGTATCGGCGTGCTCACCCGTGAACTGGCGTCCCGCGCCGGCAAGGTGGTGTGCGTGGAAGTGGACGATCGCCTGCCGCCGATCTTGGAAGAGACTTTGGCGGGGTTGGATAACGCCGAGATCGTATTGCAGGACATTATGAAGGTGGATATCCACCCGTTTATGCAGGAGAAATTCGGTGATCGGCCGGTCAGCGTTTGCGCCAATCTGCCGTATTACATCACCTCGCCGGTCATTATGGGGTTGCTGGAAAGCCGCTACCCGTTTACGTCCATCACGGTGATGGTGCAAAAGGAAGCGGCTCAGCGCCTGTGTGCCGAGCCGGGCACGCGAGACGCCGGTGCGGTCACGATGGCGGTACGGTATTTCGCCCATGCAGAGAAACTGTTTGACGTCTCCCGTGGGAGTTTTACCCCCTCCCCCAACGTGGACAGCGCGGTCATTCGCCTGACCCTGCACAATTCCCCACAATGTACCCCCGCCGAGGAAAAACGGCTGTTTTCGCTGGTGCGGGCGGCATTTGGTCAGCGCCGTAAGACGCTGTCCAATTCGCTGGCGGGTGCGGGTATTCCGAAGGCGGAATTGCCGCGGCTGTTAGAGGCGGCGGGTATCTCCCCCACCGCCCGCGCCGAGCAACTCACCCTCGACGATTTCATCCGCCTCACCAAAGCCTGTATGTCGAGGCGCACTCCGTAAGGGAGTGCGCCTCAACTAAGTTTGCCCTTGCGGGCAAGTGAAGTTATCTACGATAGTGAAGTTGTCCTGCGGACAGTGAAGTTTCGCCTACGGTGAAATGGGCAAACGTAACTTCACTTGGTCAGCAAGACCAAACTTCACTGCGAACAAAGTGAGCAACTTCACTTTTGCGTTAGCAAAAACTTCACTTCACAAGCCGAAAAGAAACGCTGTTTTTTCGGCGAGTATAATCTTTTTCAAAGTATGTAACCCACTATGACACTTTCAACTGATGAAAGTGTTTTTTCTTTATAAAAAACGAGAGAGACAACTTCTTTACGAAGTGTCTCTCTCGGTGTTTTTTTGTTTTACTGATAGGCGCGGCGGGGCAGGTCAGCCACCGCATTGGCGGTGTCACCGCCGGTCGGGGTGGTGAGGCTGCCGCCGGTGGTCGTGCCGGTGCCGGAAGTGGTACCGGTCGATTCGGTGCCGGTGGTGGTACCGGTGGACGGCGGGGTCGGGGCTTCGTCCTTGCCGCATTTGTTGCAGAAATCCGGAATGTTGGAGGAACGATAGTAGCCGGTCGCCTTATCCTCGCACTTATCGGTGGCGCGCAGACCGGTCTGTTTGCAGTATTCGTCCTTCAGCACACCGGCCGGTGCGGTGAAGGTGGCGGGGTCTTTGCCCTTGTGTACCGCCAGCATCGCCAGATTGTACAGGTCTTTGACCGCCTGCGCTTGCTCGTAGTTCATCTCGCCGTTTAAGCGATAACCGAACCATGCACCGCCGACGCAATACGGTGTACCGCCGACCGCCAACACGTCGTTGTTGCTGTCGGTGGTACCGGTCTTGGCGAACATTTCGATCTTTTTCCAATCGTTGCGGATCACGCGCAACGTACCGGGGGTGATGCCTTCGGTGTTGTACACCGTTTCGGTCATCAGGCGATTCATGACGAAGGCGGTATCTTCCGACAGCGCCTGCACGTTGGCCGGCGCGGTGGAAAGCAGGACGTTGCCTTCGCTGTCCAGCACCTTTTCGTAGCAACGGTAACCGTTATACAGACCGCCGTTGCCGAAGATCTGGTAGGCGGCGGTCAGTTCGCTGAGGTAGGTGCCGTAGGTGGCGCCGCCCAGCGCCAGCGCGGACGCGTTGCGGTCTTCTGCCACGTAGGTGCTGATGCCCAATACTTCGGTGAGGAAATCGTGGCTGTAGTTCATCGAGACGCGGTTGAGCAGTTTGACGGGAATGGTATTGAGCGACTGGCGAAGTGCTTGGTTGACCGACACCAGATAACTCTTATCACCGAGCGGGTCAAACCGCATACCGTTGTAGTTCGGCGGCCACGCACGACCGCCGTAACTGGTGGTCGGCTCGTCCTTGATCATCTCGGAGTAATAGGTGAGGTTGAGTTCGATCGCCGGCGCATACACCGCGATCGGCTTGATGGAAGACCCGCACTGACGGATGGCCATGGTCGCCATATTGCCGACGCGCGAACCTTCCTTCTCGCCGCGGTTACCGACGGTTGCCAGCACTTTGCCGTCGTAATCGATGGCAATAAAGGCAAAACTCGGGTCTTCTTCGTCCCCTTCCACGTGGGGGGGATAGATGCTCTCGTCCGCAAACACCGCCTCGATGCGGCTTTGCAGGTCGGGATCTTCGTAGGAATAGATGTGCAGACCGCCGTAATACAGCAACAGTTCCGCCTCGCGGTCGGAATAGCCGGAATCCACCAGATCGGCAATGACGCTTTCGACCACCATATCGGTGTAGTAATCCTGAATGTTGCCATGGGTGACGGCACTCTTGAACACGATCTCTTCGTTGATCGCCTGTTTGTACTCGTCGACCGAGATAAAGCCGCATTCCAGCATTTTCTGCAACACCAGATGCTGGCGGTCACGCACGTTTTCGGGGTGGTTGTACGGGTCGTAGATGGAGGGGTTGTTGGTGATGGTCGCCATCACGGCACATTCTGCCAGCGTCAGTTCGCTGACCTCTTTGCCGAAATAATATTTTGCGCCGTAGGCCACGCCCACGATGTCGCCGGTCAGCGGCATCACGTTGAGGTACGCTTCCAGAATTTCTTCCTTTTCGTACTTTTGTTCCATATAGGTGGCGCCGAAGATCTCGGTCACCTTACGGGAGACGGTCTTATCCTTTTCGCCGGTCAGGTTTTTGATCAACTGCTGGGTCAGGGTCGAACCGCCGAAGGTGGAACGGAAATGGAAGATCTCGTTGGCCACCGCCGAAATGGTGCGCTTCCAGTCGACACCGTAGTGATCGTAGAACCGCTCGTCTTCGATGGCAACGACTGCGTTTTGCAGATCCAACGGGATCTCGTTGATGCGGACGTACTCATGCGAAGCACCGTCCAACACCATAAATTCTTCCCATTCGTCCGCCTCGTTCTTCACGTAGATGACGCTGGTGCTTTCGGCGTCGATGTGGTCGAGGTTAGGCAGATCCTTTTCGGGGTTGAAACTGGTGCTCAGGTAGATGAGCAGTGCCACGCCGGAAATAATGCCGGTGATGGCCAAGATCAACAGCAAGATGGTCAGCACCTTCATCACGATGCCGCCGATATGCAACGATTTCCCGATGGCGGGATGTTCGTACCACGCCGCACCGCCGGTATGCTTCTGTTCGGAATTGCGTTTATCCACTTGTCGCGCCTCCTTTGGGGATGGTCATCCGATAACGGAATAGAAAACTACACTATATTATAGATAATTTGCGTATAAAAGTCAAATCTTAACCGAAAAAACACAAAAAATCCTCAACTTTTTTCGGTATGCCGCCGTTCCGTTCGGGGAACACTATCGAAAAAGGAGGGATCCCGATGGAACGATGGCTACGCGGCACCGTTGTGGCGGTACTGATATTGTTATTGCTGGCGGGCATTTGGCTGGACAGACCCGCCGACACGCCGCCTTCACCGACCGTTGCCGCCGAAACGGAACGGTATCTGGGAATATGGGAAGGCAAACTGGCTCTGTTCGAGGCGGACGGCCTCTCCCCCGTGCAGGTCTACGAAATCTGGGTCGCCGCCCTGCCTGCCGCCGAGCAACAGCGGCTGGCCGAAGGGGTGGCGGTGCGCGACGAAGCGGCGCTGTCTGCCCTGCTCACCGATTACGGCAGTTAATCCATATTGCCGGTCAATCCCATAATAAGGGTGAGCGCCGCCAGCGGCGCGGTCTCACAGCGCAGGATACGGGAGCCGAGCGTGGCGGTCTTGCCGCCACCGGCAACCAGCGCGTCCACCTCGGCGGGCGAGATGCCGCCTTCCGGTCCGACGAACAATCCGAGTTCGGTCGGTTGCTCGCGCAGTAACGCCGAAAACGGCTCGCCGCCCGCCTCGTAGCAAACAAACAGCGGTTTAGCGGTCATTTGCGGCAACGCCTCGCGGAAGGTCATCGGCATCGCCACTTCCGGCAAAATGCCGCGCCCGCACTGTCCGGCGGCCTCGTTGGCGATCTTTTGCCAGCGCTCGGTTTTTTTGGCGGCCTTCTCCCCCGGTTTGGCAATGGAGCGGGAGGTGACAACCGGCACGATGCGGAATACGCCCAACTCGACCGCTTTCTGGATGATCCATTCCATCTTCTCGCCCTTGGACAGACCCATATACAAAGTGACCCTCACCGACGGCTCGGTGACCGAGACCGATCGCTCGGTCACGGTCAGCAGGACGTCATCTCCGTCGAACCCGTCGATGACCGCCCGATAGTCGTGGCCCTGTCCGTCGCAAATTACCAAAAACTCCCCCGCGTTCATCCGCAGAGAACGGCGGATATGCACCCCGTCCTGACCGCTGATGCGGAGCGTTTCCCCCACCTCGGCGGGGATATCCCGATGTTGAAAAAAGCGTGGCATAAAACTACCCCCTACTTTTCAAATAGTATTATCGAAATCGAATAATACAAATTGTATTCATAAAAACAGGTTTTTCATATTTTCTGCGCTGTCAACGACCCATTTTGCGCCCGCATTCCATAATTCTTCGGCGGTGCCGTAGCCGTAAGAAACGCCGCACGGAATGGCACCGACAGCCAGCGCGCCCTCTATATCATAGAAACGGTCACCCACCATCACGACGCGGCTTTTATCGGTGATGCCTAACCGCTCGCAAGCGGCGGTGATGAGCGCCGGTTTGGTGCTGTGCTGTTCGTCCAGACCCGCCCCCACCAGCACGGTGATCAACCGATCCAGCCCGAAATGCGCCGCCACGGTGGTGGCGAATACTTCCGGCTTGGAGGTGGCGATACCGGTGGGGATACCCGCCTCTTTCAGCGCGGTCAGCAGGTCGATGATGCCGTCGTACAGTTCGGCCTCGTACTGCCCGATCGGTTTATACCGTTCGCGGTAGGTATCGGTCAGGATCGCCGCTTCCTCGTCGCTGCAACCGGTCACCGCCTTAAATTGCACCGGCAAAGGCGGCCCGATGAAGGAGCGTAACTGCGCCGGCGTGATGGGCGGAAATCCCCGCTTTTCCAAGGCGTAAGAGACGCAATTGTAGATGCCTTCTTCGCTTTTGACGAGGGTGCCGTCGAGGTCAAAAAGAATAGCCGAATAGCGCATACTGTTTTATCCTTTCATAAAAATTGCCGAACAGCCACACACTGTTCGGCAATTTCGGTTTTTCAGCCAGAAACGATCAAGCCTCCGGAGCGCCCACCGGGCAAACCGCGGCGCAGGAACCGCAATCGATGCAGGTAGCCTCGTCGATCACATACTTGCCGTCACCCTCCGAGATCGCGTCGACCGGGCACTCACCCGCGCAGACACCGCAAGCGATGCAAGCATCCGAAATTTTGTAAGCCATGAACAGACACCTCCTTTAAGTCTTTTTCTTATCATACCACAAACCGCTTGAAAAAATCAAGACTGTTGCGGTTTTTCCCCTTTGTTTTTTTGCTGTTTGTTGTTTTGCTGTTTCTTTTGTTCCGGCTTGCCGCCCTTGTTGTCCTTTGCCAGCACGGTCACCTCATCCTTATGGACGGAGATCGGTGCGGCATCGGGATCTTTTTCCAACCGCACCTTCAGTTTGCCGGTCAGCAGGCTGACCTCGGTGACCGATCCTCTCCCCTCCGGCGTGTTGACGAGCGCGCCCTGCCGCGGGGTGTTGCGGATGAGATCTTCATACGCATCCTGCTCATACTTCAGACAGCACATCAACCGCCCGCAAGAGCCGGAAATTTTGGTGGGATTGAGCGAAAGGCCTTGCGATTTGGCCATTTTGATGGACACCGGCTGGAAATCCGGCAGGAAGCGGGAACAGCAAAACGGCTGACCGCAGATGCCCAGACCGCCCAGCATCTTCGCTTCGTCGCGGACGCCGATCTGGCGCAGTTCGATGCGGGTATGGAAGACCGAAGCGAGATCGCGGACCAGATCGCGGAAATCCACCCGCCCGTCGGCGGTGAAGAAGAACAGGATCTTACTGCCGTCAAAGGAACATTCCACGTCTACCAATTTCATATCCAAACCGCGGGAAGTCACCTTTTGCTGGCAGACGCGCATGGCTTCTTTTTCCTTTTCGCGGTTGGCGTTTACCCGCCGGATATCTTCCGGTAGCGCCGCACGCAGTACCGGCTTGAGCGGCGATACCACCGTGCTGTCATCCACCTCGGAGTTGCCGATGGTCACTTCGCCGCATTCCACGCCGTGTGCCGTTTCGACCACCGCGTAGTCGCCCTTGGCCAGTTGCATACCGGCGGCGGGCGCAAAATAATAGGTTTTTCCGCCTTCACGGAAGCGGATACCAACGATCGTTGCCATAAAAGACCCTTTCTGTGGCGTTGTTCACCGACCGACCGCCGCACGCAGTTTGGCGCACAGTTCGGTGATAAACAACGCGTGATTGATGTTGCGGAACTGCATTTTTTCCAGTACCGCGATCGTATCCAATAATTGTACCAACTGACCGGCGGTCATCGCCTTGGCCAGTTTTTCCGCCGTTTCCGGCGAGGGAGACAGCCGCTCCGATTGCCCGCACTTGGCCGAGATCGCATCACGGAACAGCAAACGCAGTTCCCGTAAAACGCCTTGGATCAGCACCGGATCGCGCTGTGGCAGTTCGTTGCATTTCGCCAGCAACGTCGATTCGGTCGGAGCGAGGATCGCCTCCGCGATAGCGGGCGCCAGCGTCAGGCTGTTTTTCCAGTCATCCTCGCTCAGCGCTTCACGGATGACCCCAAGACACCCGCCGTACAACCGCGTGACGGTGCGGAGATCTTCTTCGCTTTGTTTGGGGAAGTTTTCCCGCAACCACGGCAACGCTTCCTCCTCGCTTACCCCGCGTAGCGTCAGCGCAAAGGTGCGGGAGCGGATGGTCTCCAGCAGTTCAAACCGACTGCGGCAGGTGAGGATAAAGCGCAGATGCTTCGGCGGTTCTTCGATGATGCGGAGCAGCGCATTTTGCCCTTCCAACGACAGCGCGTGCGCGTTTTGCAACACAAACACGCGGCAAGCCGCTTCGTTGGGCAGACGGTAGCCTTCCTCACGCAGTGTACGCACCGTGTCGATGCTGAAGGAGCGGGCACGGTCACTGCCGCCGTAATAGGTAATATCGGGATGGGTGCCGGCGGCCGCTTTGATGCAATCGGGGCAGATTCCGCAAGGCCGTGCGGCCGCATCGCTGTGGCGGCAGACCGCCGCTTTGGCCAGCAATCCCGCCAACGTACGTCGGCCACTGCCGGTCGGTCCTTCGATAAGCAGAGCGTGCGGCATCCGCCCGCTGACTGCCAAGGAGGATAACTGTTCTTTTAATTCGGCATTGCCGATCAATCCGTCAAATCGCATAGTTATAACCGCTCAAACCGATCGACCGGTATCACAAACACCGTCGCGCCGCCGACGCAGACGCTGACGGGGTTATCGCTCAAACCGGCGGCGCTGTGGATGGTATTCGGGACGATCTGTGTCCGTTTCTTGCAATTGTGTTCGACGATGGACAGCACCGTGTCGACTCGGTCTTCCTCGGTGCCGATCAGCAGTGTGACGTTAGAGGTCATCAGAAAACCGCCGGTCGTCGCCAGTTTCGTGGAGGTAAACCCCTCTTTATTCAGCGCCGCCTGCGTCTTGCGGCTGTCTTCCTTATTGACGATCGCCAGAACCATTTTCATCATACTGCTCACCACCAATATTATTTCACCTTATAGTATACTCTATTTTTTAGCGGGTGGCAAGTACTTTATTCCGATTTTTTCAGCAGTCGGAGATTTCTTGCCGGCACGCCCCCACCGCGCCAACCGTACGCTTTGCCGGTCAGATCGGTCAACGAGGCATCGGTCAGTTCGTTTTCGTAAGACGTAAAGCAAGGGTGAGGGTCGATGACCGCCGTTTTGTTGAGCGGACAGATCTCCTGACAGAGGTCGCACCCCCACGCCGAACCGCCGCGGCGCAGGTACGCCGTTTCGCGTTCGGTCAACTCCCCTTTTTTCTGGGTGATGGCGGAGAGGCATTCGCCCCCGTCGGTCAACCGACCGGTGGGACAGACCTTACCGCAGGCACCGCAATGGAAACAGCCGGCATCGGTCGCGGCCACGGCGCCGACTTCGCGGTCGGTGACGATACAGCCGATAAACACGAAACTGCCGTAGGTGCGGCTGTAAAACAGGCCGTTATCCCCGCGAACACCCAATCCCGCGCCGACCGCGGCGGCCACCTCCGGTAGAGGGGAGTTGTCAATAAACGGCTGGTACTGCCCGTCCGGATCCTGCCGGCGCAGGGCGTCGGTCACCCGTTGCAGTACCTCGCCGGCGGCATGGTGGTAATCGTTCACCGCCGCATAGCGGGAGAAATTGACCGGCGGTCTCGGATGGATGCGGTAGGGAAACAGCAGGACCAGTACGGTGGCGGCGTTTTCCGGCAACCGCGAGGCGGCACGGCAGGGGAGAAGATGGGATGAGACCGCCGAAAAAGGGCAGACTCCGGCTTCACAGCCTTCGGCGGCGGCCGCCGCCAACAACCGTTCTTTTGTCATCGGTTTCTCCTTTCTACGAAAAAAGCAACCTTGCCATGCAAGGTTGCTCTCGTTTGTCATCGTAATGGGGCTTAGGCGTTAGCCTTTTTCGCAAGGGCGGACTTTTTCCGTGCAGCGGTATTCTTGTGCAGGATACCCTTCGCGACCGACTGGTCGATCTTCTTCTGAGCCAGACGGACGGCCTCGTCCTTGTTCTCAGCACCGGTCTCGATAGCGGTGTTCGCTTTCTTCAGCTCGGTCTTCAGAGCGGACTTCACGGCTTTACGCTGAGCGGTCTTGGCCTCGATCACTTTGACACGCTTTTTAGCGGATTTAATGTTGGGCATGGTCACACCTCCCCGAATTATTCTAAATCACGCATTCGTTATCATAACATAAACATTTCCGGATTGCAACAGTTTTTTTTCAAAATCCGGAATTTTTTGAGTATTTACCAGTTTTCGGGGGGACAATAACGGTGTTTCTTTGTGAAAAAAGGAGTGGGATGATGCATTATCGTACCGATCTGGCGACCGAAGCGGTGGCCGTTCGCGGTGATTTAACGGCCGCTGATTTGCAAAAAACCGAGGAAAAACGCGGAAAATGGCGGATCACACGGGTGAGGATCGGCTCGGACAGGGGTGAACGCCTGCTCGGCAAGCCGCAAGGGCGGTATATCACCGTTCGTCTGCCGTCGTTACCGCAGGAGACCGCCGCGATGAGCGGTGCGGCACGGCTGATCGGCACCGAACTGGCGGCGCTGTTGCCGCCGGAAGGGATGGTGTTGGTGGCGGGGCTGGGCAATCCGTCGCTCACCGCCGACTCGTTGGGGCCGTTGACCGCCGGCAAGGTGGTGGCGACGCGGCAACCGTTTGGCGGGGAAACGACCCTCCGCCCGACGGCGGTGCTGATCCCAAACGTTTGCGGTGTGACCGGTTTGGACAGCGCCGAGCAGGTACGGGCGACCTGCGACCTGCTCCGACCGACCGCCGTCATCGCGGTGGATGCGCTGGCGGCCGCTTCGGCGGAACATCTCG
Source organism: Clostridia bacterium (assembly GCA_017410585.1). Lineage (GTDB taxonomy): Bacteria > Bacillota > Clostridia > Oscillospirales > Acutalibacteraceae > RGIG426. The sequence continues at coordinate 33,611 of JAFQQM010000059.1, forward strand.
GGGTGGCGGTGCAGTTGACCGATACCGGCGTCTCTCCCGGTTCCGGCGTTGGCAACCATCGCTCCGCGATCACGGCGAAAACGATGGGGGTACCGGTTATCGGGCTGGGCATTCCGACGGTGGTGGATGCCCGCACGCTGGTGGCGGAATTGACCGGTCTGGAACTGACCGAGCGGCATCTGCCGCCGATGAACGTCACCCCGCAAGATATTGACCTGACGGTGCGGCAGGCGGCGCGATTGCTCAGTATGAGCATCCACGCGGCGTTGCATCCCGAACTGCCTCCCGAACGGTTGACGGCCTTGGCGGAATAATCTCGCTTATTCCCGCATATCGTGGTGTGGGAGGTGAGCGGATGAGACGGACCGGAAAACGCCTGCTGTCGGCGTTACTGTCGCTTACGGTGCTGTCAGCGGCGTTGGTGTTGCCGGTATGGGCGCATCAACAAAGCGGAGAAATAGGGGGTACTTTGTTGCAAAGCGAGACCCTGCCTGACCCACCCAAAGCGTTGCCGGTGATGGGGGAGGAACTGACCGAACAGCAACCGCTGTTGTTGCAAGCCGCGACCGTCCCGCCGCATGGCAACGGCGGCATCGTTTCGGAGGAGATCGTCGGCGGCGGCAGTGGAATCGGACAAGGCGTTTTTATCAAAAACGCCAGCGGTGTTTCAACCGATTGGTCGGCGTTGTTGGAAGGAGAAACGGTGCGTTTTTCCGATACCGATCAGCCGCAGGTGCTGATCTTTCATACCCACACCACCGAAAGTTATATGACCTACTACGCGGGATATTATAATAATGAAGACGTGGGACGTCCCACCGATATCCATAAAAATATCTGCGCGGTGGGGGAGGTGCTCGCCAACCGCCTGCGGTCGGCGGGCATCGGGGTGATCCACGATACCACGCTGTACGATTACCCCAAATACACCGGCGCGTACGGACGCAGTCGTGAAACGGTGGAAGAAATAACCGAAAAGTACCCCTCTATCTGCTTGGCGATCGATCTCCACCGCGACGCCATCCTGCGGGATAGCGTTACACGGGTCAAGCCGACCGTGACGGTGGACGGACAAAAGGCGGCGCAGGTGATGCTGGTGCTGGGGGCGGGGGAGTCGGCCGATAACCCCAACCCGACATGGAGAGAGAATGTCCGGTTGGGGTTTCGGCTGGCATCGGTATTGGCGGCGATCGAGCCGGATCTGTCCCGTCCGGTCTCGCTGACCGAGTCAAACTACAATCAGCATCTGCTGCCGCAAGGGGCGATGCTCCTGCTGGAGATCGGCACCGATGTCAATACGTTTTCGGAGGCGATGGTCTCCGCCTCACTGGTGGGGGATGCGCTGGTAAGCATTATGGGCCGGTGATGGGGGACATTTTGGGAATTCGGATGAGATACTCGTAGGCGTCCTCCGTTTCCCGCTGTTCCGCCTTGGCGGCCACACCACTGCGCTTCATCGTATCCACTGCGTGTTCCACCGTGTTGAAAAACAGCCGTACGTCCCGCACCAGCGGTTTGACCCGCCGCTTCGGCGATGGGTGCAGACGGGCGGCAACCGCCCGTTCGGTCTGTGCGACCGTCCAGTTTTCGGCGATCATCCGGCGTAGTACCGGTTCCCGTCCGGCTTCGTCCAACCGCAGTAACGCGCGGGCGTGCCGTTCGGTGCAACCGGCGGCGGCCAGCCGTGTGCGCTGGTCGGGGGAGAGTTGCAACAGCCGCAATTTGTTGGCGACCGCCGGCTGGGACAATCCCAACTGCTTGGCCACTTCGGTCTGGGTCAGTTTACCCACTTCCATCAACCGGCGGATGCCCTCCGCTTCTTCAAAGCAATGCAGGTCCTGCCGCTGTAGGTTTTCCACCAACGCCAATACCGCCGAACGCGTTTCTTCCGCCTCGATGATATGGCAGGGAACGGTGACCAGACCGGCCCGAGCGGCGGCGCGCAGACGCCGTTCTCCGGCAACCAACACGGGGGTATCTCCTTCCAGCACCACCGTCAGCGGTTGCAGAATACCGACCTCGCGGATGCTGGCGGTCAGACTCGCCAGCGACGCTTCCGAGAAGACCTGCCGCGGTTGGTGGGGGTTGGGGCGAATGCGGGAGACGGGAAGTTCCACCACCCGCCCGACAAGTGACCGATGAAATAACGGCATACAAAAACATCCTTTCCTTTTTCTCCAGTTTACGGGGGAGAATAGGGGAAAGGATGTCATTTTTTCGTGTCGGAAACGGGTTTATTTCAGCGGATCTTTGGCGATCTTCGCGCTCTGGCGCGGATAGGCGGGCGGGGTGGGCTTTTCCTTGGAAATACGCAGGATGACCCGTTCCTCGCTGTCGCCGTTTTTATTGGGCGGCAACCGCAAACGGTGTACGTCACCGAGTTGGCCGCCCAGTTTTTTGATCGCCCCTTCGGCGGCCGCCAACTCGTCGGCGGCGGAAGGGCCTTTCATTGCCAAAAACTGCCCCCCGATTTTTACGTACGGCAGGCAATATTCCGAAAGCACCGGCAATGCCGCTACCGCGCGGGCAGTGGCTACGTCGAATTTCTCGCGCAGTTCTTTGCGGCGGGCGCCTTCCTCCGCACGGGCATGGACGGTGACCGCCTTCAGCCCTAAATCGTCGCACACCGCCTGCAAAAACACCAGCCGTTTGTTCAGGCTGTCGAGCAAGGTCACCTTCATATCGGGGCGGAGGATCGCCAGCGGAATGGCGGGAAATCCCGCGCCGGTGCCGACGTCGATCAGCGAGAACGCCCCCTGCGGCAATAACGGCGCCGCCGACAGGCTATCGGCAAAATGCTTGACCGCCACGTCGTGCGGGTCGGTGATGGCGGTGAGATTCATTTTTTCGTTCCATTCGACCAGCAGTTCCGCATAGCGGTCGAGTTGTTGCAACTGGCGGTCGGAAAGGGTGACGCCGACCGCGGCGGCGGCATCACGCATCTGTTGCAGATCGATCATATAAACTCCTTATTTAACAGCAACACGACGATGACGATGACGTGCAAGACCACAAAAACGGGCAACCCCACCATAAATAACTTGTGCCGTGTTTTGTGACGGATGAGTTTCATACACACCCATTCGGCGGCGGCACCGCCCAACAGTCCGAGCAACAGCAACCAGATCTCCGGCACGCGCTCGTCCTTGGATTTGGCGGCGTTTTTGTCCGCGACCGTCACCCAAACGGTCAGCGCCGAGAGGATGAGGAGGTACATCGGGATGATCTCTTTCATCGGCCCGCCTCCTTTTGTGACAACCACAAGATCAGCACCGAGATATCCGATGGGCTGACCCCCGAGATACGGGATGCTTGCCCGACCGAGAGCGGCCGGATGGCGGAGAGTTTTTCCTGCGCTTCCAACCGCAATCCGTGGATGGCGGTGTAATCGATATCTTCCGGCAACAACCGCTTTTCCAACCGCCGCATCTCGCGGATGGCCGCGAGTTCACGGCGGATGTATCCTTCGTATTTCAACTCGGTCTCCACCTGCTCCCGCGTCAGACGCGAAAGCGGCGGGCGGTCAGGGTCGACAGGGGATAGTTTTTCGTAATCCAGTTGCGGGCGTTTGAGCAGGTCGATCAGCCGCACACCGGTGGACACCGGCGTGGTGCCGGCCGCCACCAGCAATTCGTTGAGTTGTGCCGTGGGAGGGATCACCGTTTTTTCCAGCCGTTGTAATTCTGCCTGCTTGGCGGCTTGGCGGGCGGTAAACCGCTCCCAGCGGGTGTCGGATACCAGACCGACCCGCCGACCGATGGGGGTCAACCGTTCGTCGGCATTGTCCTGCCGCAGTACCAATCGGTACTCCGAGCGGGAGGTCATCATACGGTAGGGGTCCATACACCCTTTGGTAACGAGATCGTCGATGAGGGTGCCGATGTAACCGTCGGCGCGGTCAAGCACCAACGGCGGTTCGCCTTTGATCTTGAGAGCCGCGTTGATACCGGCGATCAACCCTTGCGCGGCCGCTTCCTCGTAGCCGGAACTGCCGTTAAACTGTCCCGCCCCGTACAGACCGGACAGGTGCTTAAATTCCAGCGTCGGTTGCAGTTGTGTCGGGTCACAGCAATCGTATTCGATGGCATAGCCGGGACGCATCACCTGCACGTGTTCCAAACCGGGGATGGTCTGCAACAACGCCTGCTGTACGTCCACCGGCAGGGAAGAGGACAACCCCTGCAGATACATCTCGTCGGTCTTTTCGCCGCACGGTTCGATGAACACCTGATGCCGTTCCTTGTCCGCAAACCGGACGATCTTGGTCTCGATGCTGGGGCAATACCGCGGGCCTTCGCCCTGAATGGTGCCGTCATACAGCGGCGAGCGGGCGAGATTATCAAGGATCACCTGCTTGGTGTCGTTATTGGTCCAAGTGATGTGACAGCACAGTTTGTTGGTGGGCGGGGTCTCGGTCTCAAACGAGAACGGGATGACCGGCTCGTCCCCCGGTTGCACTTCCAAACCGCTGAAATCGATGGACGATTTCAGCACACGCGCCGGCGTGCCGGTCTTAAACCGGCGGGTGGCGATCTGCAACCGCCCCAGCGCTTTGGTCAGTTCGGTGGCGGCGAACATCCCGTCGGGGCCGCCGTCGTAACTGACGTCGCCGACAAAAATACGCCCGCCGAGGAAGGTGCCGGTGGCGAGGATCACGGCTTTGACGCGATATTGTGCTTCCAACCGCGTGGTCAACAGCCAGCCGCCGTCTTCCGGTTGCAGATCGGTGATCTCCGCCTGCAACACCGCCAGATTTTCGGTGGTCTCCACCGTTTGTTTCATCGTCGCGGAATAATCGCGGCGGTCGATCTGCGCCCGCAGCGAATGCACCGCCGGCCCTTTGCCGCGGTTGAGCATCCGCGATTGCAGGGTGTTGGCGTCCGCCGCCTTGCCCATCTCGCCGCCGAGTGCGTCGATCTCTCGCACCAGATGTCCTTTGGCGGTGCCGCCGATGGAGGGATTGCAGGGCATATTGCCCACCCAATCCATATTGATCGTAAATAGCGCTGTCCGACAGCCGAGTCGGGCGGCGGCCAATGCCGCTTCCAAGCCGGCGTGTCCGGCGCCGATGACCGCAATATCGTACGTGCCGGCGAAAAACAGCATACCGCCACCTCACTTTCTGTTATCATTATACCATAAGCGAGCCGAACTCGCAACGGTTTTTTGAAAGAAACCGGCGCGATACGGCCTCTGATTGCTCGTCATACGCCAGTATGCGCTCGCAATCATCGTTGTCTCGCTAACCGTTTTCTTTTCAAAAAACTGCTTTG
>JAFQQM010000060.1 GCA_017410585.1 Clostridia bacterium
AAATCATCCCAAAACCCATAAAACCGGCGGTGCAAAGCAGTTTTTTGAAAAGAAAACGGTTAGCGAGACAACGATGATTGCGAGCGCATACTGGCGTATGACGAGCAATCAGAGGCCGCATCGCCGCCGGTTTCTTTCAAAAAACCGTTGCGAGTTCGGCTCGCTTATGGTATACTCATTATAGATTGACGATAACAATAAATCAATCGGAAAAAGGACAGAAAACGTATGATTTTGAATAGTATTTCCGTATCGCCTGTGTTTACCATTCGCCAATTTCATACCGCCTTCCGGTACGAGTGGGATAACGGTTTTTCGTATATGGGGGAGTCGCACGATTTCTGGGAGGCGGTGTACGTCAAGGCGGGGGAGGTGCAGGTCACCGAAGGCGCCAACATCTATTCCCTAAAAGAAGGAGAACTCATCCTGCACGCCCCGATGGAATTTCACAACATCCGCAGTGAAGAAGGCGCTTCCTCGCGGGTGCTGATCCTCAGTTTTTCGACCGAAGGCGAATTGCCCGATAAACTCACCCGCGGCGTGTTCCGCTTAAGTGAGACCGAGCGGGAGGACTACGAGGGGGTGTTTGAACTGGTGTATCGGTTGTTTCAGCGACGAGACGAGGATCCGTATGCCGGCACCGAGTGTGCCGGCCGTCTGACCGCCTTTCTTATCGGCGTGGGTCGGGGCGGCGAGGCGGAACGTCCGCTGGTGCGTTCCCGCAGTGCGCAGGAATACCGGCGGGTGGTCAACGCCATGACCGCCCGCGTGTACGAGAATATCGCGCTGGAGGACATCGCCGCCGCCGAAAACATCAGCGTCAGTTATTTAAAACTGCTGTTTAAGATGTATTCGGGCACCAGCCCGAAACTGTACTGGTCGAGGCTTCGCTGTAACGAGGCGGTCAAACTGCTACAGCAGGGGGTTTCGCCCACCGAAATTGCCGACCGGATGAACTTTTCCTCTCCCAACTACTTTTCCACCTTTTTTAAACGAATGACCGGCATTTCCCCTCGCGATTACCCGCAAAATGCGTAACAAAAAAGTACCCCCAACCGCGGTGGGGGGTACTTTTTTGTTTTCTCAAATATCGTCCGGCTTGGTTTCCAACTGCAACGGGAAATCGCCCAGTTTGTCGACCTTGAAGCCATTGGCTTTGTAGGTCTCGTAATCGAAGGCTTCCAGTTCGTCGATGGCCAGTTTATGGAATTCGTAGAAGTTTTTCCACCACTCGTAGCCGGAACCAAGTTCGGCATTGAGGTAGGCATCTGCGATGTCGCAACCCATGGCGGGGGCAACGTAGAACGCGCCCATTGCCAACACGTTGACGCCGTTGCCGGTGATGGCGCGAAGCGCCGCCGGAACGCTCTCAACCACGCCGGCGTGGACATGCGGGCATTTGCTGGCGGCGATGTGGATGCCCATACCGGTTCCGCAGAACAGCAAGGCACGCTCAAACTCGCCTTCCGAGATCATCGAGCCGACCCGCAGACCGACGCGGTGGAACATCAGATCGGTATCGTCCGGATCGCTGTCCGCCTTAACACCCATATCGGTGATCTCCCAACCCTTGGCCTTGAGGTGGGCGACGACCGCTTCCTTCAGCGGATAACCGGCGAAGTCTGCGCCGACGACCAGTTTCTTGTCTTTGACCATTTTCATTGTATTTTCCTCGCTTTCGCTTATTATTTCGTCCCTTGACGGGATAGGTTACTTGGTGGTTCGCAGGTCGGCGATCAGCCGCTCGATCGGCCGATCGTCGCGGCAGAATTCGTGACCGCCGTCAAACACGATCAGTTCCACCCAATCGGTGCCGACTTCGTCGCAGTATCCCTTCAGTTTTTCAAAACTTTCCACGCCGTATCGGTGGTCGAACAGTTCGTCGTGGTCGGCAATTTCCAGACACAGCCGGCGGGGATAGATCAGACAGGCGATCTCGGCATCGTCAAACTGCTTGGCGGCACGCCACCAAGTCCAGTCCTGCCACGGTACCTGATCGCGGGAGTTGAAGAACGCACACGAGACCGCCGAGCGGATACGGGTGTCCACGGCGGTGGTAAATAACGTGTAGAATCCGCCGTAGGAAAGCCCCACCATCCCGAAGCAGGAAACGTAATCCTGTGCCTCGAAGTAGTCGAGGATCCGCCGGATGCCGTAGACCTCCACGGCGGTGATGGAACTGCCCACCCGCTTGAGGTCGATATCCAGTGCTTGGCGGTTGTACGGCACCTCGTAGGCGTCCTCCCACAGCAGTAACTGCGGGGCAAAGAGGTGGACGCCGTGCCGCTTGACGCGTTGCAACATATCGTTGTAGTTGCCGGTACCCTCGCCGAACAGATCGGCGATGAATTCCGGCGTGCCGTTGCCGCCGCACTGGGTGATGACCAACGGCTGTGTCCCTTCTGCCCGATAGAACAGACCGTGCATCCGCAACCCCGGCAACACCTCGAAGTGCATCCGGTAGACGCGGTAGCCTTCCTCTTCAAAAAGGAGTTCGGCGGTGGCGGCCGGCGGTGCGGCCTCACGCGGCTCGGTCAACGGCCAGCCGAGCATTTGGCAAAACTGTGCCCGATAGGTTTCGGGATCTTGGAAGATATTCTTGGCCACGGCGGCACGCTGTGTGCCGGCCTCCTGCTTTTTCTGTTCGACGAGACGTTGCAGGGCCTCTGCGTATTCCCGACGGAAACCGTTGGCGGTTTTTCTTTCTTCGTAATAAGCCATAGTATCGTCTCCTTTTTCAGTTGATCAGTCGGTCGAGAGAGCGTTGATATTCCAGCGGGGACAACCCGCTGACCCGTTTGAAGGTCTTGGAAAAATAGCCGGGGCTGGAAAAGCCCAACAGTTCGGAGATATCCGAAAGGGAATGTTTCCGTTCTCGGATGAGTTCCTTTGCCCGTTCCACCTTGGCGCGGTTGAAATATTCGATGACGGTGGAACCGGTCTGCTCCTTAAAATGCGAACAGATGTAGTTTTTGCTGTAGTGGAAGGTGTCGCAAAGCGCGTTGATGGAAACCGACTTGTCCACGTTATCCAACAGGTATTTTTCCACCGCTTCGATCAGGTTTTTCGGGTCGGTGGTCTTGGCGGAAAGCATCGACAGCACCGGCGCAAAACTGTCCTTTTGCACCTGCTTTCGCAGGAAGGAGATAAGCAGTTCTTCCAGATAATTTTTGACCAACTGACGGGAACCGAGTACGGTATTTTCGCGCGGTTCCAGTTCCGAAACGGTGGGGTCGATGATCGGCAGATAAAAGGCGTTTCGCCCTTCCTTGATCAGTTTGGAGATGATATCCCGCTGGGCGGGGGTGATGGTCAGGCGCTGTCCGGCGATCGCTTCGATCACCTTATTTTTGCAGGAAAACGAGACCACGAATACGTTGAATAACTGCCGCCCGTTGCCGCCGAGATTGTGGTAGACGTTGGGGGCGGTCAGCACCGCCTCGCCGCGGTTTAATTGGATGCGTCGCCCTTCGTTATCCACAAAGCAATCGCCCTTATCGGCATACAGCAGTTCCCAGAAATCGTGCCGCTCGCCGGTGAAAAAGTAGTCGGCGGGGAACTCGTAATAGTACAGGGAATGCAGTTTGGTGACCGTGACCAGTTCGGTTAGGGCCAGAGACGGGAACGAGGGGAGGGAATTATTGGCATTTTCCATAAAAAACCACCTCAAATATCGTAGTTTTAGAATAACACCGACCAGTTAATTTGTCAATCGGAAAATTTGAAAAGTACAAAAGTACAAGAGAAGGGGATAATTTCGCATTGCCACCGGCCTATTTTGCGTGGTATAATACACATTAGAATAGACTGCGAAATTATCTCCGCTTGTCGGCGGAGCATTTTGACGATTGCGAGGGGTAGAACGATGAAAAAGACGGTAAGCGTGTTGCTGACGCTCTGTGTGCTGCTGACGGTGGCGCTGAGCGGGACGCTGTCGGTATCGGCGGCGGTCGGCTATCAATTGGATTTTGCCCCGACCGATATGGTATACGACGTTTCCAACGGCGCGTGGACCCCGTCGGTGGGGGACACCACCTGTATGAACTACCCCGGCTACGCGGTGGTGGATAAGGGCGGCGCCGCCGCGATCCGCCGGTTTGTTGCGCCGGCGGACGGCCCGTTGAAGATGGCGTGGGGCGGCGGTGTGTACGTCGACAACAGTCAAGGCAATCTCACCGGTGCAACGGTGCAGTTTGCGGTCACCGACGGCGAAGGGCGGATCCTCTTTCCGAAAAACGGTGATCTCGCCACCGTCAAGGAAGGCACCCCGCTGAACGTGGAGTTGGACGTCGCCTCGGTCAAAAAAGGGGATACCTTCTATATCGTGGTAATGAATCCTTCGGTCGACCGTCTGGTTTGCGTGCTGAATTTCGGCGTGGTGGTCAACGGTACCTCCTACAGCAACGGCGCCGGTCAATTGTACGACGGTATTCTGCAGGGCGGCAAGGGCTGGTACCACCAATATGCACCCACTGTGACGAAATCGGTCGCTCCCGAAAAACAACCAAACCCCGACGAGGATGAACCGAAGCCGCCGGTGGAGGATACGCCGGTCGTTAAACCCGACTACACCATCGAAACGGTCACCGACGGTTTCGTGGAAATGACCGCGTTTATGAATAACTGGTGGTGGGCGGATGCACAGGGGCAAAACCCTGCTTCGCCTTCTTTCGGGATGGCCAACGGCACCCACACCCAGCCGCCGGCTCCCGGCTATATGACCGCCCGTGGCTTTAAGATCGAGAAGTCCGGCACGGTCACCTTCTCCGGTACGGTACTGCTGGATATCAACGCCAATATGGGGGTGGCGGAAAACGCCGACACCATTGGCTTTATGGTGATTGAAAAGAACAGCAATATGGTGCTGTATCCTTCCGGCTCGTCGGAGTTTATGGTGCTGAAGAACACCGAAGAAAACCGCACCACCCCGACCATGATCTCGGGTACATACGAAGCGAAGGCAGGGGACGAACTGCTGTTTATCACCCGCAATGAGACGGACGGCAAGGTGCCGTCGGTGCAGGTGATCATGAACGTCTACGGTGACGTGGACGGTAACCGCACGTTGCTGGGTAACACCCACGAGGGCTTCTCCGGCACGCAGGGCAAAAACGGTTGGCGTTACTACTATGCTTCCATCAAGGGCTTCAAGACACCGGTCATTCCGGCCGCCAACATCTTCGATAAGGCGGCCCATTTCAACCAAAGCGACAGCGCGTGGTATCTCTCGCCCGAGGCGGTGACCGAGCCGGTCATCAACGCCTACGGCGCCGCTATCACCGCTTCGTCGGTGACGGTGACCGAGCGTGCGGCGGCCGCTATTGGCTACAAGGCCGCACGGGCGGGCAAACAGAACTTTACCTTTACCCACGACGGCGTGGATGCCGCCGCGAAGATCGGTTTTACCGTGGTTAAAAAAGCCACTTTTGAGCCGGTGACTGCGTGGCAATTGTTGGATGCCAAGGAGCAGACGGTCAGCGGGTCGTTTACGGCGAGTGCGGACGATGAGTATCTGTTCGTGCTGGCCATGCTTGGTGTCGGTGACAAACAGACGGTGCCGGTCACGCTGGAGGTTGGTGGCTCGTCGTTGGCGTCGGACCTGAACGGTACGCAGGGCAACGGTCAGTTGTACTATTACTTTGCGCCGGTCGAGGACGTTTGCAACGAACTGCTGGAGACCAAGCGGGAGGAGACCCCGTACCTGTCGGACGACGCGGCGGGTATCCGTGACGTGGTGTTCGATCTGCAGCAACTACCGCAGTTTGACGAAGAAAAATGGATGTGGAGCGTCGGTGATTGGGAAAATCCTGCCTCGGCCGAGTTTATGGCGGTGCTGATGGAAAATGCACAGGTCTCCACCCCCAACTACAGTTTGGTGCGCGGCTACACCGCGCAGAGCGACTGCGTCATCAGCGTGTACGGTAACCTGTTCTCCGAAGTGCCGGAGTTCCTCGGTGCCGCCCCCAACGAGGCGTTGTTCGATTTTATGATCTGCAACAGCAAGGGGCAGATCATGTACCCCGAAGACCAGACCGGTTTCCATACCTTCCGCATCGCCGATCTGACGGCGAATAAACCGATCATGGTCAACGTCTCGGCCAAGATCAACGAAGGCGAAAAGGTGTACATCGTCTTCCGTAACCGCTCGGACAAGGCGTTTGCGTATCTGTACACCCATTTCCAGATCTTTGAAACGCCGGAGGGTGAAAACCCCGGCACGCCGCTGACCGGCGCCGCCGACGGCTTCTCGGATACGCAGGGCGCGGATGGCTGGAACTACTATTATACGACCAACGACAGTTACCGTTTCGTGAAAGGCACCAAGTTGGACAAGGTCATCACCGGCGGCAATATGAGCGGGATGCTCGGCGGCTCGGACGATGACGGCGACGACGCCGATCCGATCGTGACCGGTCCGGATCCGCTGTGGACGACCCTGTTTTGGGTGTCGCTCGGATTGGATATCGTGTGTGTGATCTTGTTGGCGCTGTTTATCGTGATGAAACTGCGCCGACCGAAAAACGACCCGCCGCAGGAGGCGGCAACCTAAAAGGAGGAAACCGTTATGGGAATCAAAACGCATCTGCGAAAACTGACGGCAGCGACCTGTGCGCTGGCGCTTTCGGTGCTGTGCGTTCCGATGGTGGCGTCGGCGGAGGAGGACGGCCCGTCCTCGGTCACGTTGAGTGCCGCCGATTCGGCAACCGGCGTATACTATTCGTCGGTGCAGGCGACCTTCTCCCAAAACGGTTATACCGACTATGCGGGTGAGCCGATCGACGCCATCCCCGACGAAAACGCGCCGGTCGGTGAGACAGTGCTGGCAGACGCCACCCATACCGGCGTGCTGTGGAGTGAGGAGACTGAAGAGGTCACCTTCCGCGTCACCGTTCCGGAGGACGCGCTGTACCACCTCGGTACGGTGTATTACCCGCTGGGAACGACCGGCAGTTCCATCACCCGCGAACTGCTGATCGACGGTGTCTCGCCCTACCGCGAGACCGCCAACATTGAATTTTTGCGTTTTTGGAAGGATGCCAACCCGCCGCTTAAGGATAAAGACGGCGACGAGGTCAAGCCCTTCTCTAAGGAAAAACCCCGCTTTGCGGATTCGCTTATCTTTGACAGCGACGGCAAGTATACCGAGGCGTTGAAATTCTATCTCACCGCCGGTGAGCATACGGTCACCCTCCGCTACATCGACGAGCCGCTGTTTATCGAGAAGTTGTATCTCGCCGCCCCGCAGTCCCTCCCGACCTATGCGGAGGTGTTGGCTAAGTGGCAAAGCGAGGGCAAGGCCGGTAACGGCAAAACGGTGGAATTTGAGGGAGAGTCGTTTGACCATGTGCTGGAGAAATCCGCCTCGGTCATCGGCGTGGAGCATAGCGGCGATCCGTCCGCTTCCCCGTCCTCGCCGTACGTCACCCATATGAATTACATCGGCGGCGCCGGCTACAAGAGCGGCAACCAGAGCATCACTTGGCAGTTTGCGGTGGAGGCGTCCGGCTATTACAAACTTGGGTTGCGCACCGCGCAATGGTACAACGACGGTCTGCCGTCTTTCCGCCAGATTGCCATCGACGGGGCCGTACCGTTTGCGGAGTGGGATTGCTACACCTTCGAGTACAGCGACAACTGGTACTCCAAGGAGATCGCCGACCAAGACGGTGACCCCTACCTCGTTTGGCTGGAAAAAGGAACCCATACGCTGACCATGACGGTCAAGATGGGCGATTTCGCCAAGGTGGAGGAGACCCTTTCCCAAGCAACGAAGGATCTGTCGGCGCTCATTCGCCGCATCAAGCAGGTGACCGGTGAGGAACCGGACAGCAACTACGACTACGAGATCGAGAAAAACGTGCCCGGTATCGTGGAGGATCTCGAGGCACTGAAGAAAAAGGTGGAATTCTGCGAGCAGGTCGCCTACGATCTGGCCGGCAAGAAATCCTCCATGAGCAACAACTTCGATTCCATCGGCAAGCAACTGGGCGAACTGATCGCCAAGCCGGACCGTATTCCCAAGCGATTGACCGATCTGGAGACGGCGCTCGGGAATCTCGGTACTTGGATCAACAGCCTCAAGAGCATCCCGTTGGGAGTGGATAAGATCTGGGTCGCTTCGCCGGACGAGGTCATCCAAAACTACAAAGCGAATTTTTTCGTTAAGTTGTGGTACGGTATTATGAAACTGATCAACAGTTTCACCAAGGACTACCAGAGTGTCAGCGTGGTGGATACCGGCGTCACCGCCGATACCGAGATCGAGGTGTGGGTCGGACGCGGTACCGAATGGTGCCGGCTGATCAAGCAACTGGCAGATGCGGAATTCACGCCGAAGCATAACGTCACCATCAACGTCAACGTGCTGCCTTCTTCCCAGATCACCACGGCGGGTGTCAACTCGTTGATGTTGTCGGTGGCGGCAGGGACCGCTCCGGACGTCGTACTGGGATTGGGTGCCGGTATGCCGGTGGAATACGCGGCGCGTAACGCCATCGTCGATCTGTCCGAATTAGACGGGTTTGAGGAAGTCCGGTCTAAGATGTACCCCGAGACCTTCAAACCGCTGACCTATCGCGGCGATGTGTACGCCCTGCCGGAAACGGTCAACTTCCGCTGTGTGTATTACCGCACCGACGTGTTTGAGGAACTGGGGCTGACCCCTCCGGAGACGTGGGATGAGTTTTACGACACCACCCTGCCGGTGCTGTATCAAAACGGGATGCAATGCTATATCCCGATGTTGTACGATATGTTCCTGTGGCAAAACGGCGGTCAGTATTATACCGACGACGGTCACTATTCCGCGCTCGGTACGCCGGAGGCGTTTACCGCTTTCAAGCAGACCTGCGAACTGAATATCAACTACAGCATTCCGGTGGCTTCCAACTATTTCACCCGCTTCCGCACCGGTGATATGCCGATGCTCATCGGGCAGGCGTCCGACTATCTGAGTTTCACCTCCGCCGCGCCGGAGATCACCGGCAACTGGACGATCGCGCCGTTGCCGGCATCGGTCACCGAGGACGGACTTTGCCGCTACAGCAGCGGTGCACCGATCGATTGCTCGGTCATTATGCAGCAGAGCGACGAGATCGACGCCTCGTGGGAGTTCCTCAAATGGTGGATGTCGGATGAGACCCAGACCAAGTTTGCCAACGAGATAGAAAATCAACTGGGCGTGACCGCCCGCTATTTCTCCGCCAACAAGGCGGCGTTTTCCACCCTCTCCTTCTCCAAAGAGGAGATGGAGGTCATCGACTGTTTCTTTGACAACAACGTGGAGAGTCAGGCGGTGCTGGGCGGCTACTACACCAGCCGTCACATTCTCAACGCGTGGACCCGTTGCGTCGAAAGCGGTGAGGACTTCCGCGATTCGTGGGAAGAAGCGGTGGAGGATATTGATATCGAACTGCGGCGCAAGCAGCAGGAATACGGTGTATTTGACGATTGATTGACGTGAGGTCGATACTTATGCAAAGTTCATTGCAAGGTTCCTTTCTGAAAAAAGTGAATACGTACAAGACCGGCGTGTTGTTCGTTCTGCCGTTTCTGGTGCTGTATGTCATCTTCGTGCTGGCACCGATCGTGGTGGCGATGTACTTAAGCCTCACCGACTACAACTTGTTTGAGGCACCGTCCTTCGTGGGGTTGACTAACTACCAGTTGCTGTTTATGGATGATGACGTGTTTATCACGGCCGTCTCCAACACAGCGGTGTTTGCGGTCATCTCCGGTCCGATCGGCCTGATTGCTTCTTTTCTGTTTGCGTGGATCATTAACAAGGCGCCGATGAGCAAGTTTTTCTCGCTGTTATTCTACGCGCCGTCGCTGACCAGCGCGATCGCGATGTCGGTGGTGTGGATGTATTTCTTCTCGCCCGACCGCTACGGTTTGATCAATAACGTGCTGTTTAATCTCGGCATCATTAACGAGCCGATCTTGTGGAACACCGATCCGGATACCATCCTGCTGGTCATTATCATCATTTCCATCTGGCTGAATATGGGCTCCGGTTTTATGGTGTTCCTCGCCGGTCTCAAAAACACCTCGCAGGAACTGCAGGAGGCGGGTCAGATCGACGGTATCGGCAACGCATTGCAGGAACTGATCTACATCATCCTGCCGCAGATCCGTCCCCAGATCCTGTTTGGCATTATCAACGGCGTTGTCAACGCCTTCGGTGTGTTTGATATCGCGCTGGTGGTGGCGGGTCTTCCCAGTCCCGACTACGCCGGTCATACCATCGTGGCGCATCTGTACGATTACGCGTTTATTCGCTATGAGATGGGCTATGCCTCGGCAATTTCAGTGGTGCTGTTCCTGTTTACCTTTGGCATCGGTCAGATCGCGATGAAATTACTCAGCAGTAAGGAATGAGATTATGTCAGTTGAAAAAGGATTGCGCATTCGCCTGCGCGACGGCAAGATCGGCCGTGTGACCTTCGGCAAGGTGATCGGTTTCTTGCTGCTGTCGGCGGTGGCGGCGTTTATGGCGTTGCCGTTGGTGTATGTGGTCACCACGGCACTCAAGCCCTTAAACGAACTGTTTTATTTCCCGCCCCGTTTCTTTGTGGAACAGCCGACTCTCAAAAATTTTCAGGACCTGTTTTTGGCACTGGACGGCTTGGACGTGCCGTTTACCCGTTCGGTGTTTAATAGCGTGTTCGTCACGGTGGTCGTGGTGGTGCTGGTCATCATCATCACCTGTATGGCGGCGTACGGTCTGGTCAAGCATAAAGTGCCGTGCGGCAACCTCATCTTCTCGCTCATTTTGATGGGTATGATGTTCTCGCCCTACGTCATCCAGATCCCCAACTACCTCATCGTCAACGGACTGGGGATGGTGGACAGTTATTGGGCGCTCATCATTCCGAAGATCGCGGTGGCGTACAACCTATTTCTTGTACGGCAGTTTGTGCAGCAGATCCCCGATCCGTTCCTCGAAGCGGCCCGTATCGACGGCGCCGGCGAGATGCACATCTTTTTCAAGATCGTGATACCGTCGCTCAAACCGGTGATCGCCACACTGGCGGTGTTTTCGTTTGTGAACAACTGGAACGACTATTTCACCCCGCTTATTTTCATTCAGGACGAAGCGCTCAAGACGCTTCCGCTGGCGATGCAGATGATCTCCTCGGGCAACTCCATTGCCCGTGCCGGTGCGGCGAGTGCCGCCACCTTCATTATGGTGTTGCCGACTGTGCTCATCTACGTACTGATGCAAAAACACGTGGTGGATTCGATGGCGCATTCGGGTATCAAGTAAGTTTGGTTTTTGCAAGACAAAGGAGTGGTGCTTGATGAAGCATTCCATAAGAATAATCGGTCTGCTGCTCGGCTTGCTGCTGTTGGCGGCCTGTCCGCTGAGTGTCGGCGCCATCAACTCCGGCGCGGAGCATTCGTATATGGTGGAGGATGACTACGATCAGAGCATCATCCCCAAGACCTACCAATTTGATTACGTGATCGACGGTCTGTTTGACGGTGTCAAACTCAGTACCCCGCAGGATCTGTTTATCAGCGGCAAGGGAGAACTGTTTATCGCCGATACCGGCAACAACCGCATCTTGCGGATGGATGCTAGGGGGCAACTGCTGGCGACCTACACCGTCGCCGGTGACAAGGCATTTAGCAGTCCGAAGGGCGTGTTTGTGGATAAAAACGGC
This sequence comes from Clostridia bacterium, assembly GCA_017410585.1. GTDB lineage: Bacteria > Bacillota > Clostridia > Oscillospirales > Acutalibacteraceae > RGIG426. Next base: position 11,670 of record JAFQQM010000060.1, read on the forward strand.
TATATCTACGTAGCCGATACCAACAACAAGCGTATCGTCAAACTGACCGACAGCGGCGAACTGGTGGCGACCATCGTCCGCCCCGAATCCGACCTGATCAGCGAGGATATCTCCTTTGAGCCGACCAAACTGATGGTGTGCAACAACGGTCTCATCTACGTCATCGTCGGTAAGGAATTTATGAGCATCACGCAGGATAACGAGTTTATGGGCTATTTCGGCTCGGAAAAAATTCCGTTCTCGCTTTCCAATATGCTGGTCAATCTCTTTGCTTCGGATATCCAGAAGCAAAAACTGACCAAGGTGCAACCCTCTTCGTACAACAACTTCGCGCTCGGCGCGGACGGATTGGTGTATGCGGTGGCAAACAAAAGCACCGGTCAGATCAAAAAGATCACTTCGGTGGGCGAAAATATCTACGAAGAAAAGTTCTACGGCGAGTACGTGTACAATCAAAGCAACGTGCTGGTACCGCCCAACTACGCCGACGTAGCGGTGGACCAAAACGGCATTATCTTCGTGTGTGAGTCCAACTCCCGTAAGATCTATCAGTACGACCGCAAGGGCAACTCCATCGCGGTGTTCGGCGGCGAAGGCACCACCGAAGGTTACTTCTCCATGCCGGTAGCAGTGGACGTCAACGCCGAGGGTCACGTGTTTGTGCTGGATTCCGACCGCGGCGCGGTGCAGGTATTTTCCTCCACGGCGTTTATGGGACAGGTGTTGGACGCTCTTAACCTGTTTGAAAACGGCAAGTACGACGAGGCGTATACCGCTTGGAACGAGATCGTTCGCTTAAATGCCGGTTATCCGCTCGCTCACGATATGCTGGGTACCATAGAATACAAGCGGAAAAACTACACCGCCGCGATGGAGCATTTTGAGATCTCCGGTAATCAGGAGGATTACGGAGAGGCGTACGGTGAGCAGATGCACGATCTGATCACCAAGAATTTTGCGGTGGTGGCCATCGGTCTCATCGTGGTGGTACTGGCCGCCGCGTGGGGACTTGGCAAACTCAAGAAAGTGGTCGATAAATGGAACCGCCAACTGTTCCATATTGCAGGTGACTGATATGAAAAGTGTTATGATGTGCGCGCAGGCGATTTTCCACCCGCTGGATTGCTTCGATCTGGTCAAGCGTGACCGCGACAAGACCCCGTGGCTGACCATGATCGTCCTCTGGGTGTTGACCGCGGCAGTGCAGGTGTTCAGCGTTTATCTGACCGCCTTTGCACTCAACCCCAATCTGCCGGAGGAATCCAACCTTCTGCTGTTGTTGGCTCTCATCTTCGTTCCGCTGATTTCATGGGTGGTCGGATCGTATTCTACCACCACGCTGATGGGTGGCGAAGCCAAATTTACCGAAGCGTTGACCGGCGCGACCTACGGCTTGGTGCCGTATATCGTGTTCACCCCCTTGCTGACGGGGCTGTCCCACCTCCTCTCCACCGAAACGGCGGGTCTGTTTACCGCCTTGCGGGTGCTGGTGGTGGTGTGGGTGGTCATTTTGCAGTTTGTGTCCTTTATGCGCCTGAATGACTACGAATTTTTAAAGGCGATCGGTGTGGCTCTCGTCGGTATCGTGGCGGTGTTGCTCATCTGGGCGGTCGTCATCCTGTTGTTCGTCTTCAGCTATCAAGCGTTTTTGTTCTTCAAAGAACTGTATCTCGAACTCAAAAATCAGCAGTTATTCAACTGATCTGACCAAAGCGTAAACTGGTAAGGAGGAATCCCGTGTTGACTGTGCGTAAACTGGCGGCGCTGCTCGCTTGCTTGGGATTGTTGCTCGGTTTGGCCGGCTGTAGCGGGCAAACCGTCCGTGTCGATCTGTTCTCGGCGGCCAAGGACGTCAACGCCGATGCCGAGATCATCCAACCGACGGCGGTCACTCCGCTGGCGGATAACGGCACGTATACGATGGAATACGACCCCACCGAGGACCGTGTGAATTTCCGGCTGTCCGCCACCGGCGAACTTCTGTGGACGACCGGTGTGACCGAGGAAGAATACGGTCAGGTGGTCGAAAATAAAATGACCAAAAAGGCCTTAAAGCAGTATATCAACGTCAAGTACACCGACTACGGCAAAAAGACCGGTGCGTTGCACAACGGTCACGGCAGTTGCGAGACCGTGTTGCGTCAGATTCCAGACGGTATTCGCTTTGACTTCACCTTTGCGGATTACGAGTTGTCGCTGTCATTGGAACTGACCTTGACCGAAAACGGGTTTTCGGCGTTGGTGCCGAAAAATTCCATCGACGAAAGCGGCAAATTCAAGATCAGCGGTCTGGATATCCTACCGATGATGGCGGCAACACTTTCCAGCGTGGACGGCTACTTTTTCCTGCCGGACGGTTGCGGGGCGCTGTATCACTTCGGCAAGCCGGCGGGCGGGGAGAGCAATCTGTCGCTGGACGTGTACGATGCGATGCTGATGGATCTGGACCAAGCCAAGGAAAGCGCCGCCGACGGTCTGCAAAAGGTGACCGCACCGGTGTTTGGTATCAAGCACCCGACCAAGGGGCTGTTTGCCAACATTGTGTCGGGCGAGGAATGTTGCTCGGTCACCTTGCAGACGGATGGCGGCGTGTATAAGATCAACCGCGTGTATCCGGCGGTACGTGTCCGTAAGCAGTACGCGATGACCACCGCAAGCGGCAGTGAAGTGTACGCTTACGAAAAGGACAACAATTTAAGCGATATCCGCATCGACTATACCTTCTTAAACGGTACGGACAGCGGCTACGGCGCGATGGCGGCGGCTTACCGCGACTACCTACTGAAAAACGAGTTGCTGAAGCCGGCGGTGTCCGCCTCGTCGACCTATCCGATGGCGGTGGATTTCCTGCTCGGCGTACAGCGTGAGACCATGCTGTTTAAGGAGATGGTGACCACCACCACCTTCGAGCAGGCGACAACGATGCTGTCCGAACTGACAAAGGGCGGAGCGGCCGTCACCCAAAGCATTTTGTACGGTTGGCAGAAAAACGGTTATTACGCCTATCCTTCGTCGAGCAAAGTGGCCTCTACTGCCGGCGGCAAAAAGGGTTTGACCGCACTGGCAGACTCGGCGGAGAACACCGCTTTCTACCTGCTGCAAAACTACGTCAACGCCAACAGCGGTCAGGGTGGCTTCTCCACCTACACCGACGTGGTCTACCAGATCGACAGCGTCCCGCTGACCGATGAGCAAGAGGAAAACTACCTCTTAAATCTCGGCACCCAGTGGGATCGTATCCGCGCGGATATCCGCACCTGCACCGACGCGGGCGTCGGTCTGGCGGCGGAAGGACTCGGCAGTCTGCTGTATGAGGATTATGAAAAGACCCGCCGTGTCTCGCGCTATGGCTTCAAACAACAGGCAACGCAACTGCTTTCGGCGGTCGCCGAGCGACAGATCGCCACCGCGACGGATGGCTTTGTTCCCTATCTGTTACCGCATACCGACTACGTGTTCAATCTTCCCTCCGGCAGTTCGCATTATATGCTGTTGGACGAAGAAGTTCCGTTTTTACAGATGGTATTGCACGGCTACCTGCCGTACAGCGACGCACTGCCGGGCAACCTCTCCAACGACCTGACCGCCACCAAACTGGAATGGGTCGAGTACGGCTATCTGCCTACGTTTATGCTGACCTATCAAAACAGCGATCAGTTGAAGGATACCGAATTTAATCTGCTGTTCTCGTCGGAGTACACGCTCTGGAAGGACGAGATCACGGCGATCGGTCGGGAGTTTTCCGACAAGTTGTCGTCGCTGACCGATCAGGCGATGGTCAGCCACCAAAAGGCGGACGGCGTTGCCACCGTCAAGTATGCGGACGGTACCACCGTGATCGTCAACTACAACCAAACCGACGTCACCGTCAACGGGACGGTCGTCAAAGCGAGAGATTATGCGGTGATCGCCGCGTAAGGAAGTAAGGAAGGGGAAACCGAAATGAAGAAGCGCATGAACGGTTTACGGAAAAGAAAAGCGCTGGTTGGCTACGGCTTTATTGCACCGTGGTTGATCGGCTTTGGCGTGTTTTGCCTGTTTCCGGTCGTGTATTCTTTGATCTTCAGTTTCTCCGAGATCAAAGACCCGACTACCTTCTCCTTTAAGATGGTCGGCTTCAAAAACTATCTCGACGCCTTTTTGGTGGATACCGAGTTTTTGCCCACCTTCCTGCAATCCATAGGGGACACCGCCATCAATCTGGTGCTTATCCTGTTCTTCTCTTTCTTTATTGCCATCATCATCAACCGGAAGATTCGCTTCCGCGGTTTCTTCCGTATGGTGTTCTTTCTGCCGGTCATTCTGGGTACCGGCTTCATCCTCGATCAGATCCTCGGTGAAAATCTGCAAGAGCAGTCCATCACGCTGGTGCGTGAATTGTTGCTGTCGGAGGATATCGTCCGCACGATGCCGGCGGAATTTCTGGAAATGATTCAGGAACTGCTCAACCGCATCACCGTCGTGTTGTGGAACTCCGGCGTGCAGATCCTATTGTTCCTCACCGGTTTGCAGGGCATCTCCCCGAGTATCTACGAGGCGGCGCGCGTGGACGCGGCCGGCGAGTGGGAACAGTTCTGGCTTATCACCCTGCCGCTGATGGCACCGATGATCCTGCTCACCGTGGTGTACACGTTGGTCTCCGGATTTACCAACTCCTCCAACGAGGTGCTGGAATACATTTTGGAGATCGCTTTTGAGAAAAACCAACTGGAACTGTCCTCAGCGATGGGCTGGGTGTACTTCCTGTTTATCATTCTGTTCGTCGGCTTGACCTTCCTAGCGATGCGTAAGCCGATCGAACGGGCGTCGGATCGCTGAAGGGAGGCCCAAACGATATGAAATTTCCGTCAATCTCCCGTCAGCCGATCTCCAAGTTGCAGGTGATCAAGGCCGCCAAGAATTTCGGTGGCAAGTTGATCTTGTATGTTCTGCTGATCGGTCTGGCTTTCGTGTTCCTGCAACCGTTTATCTATATGCTGGTCAACTCCTTCAAGACCTACACCGACGTGATGAATATGTCCATCAAGTGGATTCCCCGTGAAGGCACGTTGGAAAACTGGAAACTGGCCGCCGATGCCTTGAACATCGACAAGACCTTCCTCAATTCGTTGCTGGTTACCAGCCTCGCCACCCTCGGTCACCTGTTCTCCTGCTCGTTTGTGGCATACGGATTCACCCGTTTCCGCTTCCCCGGTCGCGGTTTGCTGTTCGGACTGGTCATCTTCAGCATCGTGGTCCCCATCCAGACGTTGAGCGTGCCGCTGTATATGCTGTATTCCAACCTCGATTGGGTCGGTACGTATCTGCCGCTGATCGTTCCCACCTTCCTCGGTATGGGATTAAACGGCGGTATCTTCATCTTCCTGTTCCGTCAGTATTACTTAAGTCTGCCCGCCTCGCTGGAGGAGGCGGCGGCACTGGATGGCTGTAGCGAATACGGCACCTATTTCCGTATCGTGTTGCCGTCTACCGGCTCGACTATGCTGGTGTCCTTCGTGCTTTCCTGCGCGTGGCACTGGAACGATTACTTCGAACCGGGTATGTACATCAACAATACCAAAAAATACCTGTTGCCGCAGATGTTGCCGTCGATGTACGAATTCTTTGAAAAACTGGACGTCAACACCTCGCAGGAATCGCTGGAAATGGCGCTCAAGTATCATACCGGCGTCATTATGGCGGCAACGCTGTTGTGCGTGATCCCGTTGCTGATTATGTTCCTGTTCTTAAACAATAAGTTTATGCAGGGCATCGAACGAACCGGTCTGGTTGAATAAGGGGAGTGAAATGATGAAAAACACCTTTTCCGCAAAGGATAAGATCGTGGTGGCGGTGTTGGCGGTACTCATCGTACTGTCCACCGTATCGACGGTCTTTACCGGTATTCAAATGAATAAGACCCCTGAGGTCGTCCCCCCCGGCGGAAGCGACGACGGCGAGATCACTTTGGAGGATATCCAAGAGACTGACACCGACTACGAGGACAAGGATTTCTCGGATAAGATCCAAGACGGTGTACTCACCCTCGCTGCCTGCGGCGCCGAAGCGAATGCCTTGTACGATTACGGTCCGCTCATCCGTTCCGCCATCCGCACCGCCATCGAAAACCCCGGCACGGTGCTGGAATTCGGGGAAGGCACCTACTACGCGGCACCGGTCGATTCCTCTACCGACACCCACACGTTCGACTTTGCCGACTACGAGGTGCAGGGGTTGCATATCAAGGGCAACGGCTGTACGCTCATGCTTTTAGATAACTTCCTCGGTGTGTTCAATTTCTCCTATTCCAATAACGTTACCATCGAGAATATGACGGTGGATTGCTTGGAACCAACCACGGCGCAAGGCACGGTAACCGCCTTCGATGCGGCTTCCCAGACCGCCACCATTGAGACCGATCGCGTGTACAGGATCTTCGATGATCCCCGCTTGGCAGACCGCCTTGCCTCCACCGAGGCCAACGGCACGATCCGCAACAAGAATAACCCGTATCTGCTGAAAGAAAACTGTATGAACTACTATTTCTGCAACAGTTACGAGAAGATCAGTGATACCGAGATCAAACTGAAACTCAACCCGCAGACCGCGACGCTGGCCAACAACCTCATCGAGGTCGGGGATAAACTCACCCTGAATAACCGCAAAAACACCACCACCTTCGTGTTTGACTTCCGGTATTCGGGAACCACTACCTTAAAAGATATCACCATTTACGAAAGCCCCGGCGGCGGTGTCATCGGGTTGCAAAACACCGGTGTGCTGACCATGAAGAACTTCTCCATGTTGCCGGATATCCGAAACGGCCGTTGGTCGGTCGGTACCGCCGACGGCGTCCACATCCAAGGCTCCCGCGGCAAGGTAATTATGGAAGACTGCCTGTTTTCCCACCTCACTGACGACTGCGTCAACCTGTACCAGTGGTGCGGAGAGATCCCGCAGGTGATCTCTTCCACCGAACTGATCGCGGAGACGATCCGTAGCCCGTTGGCGGTAGGGGATCGCTTCGAGGTGATCGAGCCGGCCACCGGTCGTCTGCTCGGCACCGCCAAGATCAAGGAACTGCTTCCGCTGGAAGGTCAACGCATCGACCGCAAAGCCAAAGTCGTGCTGGAGACCCCCATCAACGGGTTGGATACGGCCGCAACGCAGGGCACTTATTATTGGTATAATAAAGAAAAGACCTTCATTGGTACCGAGGTACGCAATTGTGTGTTCCAATATAATCGCGGACGCGGTCTGGTGCTGTGTACCAGCGATACGGTGGTGGAAGGTTGCACCTTCGACACCATCAGCAATCAGGCGTTGCAGGGTTGGTTTGACGGCCACGAAGGCTACGAACTGCAAAACTTCGTTTTTAAGAACAACACCGTCACCGGTTGCAACTATCTCACCCGCGAGGTGGACAACGGTCAAAACGGTATGATCCAGATCTCGACCAACAACAACGAGTGGAAACAGTCGACCTACCTCACCCACAACAACATCGAGATCACCGGCAACAAGTTTATCGATTACCACGGCTGTGCGGTGGGCATCGGAAACTGCCAAAACGTGACGCTGTCGGGCAACCGTTTCGACCTAAAGGAAGCGAGCAACGCCTACAGCAAGAATAACGCCGTGTATATCAGTTACAGCAAGGGTGTTACCATTGAGGATAACAGTTTTATGGATGATAAGCCGGGTTTGACCGCGGCGATCCGTGTTCTGGCCGATACGGTCAAGGAACTTACCGTTTTGGATAACAGCTTCGCTTGCGACGAGGCTTATGAAATCGTAAAAGAATAAAAGGAGAGTGTCGTATGAAAAGCATGAAGAAACTGGTCGCCGTCCTGCTGGTGGCGGCAATGGTGCTGGCCTGCTGCGCTTGCGGCGGTTCCGCGACCAACAACAACGCGTTGGAAGGCAACACCTACGTTGCCGGCTTCCCGATCGTCAAGGAGAAGGAAAAACTGGAGATTATGACGGTCAAGCAGGTGGAACACGGCGATTTCGATGAGATGGGCTTCACCTCCTACTACGAGGAGATGACCAACATCGACATCGAGTGGATGGTCTCGACGCTGAGCGAGTACGAGAGCAATCTCACGCTGATGTTCCAGTCCAAGAACCTGCCGGACGTCATCAGCCTGCCCACCGGTATTTTCGGTGCGGAGCGCCTGTTGAAGTACAGCAAGAACGGTCAGGTCATCCAACTGGACGAACTCATCGACAAATATGCTCCCAACATCAAGAAACTGCTGGAGACCTCCAAGGAATTCAAGATGGCGGCCACCTCCGCCGATGGCAAGATCTATTCCCTGCCGACGGTGCAGACCGACTCCAACAACCACGAGCGTTTCCCGCAGAAGATGTACATCCGCAAAACGTGGCTGGATAACCTTGGTTTAGACGTGCCGAAAACGGCGGAAGAGTTCTACGAAATGTTGCGTGCGTTTAAGAACGACGACCCCAACGGCAACGGTCAGCCGGATGAAATTCCGTTTGCGACCCGTGGCATCGAGCCGTCCTTCTTCGGCAGTTTCGGTATCTCCTTTAACTATAGCAACAACTCGCTGTGCGTCGACGAAAACGGCAAGGTGCAGTTCGGCTACGGTTGTGCGGCCACCAAGGAGGCGCTGTCCTACTACAACCGCCTGCACAGCCTCGGTTTAGTGGAAAACTACGAGAGCGACAGCAAGTGGAAGACCAAACTGAAAAACGGTCTGGTCGGCGTGTTCTATTCGCTGGCCGACTACACCGTCGTGGGTTCCGACCTCGCGGACGAGTACGTGATGGTGGCGCCGTTTGACGGCTCGGAGAACGCCGATCCGGTGATGTCGGTCTCCGGTACCTACTACACCAATACCTTCGTCATCACCGACAAGTGCGAAAACCCGATCGCCGCCATCCGCTGGGTGGATTACCTCTATTCCACCGACGGCTACTATCTGGTCACCTACGGCCAGCCGGGCGATATGATCGAAAAGGACAAGGACGGCAACTGGAGTTACACCGACTACGACCGCTCCAAGCATCGCTTCACCTTCACGCCGGGTCTGTGCCTGCCGTACTACGTGGACGACGAGACCTTGAGCGTCTGGAAAGATAAGGACAAGGCGGATATGACCGCCGACGAACTGGCCGATTTGCAGTTGACCGAGGACACCAAAAACACCTACCTCGGCAAGTACGAGCCGGAAAACCTCTTCTGGCAGTTGCCGTACGACGAGAAGGCGCAGGAGGTCATCGACCAGTATTCGGATAATATCTTCGAGTACGCCGGTCAGATGATGGGCGAATTTGCCTTCGGCTACCGCAATATCGACACCGAGTGGGATGCCTATATTGCGGAACTCAACAAGAAGGGTCTGCAGTTGGTGCTGGATGAATACCAGCGTCTGTATGACGCCGTCAATCAATAAGAAATTCTGACAGAAAGGAAATGCCACTATGAAACGGATTCTTGTCGCGTTATCAGTCATCGGCATTTTGTGTTCGCTTCTGCTGACCGGTCTTTCGGTTTTTGCCGAGCCGGCCGCCAAACCGATTGCTCTCGCCTTTACCGAGAAGCAGATGGCGTATATGGATGAATACAGCGCTTGGGGCGCGGAAGGGGACGTCACCTCCGGCTCGTGGTCCAACTGGGGCTACGTCAACCAAACGGTGGCGAGCATCCGCAAACTGGTGATGCCGCGTGCCGGCACCTTCAAGGTGGAGACCATCTGGGGTACCACCGGCGTGACGGTGCAAAACGCCGGCGACAGTTTTGATTTTGTTATCTTAAACAACGAGAAAGAGATCATCTGGCCGGCCGAGGGCGGTTGGTTTACCGTCACCGCCGAAACGCCGGCGGAGGTCAATCTGGAATTGGCGGTCGCCGCCGGTGACGCGGTCTACTTCGTGTTCAAGAACGGCTCGACCGTTCCGACCCCGTACACCACCGCCGGTGTGCTGTGTGTGGACGATTACCAGACCCGCTTGGATAACGGCTCCGGCGGCTACGGCGCGGCGGATATCGCCGCACAGGGCAACGGCGGCTGGTACTATCTGTACGCCACCGACGTCACCGACGTCACGGAAGCGGATACCGCCGAAAAGGCGGTCGCGTTTGACTTCACCGAGAAACCGATGGACTATATCGTCACCCCCGACTATTCCGCGTGGGGCGTGGGCGAGGACATCACCGGCGGTATGTGGGCCAACTGGGGCTATGCCAACCAGTCCTACGCCAGCATCCGCAAGTTGGTGATGCCGCGTGCCGGCACCTTCAAGGTGGAGACCGTCTGGGGCACCACCGGCGTGACGGTGCAAAATGCGGCGGACAGTTTTGATTTCGCCATCTTAAATAATGACAAAGAGATCGTCTGGCCGGTGACCGGCGGTTGGTACACCGTCACCGCCTCGACGCCGGCGGAGGTCAATCTGGAATTGGCTGTGCAAGCGGGCGACGCGGTCTACTTCGTGTTCAATAACGGCTCGACGGTGGCCACGCCGTACACTACGGCGGGTGTGCTGTGTCTGGACGACTACCAGACCCGCTTGGACGACGGCAACGGCGGCTACGGCGCGGCGGACAACTCCGCGCAGGGCAACGGCGGCTGGTACTACCTATACGCCACCGATCTCACCGCTATCACCGCCGACGACTACCGCGACCTCACCGCGCTGAATAAGGCGCTGGCGGATGCGGCGGCGATCACCGACTTAAGCGGCTACACCGCCGATTCGGTGGCGGCGTTTGAGGCGGCTTACCAAGCCGCGCAGGCGATCACCGAGCAGAATACCCAAGCCGAGATCGACGCGGCGGCGTCCGCGCTGGCGGCGGCCATCAACGGTCTCACGCTGGATATTCCCGAACCGTCCCTGCCGCCGGAGGATCCCACCGATCCCACCGTGGCGCTGGAATTTACCGAACTGCTGATGACCTACGACACGGCACTTGGCGGATGGACCGCCGATGGCGATACCAACTGCGTCACCTATCCGTGGGCGTCGGTCTCTCCGCTGATGAATCAAAAGGTCGCTATCCGTAAATTTGTCGCTCCCGCGGCCGGCAACCTCATCCTCGCATGGGGCAACGGCGTGTCGGTGAGCAAGGGCTCGGCCAACTTCGTTATCACCGATGAATACGGCAAGATCCTCTACCCCGAAGGTGGCGGCAAGGTCACCCTGACCGCCGGTGAGGCGCATCCGCTGGATACCGTCTTTGAAAACGTGCAGGCGGGCGACGTTTTCTACTTCGTGGTGTACAACCACACGGTGGGCGGTGCCGAGACCACTTTGCATTCCGCCGTCAATATCGACAGCGTCTCCTATGCCGAAAACGGCAACTTCGCCAGTTCCGCCAACCAGCAGGGCGCCAACGGCTGGTACTACGTGTACGCCACCGACCTCAAGGAACTGAAGAAATCCGAATACAAGAGTTTTGTGGCCTTAAACGAGCAGGTCGCGCTGGCGCAGTCGGTCCCCGAAACGCAACTGGCGCTGTTCTCGGAGGAAAGCGTGAAGGCGTTTACCGATGCGCTGAACGCCGCTCTGGCGCTGACCGATGAAAGCGCGCAGGAAGACATCGACGCGGCAACCGCCGCGCTGGCCGCCGCCATCAAGGGCCTCACTCCGAAGGCGACCCCTGCCGGCGTCAACAAGGTCACCTTCACCGGTAAGGAACTGACCTACAACGCCGCTCTCGGCTACTGGTCGGCGACCGAGGACCCGTATGCGATCCTCAACGAGCCGCTCAACTATCCGACGCCGGTGACCACCAGCAATCTGGCGATCATCCGTAAACTGACCCTGCCGGCGGACGGCACGCTGTTGCTCAAGTGGGGCAACGGTGTGTACATCGACAACACCTCCGGCAACTACACCGGCACCTCGGTGGAATTCGCCATCGCCGATGAGGACGGCAACATCCTCTATCCGCAAGGCGGCGGCGTGGCGGTGGTCAAGGAAGGCACCCCGCTGGTGCTGGACCTCGAACTGACCGTCAAGAAGGGCGAGGCGCTGTACTTTATCACCTTTAATCCTTCGGTTGCCAACCTTCCGGTCGTGTACAACGTCGGCGTGACCTTAAACGGTACCACCGCGTTGCAGACTTCCGGCGGCTTCTTCTACGGCTCGGCTCACGAGCAGGGAAGCGGCGGCTGGAGTTTCCTGTATGCCGATGACCTTACCTTCAGCGCGGTCAACGACGGTAACCAAGGCGGTACCGGTGACGGTGCCGGCAACGACGATTCTCCCGCCACCGGCGACAGCGTCGGCACGTGGGCGATCGTAACGGCTGTTATTCTGGCGGGTGCTTTGCTCCTGTTGAATAAAAAACATTTTATGGTAAAGGAGAGATGAAAGCATGAAAAAGATATTGACAGTTTGTCTGTCTCTTGCGCTTCTTCTCGGATTGTTTCTGACCACCGGCAGTTTGCAACTGTCCGCCGCTACCGAAAAGGTATGGTTGGATGCGGAAATCAAGCCGATGGATTACCACGTCGGTGAATACGGTTGGGATGCTTGGTCCATCGACCAAAAGACCCCCTACCGTGCGGCTACTTGGAAAAACTGGGGCTACGTCTACGGCTCCACTTATGCCAATATCCGTAAATTGGTCGTTCCGGAAACCGGCACGATCGCTTTTGAAACGATCTGGGGCGCCGGTATTTTCAGCGACGATACCGAATCGTTTGAATTTGCTATTCTGGATAAGAACAAGCAGATCGTTTGGCCGGAAAACGGTGTGCCGTATAAAATCACCGGTAAGACGGTGGACAACGGCGACGGCAGCACGACCACCACACCGGACGGCCTCGGTCAGTATTGGGATTCCGCCGCCGGTGCTTTGGCGAATTGCTCCGATTCTCTGTCTTATACGGCCAACGTTACCGCCGGTGACGAGTTCTACTTTGTCTTTATGAACGGTAACAGTCAGCCGACCAACTATACCGCTACGGTGATTATCCGCAACAACGGTACGCAGATCAATTCCTCGGGCGGTTATCTGTGTGCAGATGACTTCACACAGGGCGGTACGGTCGGTGAGACCGGCGTGGAGTGGTACTATATGTATGCAAATTCTGTTAACTTGACCACCACCGATCCGAATGGCTATGCCGATGAGGGTAAGGGCGAGTATACGGTCGATTACAACGACTCGCTGGTGCCGATGCACAAGATCAACACCGCCAACGGCGACCCGAATACCGGTTGGCTGGGCGACGGCTCGTATAACCAGACGGTGTTTGCCAGTGGTATGGGCGTGTATTTCGGTGGCTTAAATCACACCTTTGTCGTTCGTTATACACCGGCCGGCTCCGGTGATTTCAAGATCGGCTACGGCGGCGTCCAACTGCGTAACAGTTGGACTGCCGGTACCGGTATCGACTTCTGCATTGTGGATCAGGACGGTAAGGTCGTCTATCCGGCCTCCGGCGGTCCGGTGGAACTCCGCGCCGATTCGGACGATCCGTTTGCGATGTCCACCGCGATGGCCTATTATCAATCCAATATGCAAGTCGGTGATTATCTCGACTTTGTGTTTATCCCGCGTGGCTCGTTGGCGGCGTCCTACGCCAAGTACGTGTATATGGCGGGTAGTTTCACCCATACGAGTTCGACCGCCAGCGGCAATCGCGTCGATTCCAGCGGCCGTCTGTTCCTCTCCAACGGCGAGAGCCAAGGCAGCCGTAACGTCCAGATGTTTACCGCTTCCAACGTGACGGTCAACCAAGTGACCGACGGTGTTTGGGAGGAATTCGTGCAGTTGGAAGAAGGTCTGACCGCCGCGCCGTCGACGGTGGAAGGCTGGGTCAATATTGCCGAATCCACCCCCGACTGGAAGGTAGGCACCATTCTTTCGGATATGACCGGTACCGACGACAACGGCTTTGCGGTGTTGGTGGATACCTTCGGTCATCCGCGTCTGGTGAGCGGTAATATCGACTGGACGGTCGACTCGGTCGACCTGCGTACCGGCGAATGGCAACATATCGCCTTTACGGTGGACGGCAATACCGCTACCTTCTATCAAAACGGCGTTGCCGCAGCGACTACCGCGCTGACCGAGGCCGCGCCGGCGGTCACCGGCCGTGCGCCGCTCATTGGCGGCGACCTTACCTACGCTTCTACCACCGCCTTCCAAGGCGCGATGAAAAAACTGGCGCTGTTTAGCGATGCCCGCACCGCCGATGAGATCGCGGCGGATATGAACGGTCTCTCCGCTTCGGCTGAAGGCTTGCTCAACTACTGGGTGTTAAACGGTGTATACACCGATAAGACCGGTAACAACAACGGTTCGCTGACCGCGGTCAATTCCAGTTGGTATGAAAACGGCAAACTTGCCGATGCCGGCGAGGGTGAGTACACCATCGTCCACATCGGTGATAACCAAGTGGTCACCGACTTCTATCGCGGTGGTTACCAAAAGATCACCCAATGGATCGCGGATAACGCCGCCCGCCTGAACATTCAGATGGTGCTTAACTCCGGCGACCTCGTCAACTACGCTAACTACGCGTCCGGCGACACCACCAACGATCAGTGGACAGACGCCGTTGAAGGAATGAACATCCTGAAGGATGCCGGTATCCCGTACGTGTATGCGCCGGGTAACCACGAGTATAAGAGTTCCGGCACCAGCGTGCCGCGTACCAGTGTGGAGTTTAACGATCACTTTGATATCGTGGACCACCTGCTGCAGGCGGAGGGTGCCGAAAACGAGACCGTGTTGACCTACGCTTATCCGAACACCAACAAGATCAGCAGTACGGCTGACCTGACCTTGTTGGAAAATGCCACCACCACCTCCTACGGTAACACCTACGAGGAGACGATGGAAAACGCCTTCTATCTGGCTACGATCGGCGGCAAGCAGTACGCGATTCTGGCGCTGGAAGTGCAACCGCGTAAGGCGGTCACCGCTTGGGCCGGTACGGTCTTGACCGCGATCGAGGCGGAATATCCCAACATCACCACCATCGTGGTTACCCACGATTACCTGTCCAGTTCCGGTACGCTGGTTACCTATGCTTCGTGTTTTGATGCGGCGGACCGTGCCATCGCGCATACGCCGGCATCGCTGTACTCCGATTTCCTCAGCCAGTACAAGAGCATTTCGATGGTTTATTGCGGCCACGTGGCAACCGGTATCGCTACCCGTACCGATGTCGGTGTCAAAGGCAACAAGATCGTCACCATTATGAACGACCAGTCGTACGAAGGCAACGGCGGCGAGGGCAATATCCTGCTTCTCCGTTGCAAGGCGGACGGCACCGTCATCAAGGCGGAATACTACTCCCCGATTTTGGAGAAGTACTACGTGCCGCAGTACCAGTTCGACTTTGATACCGCGTCGGACAGTGAGGTACAGTTGACCTTGCCGAAATTGACCTTGTCCACCAACGTTCGTAGCAACAAGGATGCATGGTTGCATTCTACTTGGGCTGGCGGTACCCTGTGCGGCAACCGCTTGCTTGCGGCATATAACACCTATTCGGCGGTGCGTGCTTATCAGGTGCAAAATACCGGTACGATGAACTACCGCTTGAATTATGATTTGAGTGTGGCAGCATCGAACGGCGCTGTCGAACTGACGCTTTGCCGTGCTGACGGAACGATTCTGTGGCCGCAGACCGGTGCGTGGCAGAAGGTCACCGGAACCTTTGACACAACGGTTAGCGACATTCCGGTGGTTGCCGGTGAACAGATATATCTGATTATCCGCAACATCAATGCCACCGGCAGTAGCGGTATGCATTATATCAACATCACCAGTTCCGGCACGGTCAAAGATGCTGTCGGTTCGACGTTAGAGAGTTTCAACAGTAACAGCAGTACGACCGGTTTGTTCACGAAGGATACCGAGGGTAACGTGGTTTATGCACAAGGCCATAATAATTGGTATGCGTATACCTGTACCGGCACTTCGATTACAACCACCCCGAAGACCTACGACGTCACCTACGGTGTAGACGGCGAGGGCGGTACCCTCAGCGCGGCCACCAGCGGTACGGCTTCGACCGGTAAGTGCGTTGTCGCCGCCGGCGGCACCGTCCGCTTCACCGCTCTGCCGGCTGTCGGTTATCGCATCGTCGGCTACTACGTTGACGGCGCTTACTACAAGTCCACCCGTCGCATCCTGACCCTCCCGATGATCGAGAAGGATATGGACGTCAAGGTGGTATTCGAAAAGATCCCGCTGGAGGGCGATGCCAACGGCGACGGTACGGTCGACGTGTTGGATGCCGTCCACCTCAAGGTCGGTGTGGAGACCGAGGCGGAGATCGAAAAAGCCGAACTTTGCGACCTGATCGACGAGATCGCGGCAACGATCGGTGTGGATGTGCTGGATAACGAGGATATCCGCGCATTGCGTAAGAAGATTCTGGGAATCTGATAAAACCAATATCCCTCCCTGCGGCGGGTAACCGCCGCAGGGAGGGGAACGCGCAAAACAAATGGGGGAAACCAACAATGGTCAAACAGTTTTTGAGATCGACCTATAACATTTCTATCGACCGCGACGACGGTCCGGCGGGGGAATTGATCGCCGCCAACGGCGCCACTTTGGGAACTTTCGTCGATAACGGCGTAGCCAGACCGGCGTGGATCGCGGTGCATCAGTTAGCGGTTGACGGCACGGCGACGGTGACCGTGGCGGACGATATGCCGTCTGCTTACGAGGCATGCGGTGCGCTGTACGCGCTGACCGACGGTTACGGCCGTGTGTTGATCTCAAACGAGACCGCGGAGCAGACCGTCACTGCCGGCGCCCCGCTTTACTGGATCTCCTGCCGTATGGACGCAGGAGAAGAGTTGACCGTCGATCTGTCGGTAACGGTCAGCAACAGCGAAAACTATATTCTTTGGGAGAAGCATCTGGATCAGGCTTCTCCCGCCGACCTGCACAAGGCAGGCTTTGCTCTGCAGACGGTCAACCGCCTCGATCGGTTGACGGATCTGTCCCATTACATTGAAAATAACCGGTTGGACGTGACCCGTTGCGGTGTTGCCGACCAAAACGGCAACATCCATAACGCCGCATTCCGCTCGGCGGCGCTGACCGCCGCCGCCTACGGCGCAACGCTGGTCTTCCCGACCGCTACCTATTATCTCACCGCCGATTCGGACAGCCCCTACGGCATCGACTTCTCCTTCGCCCGTCCGCACGGACTGCATCTGGACGGTCAAAAAAGCACCATCTGGATGACCGATAATTTCCGCGGCGGCTTCAGTTTTATCGGGTGCAACGATATCACGGTGGAAAACCTGACGCTGGATTATATCCACACCCCGTGGGCGCAGGGTGAGGTCACCGCCATCGACCCTGAAAAGCAGACCGTCCGTCTACGGTTGGATGACGACTACAATATTTTCGACGACCCGCGTTTCCACGAGACCATCGGCGGCCATTTCGGTACGGTGCGTAACCGTGAAGACCCCCGTTTCCTGTCGGCGGATGCGCTGTATTATTTCTTCTTAAAGAGTGTCAACAAGGCGGATGATCGCCTTTACGACGTGTCGCTGGCGGAGTTTACCCCGTTGGTGGGTACCGAGATCCATCTTGGCGACAAGTTGCTCATCAACAACCGTGTCGGTTGCAATATGTCGATGTTCGATATTCGCCGTTGCAGTAACGTGACCCTGCGCCACATCACCGTTTACGTCTGCGCCTGCACCGGCGTGGTCGGTAGCCAAATGACCGGTCCGGTCACGGTGGACGATTTCCATATGACCTACCGCCCCGGCGCCAACCATTGGATCACTTCCACCGCCGACGGCGTGCATATGCAGGGCGGTCCCGGCCCCGTCACGCTGATCAACAGTTCGTTTGTGGGTCTGTTGGACGATGCGATGAACCTGTATCAGTGGCGTTCGCTGGTGGATACCGTGTTGGCGGATGACCGCGTCATCCTCAACACCGACGGCGGCGCGATGCCGGTGGTCGGCGATACGATGGAATTTTTCGATACGGTCAACCAGCAACTGCTCGGTGTCAGCCGGATTCTGGCTATTACCGACAGTCACGGTCAAGGCTCGCATCAGCAGGCGACGCTGACGCTGGAGACCCCGATCGCGGGGATGGTCGGAAAGGAGGCCTCCGCTCCGACCCAAGGGTATTTGCAACGACACGAATTTGCCGGCACGGTGGTGCGTAACAACCTGTTTAAGAACCTGCGCGGCCGCGGTCTGGTGTTGCATACCACCGATACGGTCATCGAGGATAACCGCTTCGAGAATATCAGCAACCACGGCATCCACGGCTGGTACGGCTATCAGGAAGGACTCCGTATCCGAAATATGGTTATCCGGAACAACACCTTCCATAACGTCGGCTACTACAAGCGTGAGGCACTACAGGATGCCACCGGTGTCATTTCCATCCGTCTGGATAACAGCGAAGCGACGGTGCAATCCACCCAGACCGTGTTCCATGAGAATATCACGGTGGAAAACAACGTCATCACCGATTTTTACGGCTGTGCCATCAACCTCGGCAACACCGACGGCGCGGTCATCCGAAATAACGATATCTCGCTGGCCATCACCCAACCGCGTTTTCCGAAAGAATGCGGGATCAAGGTCTCCTACTGCGAGAAGGCGACCGTCACCGGCAACCGCCTGCAAAACATCGCCGGCGACGTGTGGCCGGCGCTTGACCTGCATGATAACGTGATCTGTGTTGCCGAGGACAACCTTTACGTCTCCGGCCAAGGGGAGGAATAATCGATGAAAATTATCGAAAAATTAACCGCCAAAAGCCGCGACAATTTCGGCAATCCTTCGCCGGTCATCGCCTTTTTGGGTGACAGCGTCACGCAAGGTTGCTTTGAGATCTACCGCGACGGCGCGCTGTTGCGTACCGTCTTCGACACCGAAAACGGCTACGTTGAAAAGACCAAGCAGATCCTGCGGATGCTGTACCCTGAGACCTCCGTCTCGGTCATCAATGCCGGCATCAACGGTGGCAGCGCGCAAAACGGTCTGCTCCGTCTGGAGCGGGACGTGCTGTGCCACGATCCCGACTTGGTGGTGGTCTGCTTCGGCTTAAACGATTGCAACGACGATTCGGTGGAGGCGGCGGATTACAAGGCGTCGCTCAAAGCCATCTTTGCCGCGATACACGCCGCCGGCAAGGAAGTGATCTTTATGACCCCGAATATGATGAACACCTATCTCCCGCATACCGTCACCGACGATTATGCCAAGCACCTCGGTCAGTTGTTTGCAAAGCGGCAAACAAGCGGCTATTTTGACGGCTTTATCGCCGCCGCCCGCGAGGCGTGCGTCGAGGAGGGCGTGCCGGTCTGCGATTGCTACAAGCGTTGGTGCGAGATGTATGCGCAGGGGGTGGACACCACCGCGTTGCTGTCCAACGGGCTCAATCATCCGACCCGCGAGATGCACGCGCTGTTTGCGTGGGAACTGGTTCACACGATGTTTGATAACTGACGAAAGAGGAGCCCTATGGCTGTTTTTGAGCAAGCTGAAAAAATTTGGATCGACACCGCCGACCGAGTCAACGTCTATGCGGATTTTACGGATGCGTTTACCCTGCCGGAGACCTTTGAAACGGTCACGCTGTCGGTTTCGGCGGACAGCAACTATCTGGTGACGGTCAACGGCCGTGTGGTGGGGAGTCTGCAATACGCCGATTTCCCCGACTACAAGGTGTACGATACCTACGATATTACGCCGTACGTGCATACCGGTGAAAATAGCCTGCTGGTGACCGGCTACTGTCAGGGCGAAAGTTCGCTGGTCTACCGCAAGGGCGAAGCCGGCGTGCTGTACGAGGTGACCTGCGGTGACCGTCTGCTGTGTTGCAGTAGCGTCGCCACCCTTTGTCGTCCCACCCCCGGCTACCAAAGCGACGAGGTGGAACGTCTGACCTTCCAGTTGTCCTTCTCCTTCCGCTACGATGCGGTGGGAGCCGAGACTCCTGAACCGTGGCGTCCGTGCGTGGTGCGGAAAGGGTACGACGCGGTGTATCCGCGTCCGATCGCCCGTTTGAAGGTGGGGGATCGCCCCGTTGTCAAACTGGCGGCGCAGGGTGTGCATACTTTGCCAAATGACAAGAATTTGCCCGCCGGCGATTTTATGAAGCACAGCGCGCTGGTTACTCTTTCGCAAAAGGAGATGGGCTTTGACCTGTCGCGGTTGGCGTTGCCAAACGCCGAGGGCTTGACCCTGACCGCCGACGGCGGCGACGGCGTTTTCGTGCTGGTCGATCTGCTCCGTGAAGAAGCGGGTCTGCTGGATCTGGAATTTGAACTTCCCGCCGCCGGCGACGTGTACATCGGTGTTGGCGAGCATTTAAATAACCTGCGGGTGGCGACCGAGATCGAGACCCGCCAGTTCGCGGCTGTCTACCGCGCCAAAGCGGGACGCAACCGCTTCACCCACCGCTTTAAACGGTTGGCGGGACGGTATCTGCAACTGCACTTCCCAGCCCACCGCGTGACCTTGCATTACGCCGGTCTGTTGCCGGTGGAGTATCCGGTCACCGACTGCGGCGGTCTGGTCTGCAACGACAAACTACACGCCCGCATCTACGAGGTTGCCAAACGCACGTTGCAACTGTGTATGCATGAGCATTACGAGGATTGCCCGTGGCGTGAGCAGGCACTGTACGGGATGGACTCTCGCGTCGAAATGCTGTGTACCTACCGTGCGTTTGGGGATACCGAATTTGCCAAAGCCAGCCTGCGACTGTTTGCTCACGCGCAACGCGAAAACGGTCAGTTGGAACTGTGTGCGCCGGCGGATGCCCCCATCTATATTCCGTCGTTTTCGCTCTGCTACGTCATCTCTTGCGCCGAATACCTCGCCGCCACCGGCGATAAGGCGTTCTTGCGGGAGATATACCCCGTTTTACAAAAACTCATCCGCTGTTTTGCGGAGAAACAGACCGCCCACGGCGTAATCGGTCCGTGTACCGAGCCGGAGGCGTGGAATTTCTACGAGTGGGCGCCCGGACTGGACGGACGCGAGCCGGACTTGTGGCCGCCGATGGAGGTCGATTTTGTGGACGAATCCACCGGCAAGGTGCTGTCCGCACCGCTCAATGCGTATTTCTCGCTGGCGCTGGAGGCGTATGCCGCCATTGCCGAAGCCTTGGGGGAGACCGCCGATGCGGCATCCGCTCGAAAGCAGCGTGAGACGGTCAACACGGCGTTGCATACGCTGTTTTGGGATGCGGATAACGGCGAGTATTTCAGTTACGTGGACGACGGCATCCGCAAGCATAAAGCGGAACTGACCCAAGCGTTGTTACTGGTCTGCGGAGCGGTGCCGTCGGATAACCGTCCGGCACTTCGCCGCCGCCTGTACGAATATAAGGACTGGATCCCGATGACGATGGGCAGTATGATCCATCGGTACGAGGCGTTGTTGCAAGAGCCGGAGACCTACCGAGGACCGGTGTTTGACGAGGTCGCCGACCGTTGGGGCGAGATGCTGTTTCACGGCGCCACCTCTTTCTGGGAGACCTTTACGGGGGTGGAGGAATTCACCTTCGGCGGTGCTACCAGCCTGTGCCACGGCTGGGGTGCGCTTCCCATTTATCTGTACTATACCTACGGCGCGGACGCGCAGTATTCCGGATTTTCTATCCGATAATCAACGAGAGGAGAGATCGCCTTTGGTAAGAGTAGCCATGATCGGCTTCGGCGGCATTGCCGGCGCACACCGCTATGCGTATTGGTATTTCCAAAAAGCCGGTCTGCCGGTCCGTCTGGTGGCGGCCGCAGACACCGATCCGAGCAAATTCACCACCATCACCAAGATCAATATCGCGCTTCGCGGTGAGATGACCGACGAACTGCCCTTCCACACCTACACCGATTGGCGGGAGATGTTGCAAAAGGAACAACCCGACTTGGTGGATATCTGCCTGCCCACTTTCCTACATAAGCCGGTGACGACCGAGGTGTTGTCTATGGGCTTTCACGTGCTTTGCGAAAAGCCGATGTCCGGCGCGTATGCGGATTGCCTTGAAATGATCGAGGCCGCCAAGGCGGCAGATCGCCACCTGATGATCGCGCAGTGTGTCCGCTTCCAGCCGGAATACGAATATTTGCAGCAGGCGGTGGCGGACGGCCGGTATGGCAAGGTGCTTTCTGCTACCTTCACCCGCTTCAGTCCGTTCCCCACATGGAACAGTACTTGGCGGATGAAAGCGGGTCTGTCCGGCAGTTGTTTGGCGGAGTTGAACATCCACGATATCGACGCGATGCAGGCGATCTTCGGTCTGCCGCAGACGGTCAGTTGCCTATTGCAAAGCAACGTGTATCCTTACGACTACGCCGAATCGGTGTTTACCTATCCCGAGCATAAGGTGACCATCAAAAGCGCGTGGTATCACGAGGAATACGAATTTAACGCCGGCTATGCGATCACTTTTGAGAAAGGGGCGCTCATCCATAAGGATGGGGCCGTCTTCTTCACCGACCGCGACGGCAAGACCGAACGCATCACCGTGGAGGATGCGGACGGCGTGATGGGTGAGATCCGCTATCTGGTCGGTGTACTGGACGGAGACGGCATCAACCGTCGCAACCCACCCGAGCAATCGGCACAGACCATCTTCACGCTGGAAAAATTATACGAGAGCGCAGTGCACAATGGCGCTACGTTACCGTACGGAGACTAAACTATGAACATGAAATTGAGTTTTTATACCCCGCCGTATCCCGGCCGCCGCAGTTATCGTGAAACGATCGATGCGGCGGCGGAACACGGGCTGACGGCGGTGGAAGGTTTGAATTCATTTGAATTCGAGACCCCCGATTTGGCGGTGGCGCGGGAACTGCGTGCCTACGCCGACAGCCGTGGCGTTCGCTTTTGTTGTTTCTCGGTGTATTGCCGACTGGTAGGGGAAGGAACAGCCGAAACGGTAGAAAAGGTCAAACGTTATGCCGATGTGGCAGCCATCTTGGGTGCTCCCTATCTGCATCACACCATCGCCTGTGAATACGCTGACCCCAGTGCCGTCCTGCCGTACAGTGAGGCATATTTTGAACAGGGCATTCGCGCGGTGCGTGAAATTTACGATTATGCCAAAGAACGCGGCGTTCGCACGATTTACGAGGATCAGGGCTTTTTATTTAACGGTGTCCGCAATTTCGGACGCTTTCTTGATCAAGTGGAGCGGGACGTCGGCGTGGTGGCGGATTTCGGTAACATCGCGCAGGCGGGCGAGGACATCGTGGATTTCCTAAAGGCATTTGCTTCGCGTGTTTGCCACGTCCATATCAAGGACGTCCGTCTGACCGCCGACAACCCCGACGGCCGCGGTCTGCCGACGCTGGATAACCGCTATATGCATGAGGTGCCGCTGGGTACCGGCGAGGTGCCGTTTGCCGAAGGCATGGCCCTGTTGCGACAAGTCGGTTACGACGGCTATATTGCTTTGGAGACTTTTGCCTCGGCGGATACCGCCGAAGCGGTTGATGAATTGGTCCAATGTGCTAACGCGCTGATGGGCGCGGAATAAAAGGAGGAATAGACAATGAAAAAACTGCTTACTCTGGTTTTTGCCCTTTCCCTGATGTTGTGCGCGCTGGCGATGCCGGCAAGCGCGGAGGCCGCGGACGCTCACGTTTATTTGGATGCACCGGCGCAGGCCGAAACGGGGGATACCGTCGGTGTGGCGCTGTACGTCAGTGGCGATACGGTCGGCGGTGTGCAAGGTACCATCACCTACAACGCCGATGAGTTGGAATATGTCGGTGTCACCCTGCGTGATGACGTCAAGGCACTCGGTAACACCGACGATGTCACCTACCAAGCGGACGGTAGCGGTATCATCGAGTTTGTGACCATCTCCAACGTGGCGGGCGGTGCCAAACCGGCGGACGCGTGGTTGACCGTCAACTTTACCGTCAAGATGGCCAATGCCGGCGATACGGCCTCGGTGACTCTATCGAACGTGGTGGTATCGGATCCCACCGGCACGGTGCGTTTGAACGCGACCACCGCTGACACAACGGTGCAGGTGATGGTCAAGGGCACGAACGATTACATTGACTTGGACGGTGCGACCATCCGCACCAGTGTGCAAAATCAAGGTATCCGTTTTCAGGCGCAGCCGGCGGATTTCATTCAGGATATGTCTAAGGTGACCGAGGTGGGCGTGGTGATGTTCCCGACCGCGTTGTTGTATGAGGGTCAGGATCTAACCAAGGAAACAATCGGTAAAGGCGGCACCAAGCCGGCCATTGCCCGTGTGACTGAGGCGGATGCCGATAAGATGTTGCTGGTGCGCGCCGGTGAAGAACTGTATGCCACGCTGACGAACGGCACCACCGGCGGTCGTGCCAACGTCGCTATCACCGCCCGTGCGTATGCGGTGGTGGACGGTGTGACCGTCTACAGTTATAATGACAACGGCGAGACCAATGTGTCGCAGGGTGCTGCCAGCAAGACGCTGGTCGGCGTGGCACAGGCCATCGCCGCCAAGGAAATTGCCGGTGGCGCGACCGATACGCTCGGGGAACTGCTTACCAAACAGACCCGTCTGACCGACGACGAGGTCATCACCCTGCTGACCTTCTGCCGCAACAACATCGACAAACTGCCGAAAGCGTAAGAGGTGTGGAGTATGAAAAAACAGTATGTGATTCCTACGCTGATCGTTTCGCGGTTGGCGGCGGTCGCCATTCTGACTGTTTCCACCGATGACGAGTGGAAGGACGAATGGGACGAGGTATTGGAAGAAGAAAACGCTGACGATCAGGCATAAAAACAGGCTCTCGATGTTTAACATCGAGAGCCTATTTTTTTACAGATTATAAATGAGATAGGAGACGGCGTCCATCGTGACCGTATCGCCGCTTGCGGTGACACCGCTTTGCAGTAGCACCTCACCGATCGGCGGCAGGGTGACGGTACGCGGGGTATCCGACGGATTGACCGCCACCACCACCGTTTCGTCTTCCGCCGTGCGCTTGTACACGAACGGATAACCGGTGGCGATCACCTCAAAGTCGCCCTGCGCCATCAAGGCGGGATGCTTTTTGCGCAACGCGATCAACGCTTTGACGTGGTTTAACAGCGAGTGGGGATCATCCTTCTGCGCCGCCACGGTCGGCGCGTTGTCCGACGGGTCGGTGGGCAGATACGGCGTATCCGAGAGGGAAAAACCGTGGTTCTTGCTGTCATCCCATTGCATCGGTGTGCGCGAGCCGGTGCGGTTGAAACCGCCCTCTTTGGAAGACATCCCTTCGATGTACCGCATCCCGATCTCGTCACCGTAGTACACCAGCGGCACACCCGGCATGGTCAGCAAAAACGCGGTAGCGACCTTCAGTTCGCTTTCGTCGCGGCGAAACGCCAAGCGCGGGATATCGTGGTTGCCGGTGGGGATGGAGATAAACCCGTCTTTTCGGGTGGCGTGGTAATGCTCCAGATATTCGGGCAGGAATTCGTCTACGCTTCCTTTGCCGGCACGGCGGAAGTAACTGTCGCCGTGGTTGAATTCGTCGTTGACGCTGGTACCCGCCTCGTAACGGAACAGGGTGGTGTACGCTTTTAAGCCGCTGTGGATGAGAAAATCGATATCAAAGCCGGCAGGAATCGCTCGCTTCGGGTTGCACCATTCGGCGATCAGTACGTTGTCGGGATATTCCGCCTTGTACCGCCCGATGATATCGTTCCACAACTCGATGATGCCTTCGCCGGTGGGGTCGTTTTTGACCAGTGAGGACGCCAAGTCCACGCGGAAACCGTCCGCACCGAGTTTCGACCAATGCCGCATCACGTTTAACAGTTCGTCACGGGTGGCGAGGCAATCGGGGTGATCCATCGGCAACTGCCACGGCTCGGTGACCGTTTTGAAGCCGTAGTTGAGCGCCGGCTGGCAGTAGAAGAAATTCTTCATATAACAGCCGTCGCGGTCGGAATAACCGCTGATGAGGTTGCCACCCCAAGTATCCCAGACCGAGTTGCTCCAGACGTAGCGGTTGGTGTATCGGTTTTTCTCCGGCTTGGCGGATTGTTGGAACCACGCGCATTCCAGCGAGGTGTGGCCCGCCACCAAGTCTAATACCACCTTGATGCCGCGCTTTTTCGCTTCGGCTGTCAGGTAGGCAAAATCCTCGTTGGTGCCGTAACGGGGGGCGACGGTGTAGAAATCGGTGATGTCGTAGCCGGCATCGCGGAAGGAACTGACGAAGATGGGGTTGAGCCAAATGGCGGTATAGCCCATCTCAACAACGTAATCCAGTTTGGCGGCAATGCCTTTTAAATCGCCGATGCCGTCGCCGTTGGCATCGTAGAACGACTGCGGGTAGACGTTATAAAAGACCGCATCGTTTAACCATTGCGGTGCGCGCATAGGGGAGGCCTCCTCTTACATACCGTATTCGGCAAACAGTTTCTCCAGATACGCTTTGGTGGCGAGGATATCGCGGGTCTGTGCTTCGCCGGAGATCTCACGTTCGATGGTGAACGGACCGGTGTAACCGAGATCTCTCAATTTTTTCACCACGACCGGCAGATTGGCAAGACCTTCGCCGACCTGCACCTCGTTGCCCAAACGCAGACCGTCGGTGGGGAACAGACCGTCTTTGATGTGGGTGTTTTTGACGTACTTGCCAAACACGTCCAGCGCGTCGACGGGGTTGCCCATCCCGTACAAAATGAGGTTGGCGGTATCGAAGTTGATACCGAGGTTATCGGTGCCGATCGCCTGAATGGCGCGCAGTACGGTCACCGGCGTCTCCTGACCGGTCTCAAACAGGAAGGTCTGACCGCGACCTTGCATCCGTTGCGCCAACCAGCGTAATCCGCTGACGGTGGCAATAAAATCGGGATCGGCGGGGGACACCGGCAGGAAGCCGACGTGGGTCGCCAACGAGTTGACACCGATCTTTTCGGCAAACTGCGAGCCGAGATCCAACTCCTGCAGGCGATGGGCGCGATATGCCGCCGGTACCAGACCGATGGTCACCGGACCGTCGGTGAAGTTCCACTCGCACGGGCCGGTCCAGCCTGCCCACAAGGTGGAGACTTCGATATCGTATTGGTTCATCGCCGCCACGATAGCGGCGGCGTTATCGTCGGTATACAGCGTGGGATCCCAGATGCATACCTGACAGGAACCGAGTCCCAGTTCTTTGACTTTGGCAAATTCCTTGTCTACGTCCGTCTCTGCGGTCAAGGTGATCAACACACCGATTTTGCTCATCGTTTCATCCATCCTTTACGTTAAATTGGGGATATCCCTACCTTATCATATTTTTTTTGAAAATACAATTCTTTTCTTGCAAAAAAGCAGAAAAAACCATCGGAAAAGAAGATTTCACCATTCGCTTACCGTTGCAAGATGGATCGGCGGTATTCGCTGGGGGTCATACGGGTGAAATTCTTAAAACAACGGGAGAAATATTGGGCGGTATCAAACCCCAGTTCCTCGGCGATCTGGGTGAAACTTTTTGAACCTTCGCGGATCATCCGCTTGGCTTCTTTGATCTTGAGCGAGTTGAAGTAACGGATGATGCCGCCCGACCGATACAGCGCAAACAGCGTCTTGACGGTGGTCTCGCTCTTGCCCATCGCCTTGGCGATCTCTGCCACCGTCAGTTTTTCGTGCAGACGCTCATCCAGCAGATCAAGGATCTCCTTGACCTCGATGGGAACGTCCATCCCGTTGATATGGACGTTTAAGCGGTTTTGTTTGGTGGTGGTCTCCTTGTGCCGGTACAACCGCACCAGCAGGATCTCCAGCAGATTTTTGATCATCTGCCGTCCGCCGAACGGCTCGTCCGGCAGGCTCTCCAACCGTTGGAGCAGCGGATTTTGCGGATCGGCTAACTGAAAACAAGCCATCCCTTCCTCAAACAACAGCGACATCAAGGCCCGCTCTTCCGAATTCAAACGGATGATGCGTCCCTCAAAATGCTTCATCGCTTCGCTGTGGCATTCAAAGGTGAGAATGCTGACGTTCGGGGGATCGCTGCGGTTGCCCGAGAGGTTGTGGTATTCGTTGGGTTTGTGGAAGGTGACCTCTCCGCTTTTGAGGGTAAACCGATTGTTATCGGCGGTGCAGAACATCTCGCCTTTATCGATGTACACCATCTCCCAAAAGTTGTGCCGCTCGCCGTCATAGCGGAAATCTTTAGAGAGTTCCATATAGAAGATCGTAATGATGTTTTCCACCCAAATGGTGGGCGGCAGATCATGTCTTATAAAATTGTCTTTCAAAGAAAATCACCTCGCCTGATTGTATTAGTATTATACCTGATTATCCATTCCATTGCAAGAGGAAATTCGCTATACTAAAGGTGAAAAAATATTTTAAAGGAGGAGTATCGATGTATACTGTTCTGGTACTGTCCTGCCATCCCGACGATATGGAACTGGCCTGCGCCGGTACGTTGCTCAAGTGCAAAGAGCGCGGCGACCGCGTGGTGGTCTGCCATCTGTCCAGCGGCAATCTGGGCCACGTCATCATCCCGCCGGATGAACTGACCGTCATCCGTGCCAACGAAGCGCGCAAGAGCGCGGCAATGGGCGGTTTTGAGGTGATGTGGGGCGGCTTTGACGATCTTGAGATCTACGATAACAACAAAGAATCCCGCGATAAGGTGGTCGACATCATCAAGAAGGTCAACCCCGATTTCATCATCACCCATTCGCCGGACGATTATATGCCGGATCACACCGCCGTTTCGCGGCTGGTGTTTGATGCCAGTTTTACCGCCACCCTGCCCAACTATCACACCGGAACCGAAGGGGCGGCTCGTCTGGTGCCGATCTATTATATGGATACCGTGGCCGGTGTCAATTTTAACCCCACCGAATACGTCGACGTCTCCCCGTTTATTGATAAAAAACTGGAGATGCTGGAATGCCACGAATCGCAACTGGTCTGGATGCGTGAGCACGACAACATCGATTTTGCCGATATGGTCAAGACCTGCTCCCGCTATCGCGGCTACCAGTGCGGCGTCAACTATGCCGAAGGTTTCCGCCAATGTCAGGTCTATTTAAAAGGCACCACCAAACGTCTGTTGCCGTAACGTAAAAAGGAGGACAAAACATGGATTTTAATTCGACTGTGAAAGGCTCGGCGCTGGAAGGTTTCTATCCCGCCGGCTGGGACTTTGAAAAGATCGACGCCTGTGTAGGCGAGCCGGAAACGGTTTGCGACCGTCAGGCGTTCTGGAACGACGGTTTTACACCGGTCCGGTGCGACAGCCTCGGTGAATTTGAGACCTATATGGGTCATGAGATCGCGATGCAGATCAAACTGGCGAAGGATCGCGGCGAGAAGATCGCCTTTATCTTGCCGGTCGGCCCGATGGGAATGTACAAATGGGTGGTCTACTTCCTCAAGGAGTGGAAGGTCGCCTGCGATCACGTTTATACCTTTAATATGGACGAGTGGGCGGATGCCGAAGGCAATACGTTGCCTTCGGATAATTCCGGTGCGTTCCAGTATGCGATGGAACAGGCGCTGTTTGAACCGCTCGGAGAACTGACCGTGCCGGTCTCCCAGCGCAACTTCGCCACCAAGGACAACCTCCCCACCTATCCCGAAAAGATCGCCGCTTTGAAGGCGGAAGGTGCCAAACTGGTGCTGGTGTACGGCATCGGCCGTATGTGCCACATCGCGTTCTGGGAGCCGACCTTTGCGGCGGATTACGCAAATGAAGCGGAGTGGAAAGCCGCGCCCTACCGCATTGCCGCCAAGATCCACCCGCTGACGGTGGAACAGAATGCGCTGACCAGTTTCAAATCCCGTACCACGCTGGTTCCCTGCCGCGCCAACACCATCGGTCCGGCGCTGTTCTTGCAGGCGGACTATGCCATCGGCGGTGCGGACGGTACCCTCGGCCGCGGGATGCAGTGGCAGGGTCTGTCGCTGTGGATGACCCTGCGCCACGGCACCACCCCGTGGATCACCTCTTCTTATATCCCGACGCTGGCCGGTCGCCTGTTCTTCCTGAAGGAACTGGCCGGTCCGCTCTGTGCGGAGTGCAACTGATATGGCGGAGAACAGGGCCGGCATTCTCATCGCCGGTACG
The DNA here is from genome assembly GCA_017410585.1 of Clostridia bacterium. Lineage (GTDB taxonomy): Bacteria > Bacillota > Clostridia > Oscillospirales > Acutalibacteraceae > RGIG426. The sequence goes on from JAFQQM010000060.1 coordinate 41,669, forward strand.
ATGCTGACCGACAATATCAAGATCATCGACCGTTATCCCGCCATCGGGATGCTCAGTAACATCGGTGAACTGTCGATGGCGGTGGGCGGATGCGTTCCCAATACCGTCATCGATCTGGCGAAGATCGATCCGGCGTTGCCGCTGTATGCGGCGGGTCGTATCGGTGACGATGCGAGCGGGCGTTACCTCACCGAGCAGTTGACCCGCTACGGTATCGGTTGCGACGAGGTCTCGGTCTCCAAGACCGCCAATACCTCGTTTTCGGATGCGATGAGCCTGCGGTCGGGCGAACGCACCTTTTTCCACTATCGCGGTGCCAACGCCGAATTTGGACCCGAACACGTCACGCCCGAAAACTGGACCTGTCGGATGGCGCATTTCGGCTACGTGCTGTTGCTCGACCGTTTAGACAGCGCCGACGAGCCGTACGGCACGGTGATGGCGCGTCTGTTGCATCGGGTGCAAGAGCAAGGGATCAAGACCTCCATCGACGCGGTCAGCGACAGCAGCGGCAACTTCGCCCGCGTACTGACGCCGGCGCTGGCGTATTGCCATTACGTCATCGTCAACGAGATCGAAGGCTGTGCGGCGTGGGGGCTGTCTCCCCGTACCGACGACGGCCGCCTGCACGGTAAGAATATCGGCGAGGCGATGCGCCGGATGGCCGCTTGCGGTGTTAAGGAGAAGGTCATCATCCACGCCAAGGAAGCCGGCTTCCTCTATGACGTAGCGACCGATACGGTCACCGTCCTGCCGTCCCTCTCGGTGCCGTCTTCGGTCATCGCCGGCAGTACCGGCGCGGGGGATGCCTTTTGTGCCGGTTCGCTGTACGGTCTGTACAACGGCTACGACGATCTGAAAATTTTGGAATTTGCCTCGGCGGCGGCGGTCTGTAACCTGACCTGCGATAACGCTGTTGACGGTATGAAAAACGCCGACGAGGTGTGGGCGGTTGCCTCTAAGTACCCCCGCCTCGCTCTGGAAGGAGTAATGGGTTAATGTTAGTTACCATGAACGAAGTCCTGCAGGACGCCAAAAAAGGTCACTACGCGGTTGGCTTGTTCAACGCCGTGACGCTGGAACTGGCGCAGGGCATTATTGCCGCCGCGGAGGAGACCGGCTCGCCGGTCATTTTCGGTACGGCGGAGGTACTGTTGCCGTACAATTCGCTGGAAGACCTCGCGATGATCCTCATCCCGATGGCCAAGCGGGCGAAGGTGCCGGTGGTGGTGCATCTCGACCACGGTCTGCACAAGGAGACCTGCCTCAAAGCGCTCAAACTCGGGTTTTCGTCCATTATGTACGATTGCTCGACCGAGTCGTACGAGGTCAATTGCGAGCGTGTCCGCGAAATGACCGAGATCGCGCATTCCTACGGTGCGTCCATCGAAGGCGAGATCGGTCACGTCGGCGGTGCCGAAGGTACCGAAACGGCACAGCAACAGGCGGATGCCTCCAAATTCTACACCACCCCGCAGGAGGCGAAAGATTTCGTCGACCGCACCGGCGTGGATGCGCTGGCGATCGCGGTCGGTACGGCTCACGGCGCCTACAAACTGCCGCCCAAACTGGATTTTGACCGTATCCGCACCATTGCGCGGACGGTGCCGACTCCGTTGGTGTTGCACGGCGGCTCCGGTCTGACCGACGAGGATTTCCGCAAGGCGATCGAAGCGGGTATTTCCAAGGTCAATATTTTTACCGACATCAACATCGCCGCGGTGGAGTCCGCGATGGCGCACTTTACCAGTATGGGCAAGGGCATCATCGACCTGCTCCCCTCGGTCCGCGAGGCGGTCAAGTTGTCGGTGATCGAAAAAATGCAACTGTTTGGCAGTTGCGGTAAAGCGCCGGTCTCGCCCCAGCCGGACGAGGCTCTGGTTCGTCGTGTCGTAGAGGAAGTTCTGCGCTCGTACGGTCGCTGAAAACATCCGTCGTTTCTTTTTGGAAACGGCGGATTTTTCGTTGCTTTTTTCATTTTGATATGCTATACCATAAGAGAACCGAACCCCGCATCGCCGCCGGTATGTCTTTTGGGCGCTTTTCCCGTTTTCTCCTTTGAAAGGCGCCAGCCTATCGGCAGTCGAAAACACGAAAATCATCCCAAAACCCATAAAACCGGCGGTGCA
>JAFQQM010000061.1 GCA_017410585.1 Clostridia bacterium
AAGTGTTTTATGTTATGCCTCCCTCTGACGAGGGAGGTGGATTTTTGCGAAGCAAAAAGACGGAGGGAGAGAAAACGAAAGACTACCCCTCAGTCGGCTGCCGCCGACAGCTCCCCTGACAAGGGGAGCCGGCAAAGACTTACAACCCATTTATGGGTGGCCGGCAGGCCAATAAAAAGCGCACTTGTGCGCCGCCAGTATCGTATAGGGCTATGCCCGAAAATGAAATACCCCCCGCTATGCGGGGGGATTTTTCTTATTCGCAAAAGGTGATCAATTCGTCGGTGCTTTTGCGCTTTTTGGTGCGGAACGGCTCATCGGCGGCATATCCCAGCGTAATGACCAGCCGCGTGGTGCCGTGATAACCGCAAGCGGCCTGCACCTTCTTGTCATCGAACCACCCGAGGATGCAGGTTCCCAGCCCTTGCGCGGTGGCTTCGGCGGTCAGATAGGCGGTGACGATACCGATGTCGATCGAACGGTAATCGTTGTGCTTGAGTTTGGCTCCGGCCGCCGCCGTTTGATTGTAGGCCGCCTCGGATACCACCAACAGCACCGGCGCGTCCGCGGCAAATTTGTTCATGCCCATCCCCATCGTCGCCACCGCCACCTGCTTGGCGACCTCACCGCGACAGACGCTGATGTGATACGGCTGTGAGTTGCAGGCGGACGGTGCCAACCGCCCCGCCTCCAAGATTGCCTCTAACTTGGATCGTTCCACTTCCCGCGCGGGATCATAGCGCCGACAGGATTGCCGTCCTTTGGCGATCTCCAAAAAATCCATCCAACCACTCCTTTCTATATATAATCATTATAATCCATCTCCGTACCGAACACAAGAAAAATCTTGACAGTAGTTAAAGGGCGTGCTATCATAAAATTGTCGATAGCGTTCGACTGATTTTACGGGAGGTGTTGGGAATGAAAAAGTTATGTGTTGTCTTGGTGTTGCTTTTGTTGTTTTGCGGCTGTCAATCCGTGGCTGACAATCCCACAACGCCTCCCGCGACCACTACGACGGGGGCAGGGGAATCTTCCGATGACTTGCAAGAAATCCAGCGAAAAAATCAGGTTTTGCAGTCGGTCCGGTCGCTTCACGCTCGCTATGCTGACGTGACGAAATTCCGCTATGAGGTGGATGGCGTTCATACCGACGAAAACAGCAAAACGACCTATGACCGAGTGCGGATTTATACGGTAAGCACTAAGCCGATACAGGATGCGGACGGCTACGAGTATTATCAAATGTTTACCCATCGCTGGTGCTATGTGGAACGAGAAAGTACCGCCGTTTTTGTAGAGAACGCCAACGCGCAGTTGGTCTCTTTTGAAGAAGTATTGTTGCAAGCATTGAAAGACCGTAAGGGCGGTACACCGTTGGTGTTTGTGGACAGTACCAATTTCCGTGATCAAGCCTACTTGCTCGGTGCGGTGGACGGCGGCGTATTTTATCCTGCTGATTGCTATGCCTATAACGACCGCCCGTTGTCCGATTATCAAGAGACCGAAGCCACCGTTACCGGCTCGATATTGCCACTTGGCAGCACGTTGACCTTCCGAGATACCAATGGCGGTCGTTTTACTTCGTCTGCCGGAGTACTGACCGCCAAAGGCGCCGGTCGCGTGATCGACGGCACCGTGGAGGTGCGTACCAAACTGGATACGGCGGTTGACGGTTGGTGGATCGGCAGTACGGATCCCTCGCTGTTTCCGGCTGTCCGCACCAAAGAAAATACCCTCTGCACCGATATGAACGGTGACGGTGAAGAGGATACGGTTTCGGTCTCCTTTACGGACAGCACGGTGATGCCGCCTTTTTCCTGTTGGCAATTGGCGGTGGAGATAGGGGAGAAGACCTATACCGTTAGCGACCCTTCCGCCGCCGTGAGACCGGAGGACTTTCAAATATTCTTGCTGGATCTGGAAGCGGACGGTCAAATGGAACTGCTGATTTATGAACGGTATTCCGCTAAATTCAGTGGTGTGTCACTTTGGCAGTTGACCGAGAACGAATATACCTGCTTATATACCTTTGCTATCGACCCGATGCCTTAAAAGCATCGGGTCTTTTTCCGGCTTTCGTCTTGACATTACCGTTCATTTGCCGTACAATTTGAGCAGAAATAAAATAGGGAGGGATATCCCATGCCGCAACGCGAATATTTTCCCGACGGAACACCCATTGACGCGTGGTTTTACGATACCGTCGTACCGACTTTGGAACAACTCGGCAAACCGTACGTGCTGACCGATCACGGCATCGCCGCTGACGGTACGGTGCAGACCGCCGCTTTACAGGCGCTCATCGATCGCATTGCCGCCGAGGGCGGCGGTGTGCTGGTGGTGCCGGCGGGTGAGTTTTTGACCGGTGCGCTGTTTTTTAAGCAGGGCGTTCACCTGCATCTGTGTGCCGGTGCGGTGCTCAAAGGCAGTGACGATATCAGCGACTATCCCGTTTGCCGGACCCGTATCGAGGGGGAGAGTTGTCTCTACTATCCCGCCCTCATCAATGCCGACGGTCTCGACGGCTTCACCATCACCGGCGAAGGCACGTTGGACGGCAACGGTTTGCGTGCGTGGAAAGCCTTCTGGCAACGACTCCAATGGAATCCGAAAGCCACCAATAAGGACGAACAGCGTCCCCGCTTGGTCTTTCTCTCCAACTGCCAAAACGTCACGGTAGCGGGCGTCACCTTGCAAAACTCGCCGTTTTGGACCAACCACCTCTACCGTTGCCGCTTCGTCAAGTATCTCGATTGCCGCATCCTCGCCCCGAGCGAGCCGGTACCCGCCCCCAGTTCGGATGCGCTGGATATCGACGTTTGTAGCGACGTGCTGGTGAAAAACTGCTATATGGCGGTCAACGACGATTCGGTGGTGCTCAAGGGCGGCAAAGGCCCGTGGGCGGATACCGCCCCCGAAAACGGCAGTAACGAACGCATTTTGGTGGAAGATTGCGAGTACGGACATTGTCACGGCTGTCTCACCTGCGGTTCCGAATCCATCCACAACCGCAACATCCTCGTCCGCCGCATCCGTATGAACAAGGCAATCACGTTGCTGTGGCTCAAACTGCGCCCCGATACGCCGCAACAGTACGAATACATCACCATCGAACAGGTGACCGGCAAGGTGGGCAATTTTGCCCTCGTTCGCCCGTGGACGCAGTTCTTCGACAACAAAGGACGGACGGATATTCCGCTGTCGGTTGCCGAAAACATCACCGTCCGCGATTGCGATTGCGACTGTGACACCTACTGGAACGTGGAGTATGCGCCCTCGCAGTACCGCCTTTCCCGCTTTACGTTGGAGGGGATCCGCGTCCGTGCCGCCCATCCTGATTTTGACGGTAGCGGTATCGACGGTCTGACCGTCCGTGACGTGGTCGTTTCCCAGCAAAACTCTTGACAACCGCCACGGAAAGAGGCATAATAGTAAGGTATTTTACCAGCAAAGGAAGTCTGTTTTATGAAAAAGTATTCCATCACCCTGCTTCGCGGCGACGGCATCGGTCCGGAGATCGTCGATGAAGCGGTCAAAGTGTTAAAAGCGGTCAGCGAGAAGTACGGCTTTTCGCTGGAATTTACGCCGGCGCTGATCGGCGGTGCGGCAATCGACGCCACCGGCGTGCCGTTGCCGCAGGAGACGGTCGACCAATGTCTGGCTTCCGATGCGGTCTTGCTCGGCGCTGTCGGCGGTCCGAAGTGGGATTCCCAGCCGGGTAACAACCGTCCGGAAAAAGGTCTGCTCGGCATTCGTGCCGCGATGGGTCTGTTTGCCAACCTCCGTCCGGCGGTGGTGTACAGTCCGTTGGCGGATGCCAGCCCGCTGAAACCCGAGATCATCGGGGATTCGATGGACGTGATGATCGTCCGCGAACTGACCGGCGGTATCTATTTCGGCACGCGCGGCCGCGAGACGGCCGAGGACGGCACCCTTTCAGCCTACGATACCGAGCGCTACTCGGTGCCGGAGATCGAGCGCATCGCGCACGTGGCGTTTGAGACCGCGATGAAGCGCGGCAAGAAGGTCACCAGCGTGGATAAGGCCAACGTGCTGGAGTCCTCCCGCCTGTGGCGTGAGACGGTCACCCGCATTGCCGAGCAGTATCCCGAGGTGGAACTCAACCACCAGTACGTGGATAACGCCGCTATGCAGTTGTGCCGTAACCCGAAGCAGTTCGACGTGCTGTTGACTTCCAATATTTTTGGTGACATCCTGTCGGATGAAGCCTCTCAGATTGCCGGTTCTATCGGTATGCTGGCGTCCTCTTCGATGGGAGAGGCGGGCAAGCCCGGTCTGTACGAGCCGATCCACGGCTCGGCGCCGGATATCGCCGGCAAAGGCATCGCCAACCCGTTGGCGACCATTCTGTCCGCCGGTATGTTGCTCCGCTACTCGCTCGGTGAGGTGGAAGCCGCCGATGCGATCGAAGCGGCGGTCAAGAAGGTGCTGGACGACGGCATCCGTACGCCGGATATCGCCAAGCCGACCGAAACGCCGGTCTCCACCGCCGTTATGGGCGATGCGGTGGTTGCCGCTCTGTAAGACCTCTATCAATGCGTGGTGCCGATTTGGCACCACGCATTTGCTTTTTCCACAAAATCTTGTGGTTTTCGGCTTGCTTTTTCGGTTTTGCTACTTGACAATACGGAGAAAAACAGGTATAGTTATAAATGGCATATAAGTGGCCTCTTTCGAGGATTCCACATATAGTCTTATTCTTTTTCATTCGGGGTGCTGTTCCCGGGTTTGTACCGAAAGCACGCTGATGCATATAGAGAAGAAAAGCGATTTTCTTTTTTATAAGTTTCCAAGCGAAACTTTCCATAGCCGTTTTTATCGAGACGGCGCATCATAAACCCGGGGGATGCATCCCACGACTTAACACAGGAGGTGCATTTCCCAATGGATCCGATTTTGATCACCATTTTGGTCGGCGTGGTTGCGTTGGTCGTCGGTGCGGTCGTTGCGGGTGTTGTCGCGTATCATATGGGACAAAACCATCGCAAACGCGTGGCGGAAGCGAAACTGGGGTCGGCCGAAGCGGAAGCGGAGCGTATCCGCAGTCAGGCGAAATCCGATGCCGAAAGAGCGCGTAAGGAAGCCGTCCTCAACGCAAAGGACGAGATCCAGCGTCTGCGCAGCGAAGCCGACAACGAGATCAAAGAACGCCGCAAGGAAGTCCAGCGGCAGGAAAGCCGACTCCAGCAAAAGGAAGAAACGCTGGATCGCAAGATCGAAAACAACGAGAAAAAAGAAGAAAATCTGGCAGCAAAGGAAAAGGCCGTCGAAGCGCGTATGGGCGAGATCGACGAGTTGAAAAAGCAGCATCTGGCTACGCTGGAGCGCATTTCCGGCTTCACCGTCGATCAGGCGAAGGAGTATTTGCTGCAAAACCTGCAGGAAGAACTGACCCACGAAAAGGCGCTCAAACTGCAGGAGTTCACCGAGCAGTTGAAGGACGAGGCGGATTCCAAGGCCCGTATGATGATCGCGCAGGCGATCCAGCGTGTTGCCGCGGATCAGGTGACCGAGTCTACCGTTTCGGTCGTGGCGTTGCCTAACGACGAAATGAAGGGCCGCATCATCGGCCGCGAAGGCCGCAACATTCGCGCCATCGAAACGATGACCGGTTGCGACCTCATCATCGATGATACGCCGGAAGCGATCACCCTGTCCTGCTTCGATCCGGTCCGCCGTGAGATCGCCCGCAATGCGCTGGAGCGTCTCATTTCGGACGGCCGTATCCATCCGGCACGCATCGAAGAGATGGTGGAAAAATCCCGCCGCGAGGTGGAAAACGTTATCAAGCAGGAAGGCGAAAACGCCGTTCTGTCCACCGGCATCCGCGGCATCAGTCCGGAGGTCGTCCGTTTGCTCGGCCGTCTGCATTACCGTACCAGTTACGGTCAGAATGTGTTGCAACATTCGCTGGAAGTGGCATTCCTCTCCGGTATGATCGCCAGCGAATTGGGCATCGACCCGACCATCGCCCGCCGCGCCGGTCTGTTGCATGATATCGGTAAGGCCGTCGACCACGAGATCGAAGGCTCCCACGTCGAGATCGGTGTGGACATTGCGCGTAAGTATAAGGAAAGCGCCGGCGTTATCCACGCTATTCAGGCGCACCACGGCGACGTGGAAGCGACCACCGTGCTGGCTTGCATCGTGCAGGCCGCCGATGCGATCTCTGCGGCCCGCCCCGGTGCCCGTCGCGAGAATCTCGAGAACTATATCAAGCGTCTTGAGAAACTGGAAGAGATCTGCAACGACTTCGACGGTGTCGAGCGTTCGTTTGCGATTCAGGCCGGCCGTGAGGTCCGCATCATCGTCCGTCCGGAGATGGTCAACGATGACCAGATGGTCATTCTGGCGCACGATATTGCCAAGAAGATCGAGGAGAATATGGAGTATCCCGGTCAGATCAAGGTCAACCTCATCCGCGAAAATCGCGCGGTCGACTACGCGAAATAACCAAACAAAAACCTCCCGATGCAGATGCATCGGGAGGTTTTTTTATACGTTGACCGTATCGTGTTCTTTTAAGAATGCTTCCGCTTCGCGGAGGATCTGCTTGTCGTTTTCGTGGCCGATGGTCTCTACCGCTTGTTCAAACGGCAACAATTTATATTCGCGGATCTCCATCGAGGGCGCGATGGTGGCGGTGGGGGGGAAGATACCGAGGAACAAGGTCACCTGCTTTTGGGTATGTGCTTTGCACATATACCGGTTGGTGCGGGTGAAGCCTTCCACAAACTGTACCTCGGTCAGACCCGTTTCTTCGCGGATCTCGCGCCGTGCGGTCTCTTCGTCGTTTTCGGTATTCTCAATGTGTCCCTTGGGAAATCCGTAGTAACCGGAGCGGTTACGCACCATCAGATACCGGCGTTCCCCGTTCACGTGGGTGTACAGTACGCCGCCGCAACTCTTTTCGTAACGGCAGGATAACTTAAAACGCCCCGTTTCGCAGGTGCTCAACAGCCGCCGCAGTTCCGGTTCGTACATCACCGTTCGGCGGGAGGAGACGATCCAGACGGGGGTGCGATCCTCGCGGTATAACACCGCCAGCACCGGACCGGTGAAACTGTGTACCGGCTTTTCCATGCCGATGACGTAGGCGTCGAGCGGCACGCCGCCTTTTTGGGTAAATCCTTTGATATGGCCAAAGTTGAGCAGACGGGTCTTGCCGTCCTCCCCTTGGCTCCCGTACGGTACGGTGACCAGTACGGTAGCAGTTTTTCCGAGCATAAAAATGCCTCTTTTCCGAAGTTCTGTATGTATTGTAGCACTTTTGGGCCGAAAAGGCAAAGGTTTTCTGCAATTTTCGTCGGAAAATTTTTCAAGCGTCGGTACTTCCGAAAAACGGGTGTACAAAATGGTAAAAAACGGGGATAAAAAAAGGGTAAATTTTTACACGGAAAAGTATTGACAAACGGCGGATTTTGTTGTATAATCTGTGTAAAGTTATTTACTTTACACTATTGAAGAAAGCGAGGCGATTTTTCGTGGCAAAAAATATGGAAATGGCTCTTTTGTTCGACTTCTACGGCGATATGTTGACCGATAAACAGCGCGATATGGTAGGGCTGTATTACGATGCTGACCTGTCCCTTTCCGAGATCGCGGAAAACGCCGGCATAACGCGGCAGGGTGTGCGTGACGCGATCAAACGCGCCGAAGCGCAACTGCTGGAAATGGAGGATCGGTTGGGGTTGGCCCGTCGCTTCCGTGATATGCAGGCGGATCTGGCAGAGATTTCTGTTGCCGCCGCCGAAATTCAGGAGATCAACCTGCATACGGGTGTCTCCCGCGAGATCGAGTTACGGGTCGATAAGATTCGCTCGATGGCTGCCCGTCTGGCTGCCGACTGATCCGTTCGCCAATCAATAAGGAAGGGAGTGACCACCGATGGCTTTTGAAGGTTTAAGCGATAAACTTGCCGCCGCTTTTAAAAAAATGCGTTCTCGCGGCGTGCTGAAGGAAGCCGATGTGCGCGAAGCAATGCGCGAGGTGCGTATGGCTCTTCTGGAGGCGGATGTCAACTATAAGGTCGCCAAGGAATTTACCAATACGGTCACCGAACGCGCCATTGGTGCCAAGGTGATGGAAAGCCTGTCTCCTTCGCAGATGGTCATCAAGATCGTCAATGAGGAATTGACCGCGCTGATGGGTGGCGAAGCCGCGCCGTTGGCGCATTCCAACCGCCCGCCATGCATCATTATGATGTGCGGTCTGCAGGGTTCCGGTAAGACCACCCACTCCGCCAAACTGGCTAAAATGTTGCGTAGCAAAGGTCACCGCCCGCTGCTCGTCGCGTGTGACGTCTACCGTCCTGCCGCGATCGATCAGCTGAAAGTGGTCGGTGAGCAGGCCGGCACGCCGGTGTTTGAGATGGGGCAGGGAGATCCGGTGAAGATCGCCGAGAAGGCGGTCGCTCACGCCCGTGACCACGGTAACGATTATCTGATCTTGGATACCGCCGGCCGTCTGCACATCGACGAGACGCTGATGACCGAGTTAAAAAATATCAAAGCGACCGTCGCCCCGCAGGAGATCCTGCTGGTAGTGGACGCGATGACCGGTCAGGATGCGGTCAACGTGGCTTCGTCTTTCAACGAGGCGTTGGGCATCACCGGTGTGATGCTGACCAAACTGGACGGCGATACCCGTGGCGGTGCGGCGCTGTCGGTCCGTGCGGTGACCGGTTGCCCCATCAAGTTTGCGGGTACCGGTGAAAAGTTGGACGCCTTGGAGGTATTCCATCCCGACCGTATGGCTTCCCGTATCCTCAATATGGGTGACGTGTTGACCTTTATTGAGCGTGCGCAGGAGCAGGTGGACGAGAAAGAGGCGGAGGAACTTGCCCGCAAGATGCAGGAGAATAAGTTTGACTTAAACGACCTGCTCGATCAGTTCCGCCAGATCAAAAAGATGGGCAATCTCAAGGAGATGCTCGGGATGATCCCCGGTATTTCCAAACAGATCAAGGATATGGACATCGACGACCGTATGATCGACCGTACCGAGGCGATCATCCTTTCGATGACCGCCAAGGAACGTCGTAATCCCGATATCATCAATCCGTCCCGCAAACGCCGCATCGCGGCCGGTTGCGGTATGAAGGTGGAGGACGTCAACCGTCTGCTCAAACAGTATCGCCAGATGAAGGATATGATGAAGCAGATGAAAAAGATGAGTTCCGGCAAAAACGGAAAACGCTTCCGTGGTATGCCGGGCGGGATGAATCTGGCCGGTATGCCCGGTATGCCGAAAGGTTTCGGTTTTTAATTCGTATTCATACCAGATTCGGTAGAATAAATAAATCAATCAATTATATTTTTTAGGAGGAAACTATTATGGCAGTGAAAATCAGACTGCGCCGTATGGGCGCGAAGAAGGCTCCGTTCTATCGTGTGGTCGTGGCGGATTCCCGCTTCCCGCGTGACGGTCGCTTCATCGAGGAGATCGGCACCTACAATCCGCTGACCGATCCGGCGGAGATCAAGATCGACGCTGAGAAAGCGAAGAAGTGGATGGCCAACGGCGCTCAGCCGACCGATACCGTTAAGGTGCTGCTCAAGAAAGCCGGCATCTGATGCGGCTTGAAGGAGATCGGTAAATGAAAGAGTTATTGGAACTGATCGCGCGCGGTCTCGTCGATCAGCCGGATGCTGTCGTTGTGGAGCAGGATGAGCCCACCGACGACGGTCTGGTCGTGTTGCATCTGCACGTAGCGGAAGGCGACATGGGACGAGTCATCGGCAAGCAGGGCCGCATCGCTAAGGCGATGCGCACGGTCATGCGTGCGGCTGCTACCCGTCAGGACGTGCGGGTGTCGGTCGAGATCGACTAAAAGAAGAGCCGCTTCGTAACAACTTACGAGGCGGCTTCGCTTTATTTAAAACGCGGAGGAGGAACGGTATGGCGGGCTACGTCTTATATAACGGGTTTTGGAATCCGGAAACGATTCCCGATCCGGTGCGTCGTTTGGTCGCGGCCGGTGATCGGATGGGGTTTGCCTTGCAAGCCCGCCCCAATACTTCGTTCGCGGCCGAGATCTCCCGCCACGGCGGCAGTGGGTTGACCGCCGCCGACACGGTGCTTTGCTGGGATAAGGACGTTCGCTTGTTGCGGATGTTGGAGGCGGATGGCGTGGCTGTGTACAACTCGGCGGAGGCGGTGGCGGTCTGTGATGACAAATCGCTGACCCACGTTGCGTTGACCCGTGCCGGTCTGCCGACCCCGCGGACGCTGTTGGCACCGATGACCTACCTTGATTTTTCAGCGGAGGGGGAGACTTTTCTCTATACCGCCGCCGAAACGCTCGGTTTTCCGCTGGTTTTCAAGGAATGCTTTGGCTCGTTGGGCGAACAGGTCTACCTTATCCGCAATAGGGAAGAACTGCTTTCCACCGCCGCCCGTATGCACCATCGGCCGTTTATTCTGCAGGAATTTTTGGCAGAGGCGGCGGGGGAGGACAAACGCCTGTACGTGGTCGACGGTCGGGTCGTGGCGGCCATGCACCGTCGCTCGGCAGATGACTTTCGTGCCAATATCGGCGCCGGCGGGACCGGCGAGGCCTATATCCCGACCGCGGCGGAGACCGCGCTGGCACAGCAGGCGTGCCAAGCGCTTGGGTTGCTGTTTGCGGGGGTGGATATTTTGGACAGTAACCGTGGCCCACTGCTTTGTGAGGTCAACGCCAGCGCTCATATGGCGGCATTGGAAGCGTGCACCGGCGTGGACGTGGCGGGCCACATTGTGTCCGCTGTGATCAAACGTCGCGGAATGTAGGAAACCCCTTGCTTTTTTTATAGGTTTCCCTTATAATAAAAAGCACCAACGCATTGGCGCTGGCGCTTTTGATAAGTAAGGATCACAGCATCTCTTCCGCTTTGCGAAGAAGATTGAGCAGGGACGAGGCAAACAGCGGATATTCCCGTGCGAGATGATCCGGCAAGATGAGCGGCGCTTTGTCCGCATCCAGACCGTTCTCCTCGCCAACGCGTCCGCCGGCCGCTAACTGACCCGCCTGTGCGAGCAGTTTGGCACCGGCCCCCTGCACGTCCGCTTGGAATTCGTAACTCGGAACCGAGAACATCACGTCCGGATTTTTCGGATTGGCGGCATACAACTGGCGGAACGCCGCATACACCGACAGCATCAGATAGGACGATACGGCGCTGGTGAGCGCTTTGTTATCGCACCGCTGCAGCAGATTGAAGATGATGTTCATCGAGTTGAACAGCAGTTTCTTGTTGAGCACCGGCAGGATAGAACCCTTCACCTTGTTATCCGACTCGGCAGACTCGGCGCTGGGGATCTCGTCGACGGCGATGATCGCGCCGGATTTATCGGCGGTACGCCCCAACAGATAATCGCAGGAGACGTTATAGTAATCGGCGACCTTCACCACAAATTCCAGTCCGCATTGGCGGATTCCCTTTTCATAATGAGAGAGAAGCGCCTGTGAGACGCCGAGTTCCATCGCCGCCTGTTTCTGGCTGATCCCGCGTTCCTTGCGGAGCAAGGTGATGATGCGGGAGAATGTATTGTTCATTGAAGTTGACCTCCACAACGCCGTAACGGCGTGTAATTATACACATTGTTTTATTATTATAGCGTAAATTTTACCGTTTGTAAATGGTGCGTTTTCACTTAAAAATGGAGAAATTTTTATGAAATCTTACAAAATTTACCTAATTCGGCACGGAATGACCGAGGCCAACGAGCAAGGGATGTACCTTGGTCGTCTCGATTCTCCGCTCTCTCCGTCCGGCCTCAGCCACCTGTTGCAACTGAGAACGGCGTTTGATTATCCGGTCGTTTCGCCGGTGGCTAAACTGTTTGCCGCTCCGCTTTCCCGCTGTAAGCAGACCCTTTCGGTGCTGTATCCGCAACGACCGATCACCGAGATCGAAGGGTTGAACGAATGCTCGCTCGGTCGCTGGGAAGGCAAGACGGTCGCGCAGTTGAAAGGCGAATCCGGCTTTGCCGAATGGGTCAGCGGTCAAAACGGCGCCATTCCGGACGGCGAAGATGCCGAGACTTTTCAGGCCCGCGTCAGTGCGGCATTCGAACAACTGGTGACCGACCTGATGAAGAGCGGCTCGACCGAAGCGGTCGTGTGCGCGCCGGGCGGTGTGATTATGCTGATCATGTCCAAATACGCGTTTCCGCGCGGCAGTATGGCGGAATGGGCGACCGACTCCGGTTGCGGTTTTGAGGTCCGTGTGACCCCCGAACTGTGGATGCGTGAGCCGGTGATGGAAGCGGTTAGTTTGATTCCGTGGAACAAAGAGGAGGACTCCGACAATGAATGAAGGATTTAAGAAATATATTCCGTTTACGCAGGTACCGCTGGAAAACCGAGAGTGGCCTACCCGCACCATCACCAAAGCCCCCGTCTGGTGCAGCGTTGACCTGCGCGACGGCAATCAGGCGTTGGTCGATCCGATGAATCTCAAGCAGAAACTGGAGTTTTTCACCGCTCTGTGCAAGATGGGATTTAAAGAGATCGAGATCGGCTTTCCCTCTGCTTCCGAGACGGAATACGAGATCTGCCGTGCGTTGATCGACGGCGGCTATATTCCGGATGACGTCAGCATTCAGGTGCTGGTGCAGGCGCGCGAACACCTCATTCGCAAGACCTTTGAGGCGGTACGTGGCGCGAAAAACGTCATTATCCATTTCTACAATTCCACCTCCACCCTGCAACGCAAGGTGGTGTTCCATACCGACGTGCAGGGTGTGACCGAGATCGCGGTGGCAGGCGCCAAACTGGTGCGGCAACTGGCGGAAGAGTACGACGGCGATACCAACATCCGTTTTGAATATTCCCCCGAGAGTTTCTCCGGCACCGAGCCGGATGCGGCGGTGGCGGTCTGCGAAGCGGTGATGGAAGCGCTGGGTTCCACCAAGGAAAACCCCGTTATTTTGAATCTCCCGAACACCGTGGAGATGTGCACCCCGAATACCTACGCCGATCAGGTGGAGTATTTTATCAAGCACCTCAAAAACCGCGAAGCGGCGATCATCAGCCTGCATCCGCATAACGACCGCGGCACCGGCGTTGCCGGCGCGGAATTGGGCTTGCTGGCGGGTGCTGACCGTCTGGAAGGCACGCTGTTTGGTAACGGCGAGCGTACCGGTAACCTCGACCTCGTCACCGTCGGTCTGAATATGTACACGCAGGGTGTCGATCCGGAACTGGACTTCTCCGATCTGCCGTCCTACCGCGCACTGTACGAGCGTTGCACCGGTATGAAAGTCGGAGAGCGCCAACCGTACGCCGGCGACCTTGTGTTCACCGCCTTCTCCGGCTCCCATCAGGATGCCATCAAGAAAGGCAAGCAATATATGGCGGACTCCGATTCCCCCTACTGGGAGATCCCGTATCTGCCTATCGACCCCGCCGACGTCGGCCGACAGTACGAGCCGATCATCCGCATCAACTCGCAGTCCGGCAAGGGCGGTGCGGCCTTCGTGATGCAGGAAGTCTTCGGCTACCACCTGCCCAAGGCCATGCAACCGGAGTTCGGCGTGATGGTCAAGAAGGCGTGCGACCTCGCCGGTCGCGAACTGTCCGCCGAAGAGGTGCTGGACGTCTTCAAATCCAACTACACCGACATTCCGCGGAAATACGAACTCGGCCAGAGTTTCATCACCGAACTGTCCGGTCACGACGGCAGTGACGTCCGCTTCAACGGCACCGTTCTGGTGGACGGCGAGGCCAAGCAGGTCGAAGCGGTCGGTAACGGCCCGATCGACGCCTTCTTCTCCGCCTTGTCCCAGATCGGCGTCAGCGGCTTCCGCTTTATCTCGTATGCGGAACACGCCCTTACCGGCGGTTCCAACTCCAAGGCGGTGGCGTACATCTGCCTGCAATGCCCCGATGGACTGCAACATTTCGGTGTGGGGATTTCCCACAACATCAACCGTGCTTCTTTCAAAGGCATCCTCAATGCCATCAACCGCCAAGCGGCGAACAACTGGTAATTGCCTATCCCGTCGACCCGTCCGGTCGGCGGGATATTTTATTGTAAAAAATGATAAACTTTATAAAAAACTATCAAACATTTGGAAAAATATTATAGTAATTAAATAAATTGATGTGTTAAAATAAAACTGTCAAGTTATATCCTTATTTCCAAAGGAGGAACTGCAAATGAAAAAAATGTCCGTTTTGGCTCGCGTGCTGTCGGTATTGCTGTCGATGGCATTGCTTTGCTGCCTGATGCCGGCGTTTGCGGTGTCTGCGCTGACCGAGGTGACGACTACGCCGTCTCGCGTGGTGTACACCGATTCCAACGGTACCGGCTTTCAACTCTACGTAACGCCGTCGGACGGTCTGCCGCATGACGGCGGTTGGAACATCGTCTACCCCTTCACTTCCGGCGGGTTATATACGCTGGATGGTACGTTGCTGAGCCATGGTAACGCCACCAAGAAGATCGGTTCGCAGGTGTATCACCTGTCGCTGGCCGACCGTGCCCATACCGTGACGGACGGAGAGACGCTGTATCTGGAAGGTACCATCGAAGACGAAACGATCCGCGTGACCTTCCCGCGGACCTATTTCCGCTATACCGCGTCTGCCAACGAATGGGCCATTATTTCCGCCCCCACTTCCGAGGAAGAGGATGACACCAAACCCAAGGTCACGATGACCGTGCAGGAATACACCGCAGAAACCGGCACGAACGGCTTCTATTTCCAGACTGCCGAGCAAAACGAACTGGTCGCCGCCGGTTCGGAGAGTTGGGATACGGCTCGCCACCCCTTCACCGGTGGCGGCATCTACGTGAAGGAGACCGGCGCAACGTTGACCCATAATAGTACGTTCACCAAAGTGAGTTCCAGCCGTTATTACATTGATCTGGCCTCCAACGGCGTGACGGTCACCGAAGACACCGTCATCGTTATGGACGGCTACATCGATACGGAAACGGTGCGTATCGTCTTCCCGTATACCGAGTTTGTCTACGATGCCGAGTTGCGGCTCTGGACGATCGTGAAGCCGAAGACCGAGCCGACCGACGTCACGGTGGAAATGAGTCAAGTATCGACGGCCACCGGCGCGGATTACTTCTATTTCTTGATTTTGCCGTGTGACCCGTTGCCGTTTGACGGCGGCTGGCAGGAGAAGTATAACTTCTCCGAGGGCGGCGTGTATGCGCCGGACGGCACGCTGATCAACCCCGCTGATTTTATCATCAAACTGACCGAATATCTGTACTGCGTTCACATCAAGACGGGCGGCTATACCGCCAAGGATGGGGATATCTTTATCGTGGACGGCGTCATCGAATCGGACGGTGCCAAGGTTACCTACCCGCGTACCGCCTATCAGTTCGATGCGGCGTCGGGGAGTTGGTCCATGGTCGAAGAACCCAAGACCGAGACCACCGTTACGCTGAAGGCGGGCTCGAACGCTTCGGGCGGCAACGGCTTCTACTTTATCGTTTCTCCGTCCGATCCGTTGCCGTACGACGGCGGTTGGGACGCGCGTTACGTCTTTGCCGAAGGCGGTGTGTATCTGGAAAACGGTGTTCGCTTGATCGGCGCCAAGACGTTGGCAAAATTGAGCCAGAGTCAATATTATCTCGGATTGGCCGATTCCAACCACGTCGCCGTGGACGGCGAACGCATTACGGTGGATGGCACGGTGATCTCCGGCCCCCACACCGTTCACTTCGAGCGTACCGTATTCCAATATGACGGTACCACGCGGACGTGGTCGATCGTCCCCGCCTTTGAGGGCGCGCAGGTCACCTTGAGTGATAAACTGGACACCGCCTTTGCAATGACCATTCCGGATGCGCTGGCGGCCAAAGATCCGGTGGTGAAGTTCACGGTGGGCAGTACCGTCACCCGTGTGCCGATGCCGGAGCAGAGTGAAGACGGCTTCTATTTCTTCCATTTGCCGGTGGATGCCAAGGATATGGCCACCACCGTGAACGCCAAACTGATGGATGGCGAGACGGTGGTCATCGAAAAGACCTATTCACTGCGCGAGTATGCCCAAACGTTGCTTGAGGGTCAGTATGCCGGTGAATATCGGGCGATCGCCAAGGCGATGCTCAACTACGGTGCGGTGACCCAAAACTACTTTGGCTACAACACCGCCAACCTCGCCAATAGAGGCTACGAGTTCACCACCGAATGGAATACGGTGAATACCGCCGGTATTCCCGATATGGTAATCGACGGCCCTGCCGCCGGCTACATCGGCGCCACGCTGTTGCTCAATGACACGGTCGGCGTCCGCCTGTATTTCTCCGAGCCGGTGGAAGGTGCCACCGCGCTGGACGGTTACTACTACATCCAACTCGACGGCGTGACCGCCAACGATCTCGCCACCGTGCAGACGGTGACGGTGGGGGATACCACCTATTCCTTCAGCGTGCTGTCGCTGGCCAAAAAGGTCATTGCTGGCAACTACAGCGAGAAATTCATCAAACTGGCCAAATCGCTGGTGCTGTATTCCAACGCGGTCGAAAAAATGATGGATACCCCGCTGTTCCTGCATGAGATCGGCATCGCCTATCCCTACCACGACAGCGCCAAGGCGTATCTGGAATCGGTCGGCGGAAACGTGGCCGACTTTATGAACGGCTCCGGTGACGCCAAGGAAGATATCGTGATCCGCTGGGAAGACAATACCGCCAACCCCACCGGCTACACCGTGCTACTCTCCACCAACGCGGACTACAGCAATGCGGTTACCTACACGCTGGCGGCGGGGGTCAAGTCGCTGCCGCTCAGCAATCTCTATAAGGATACCACGTATTACGTCAAGGTGACCGCCAACGGTACGGCGCACGTAGACACGATGACCTTTAAGACCACCGACCTCGGTCCGCGTGTGATGGATGTGGACGGCGTGTTCAACGTCCGCGACCTCGGCGGCTATCAGACCGTTGACGGCAAGACCACGTTGCAGGGTCTCATCTACCGTGGCGGCGCGTTGCAGTGCACTGAGCAGAACGTGAAGATCACCGAGGAAGGCATCCGCACGATGGCCGAGGTGCTCGGCATCAAGACCGAGATCGACATCCGCACGATCGGTGAAGCCGAAGGCATCACCAAGAGTTTCATCCCCGGTGCCAAACTGGTGTACTACACCCAGTCCGGTTATAAGCAGACGCTGACCCACACGGCCGAGTCGGTGGCGAACACCTTCCGCCTGCTGGCCCGTCCGGAAAACTATCCGGTCTACTTCCACTGCACCGCCGGTGCGGACCGTACCGGTACGCTTGCTTATCTCATCAACGCCCTGCTGGGTGTGGACGAGGCCACGCTGATCAAGGATTACGAGTTTACTTCCTTCTCCATCTACGGCGAGCGTAATTCCCAGACGACCGAACTGACCTTCTATGAACTGGAAGACTACGTCAAGTCGCTGGCAGGTGACACGCTGGCGGAAAAGGTGGAAGGCTACCTGCTCTCCATCGGCGTCACCGCCGACGAGATCGCCAACGTCCGCGCCATTATGACCGGCGGCGAGACGGTCGACCTGCCGCACTTTACGCTGGATACCCCGTCCGATCAGGATAACACCCTCAAGGTGCTGGCCATCGGCAACAGTTTCAGTATGGACAGTATGGATCAACTGTGGAGAATGTTCTACTCCACCGGCTACGAGTCGGTCGTGCTCGGCAACCTCGTGATCGGCGGTTGCTATCTGGATAAGCACTACGACAATATGGTCAACGATATCTCCGCTTACCAGTATTGGTATAACGACCGCAACAGTTGGGTGGTCACCGAAAACGCCAATCTGCTGGAGAAACTTAAGTCGGAAGACTGGGATATCATCTCCATCCAGCAGGTCAGCCAAGATAGCGGCCGTCCCGAGACCTTCGGCAACCTGCAGAACATCATTGACTTCCTGAAGGCCAACGAGATCGGCAATGCCGAGATCTACTGGAATATGACGTGGGCGTATCAGCAGGATACCAACCACTCCGGCTTTGCCAACTACAACAGGGATCAGATGACCATGTACAATGCCATCGTCAACGCGGTGCAGACCACCATTCTGCCCAACGAGCAGATCAACGGTGTATTCGCGCCGGGTACCACTATCCAGAACCTGCGTACCGCATTGGGCGATATCCTCACCCGCGACGGTTACCACCTGAGTCTGGATATCGGTCGCTATGCGGCCTCGCTGACTTGGTACTGCACCATCACCGGCAACAAAGCATCCACGGTCAAATGGGTGCCCGCCAACACCTCCGAAGCCGTCACTCCGTATCTGGATGTGATCCATGCGGCGGTGGATGCGGCGTTGGCCAACCCGTACGAGATCACCGATCTCTCGTAAACTCACCCCCAAAAAGGCAGATACATCATCCGATGTATCTGCCTTTTTCTTATTTTTGCTTCTCTTCATAAAAAAGTATCCGATTTTTATAAAAATACAATAGATTTATGAAAATCTTTATGATATTATATAAATTGTAAAGTTAACCCTCAGTATAAAAAGGAGGATCTGTACAATGAAACGCAAGGTATCTGTGATTCGTCTGCTGGCGATGTTTCTGACGATGACGCTGCTTTTCTGTCTGTGTCCGATGCTGGCGTTGCCTGCATTGGCCGCCAAAACCGAGGTCACCGTTACGTTATCCCAAACTTCGTCGGAATCCAAAGGTAACGGTTTCTATTTTACCGTCAGTCCGTCCGATCCGCTGGAATATAACGGCGATTGGTCGGAGCGTCCGCTGTTTACCGAGGGCGGTGTGTATCTGTCCGACGGCACCAAAATGGAATCTCCGCGCACGCTGGTTAAACTGTCTTCCGTTTTGTATTACGTTGCTCTGCAGGATAACGGCCACATTGCTGTTGATGATGAGATCGTTTACGTCGACGGCGTGGTGGAGACCGATACGGTCAAGGTTACCTACGCGCGTACGGCGTTTCAGTTTGATGCCGCTACCGATACGTGGTCGATCGTGGCTACGGTTGACGGCGGTCAACTGACTCTTAGCAATACGTTGGATATGGACGTGTCGCTCACCGTCCCGTCGGCGGTCAATACGGGCAATCTGCAGGTGGAGACCTCGATTGGCGATCAAGTTACCACCCAAGCGCTTCCCGCCGTTTCGGCGGATGGCCGTTGCCATGTGTCGGTGTCGACGCTTGCCAAGGATATGACCGTCCCGCTTACCGTCCGTCTGCTGAAGGGTGAAACGGTGCTGTCCGAGAAGACCACCACCATCCGTCAGTACGCCGAAGCCATTGTAAACGGCGACTATTACGACGTCTACAAGGACGCGGCCAAGGCAATGCTCAACTACGGCGCGCAGACGCAGCAGTATTTTGATTTCCGCACCGCCGATCTTGCCAACAAAAACTGCGCGTATACCACCGAGTTGGACGCGGTCGATCCTTCCGCTCTGCCGGATATGACCATCGACGGTACGCCGACCGGCTACCTCGGTGCGACCCTGCTTCTGCAGTCGGAGATCACGATCCGTTTGTATTTTGACCACGCGGTCGAAGGCGGTGTGCCTTCCGGCGACTATTATTGCATCGATCTGCCCGCCCAAGGCGCAGACGATCTGGATGCCGCGCAGAGCGTGACGGTCGAGGGTACTACCTACAACGTTTCGGTGCTGTCGCTGGCAAAACGCGTGCTGAACGGTACTTATAATATGAATTTTACCAAACTGATGCAGTCGCTGGTGCTGTATGCCAAGGCGGGTGACAAACTGTCGCAGGATTTGCTGATCCTCTCGCCGAGTTCGAAAAACCCCGTCTTCCCGTACGTGCCTCTTGTGCAGGCGTATCTGGAAGCGGAAGACCCCAACGTGGCCGACTATGCCGAGTATCGGGAGAATCCCAACCAACCGATTCCCGTCGTCTGGAACGGCACCGCCGCCGCTACCGGTTATACCGTGTTGGTGGCGACCAAGTCCGACTACAGCGACGCCAAGACCTATCAGGTCGATGCCGACACCACGCGCGTGGATCTGTATAACCTGTATAAGGCCACCAAGTACTATGTCAAGGTCTCGGCCAATGGCACCGATATCGTGTCCGAGTCCACCTTCCAAACAACCGACCTCGGTCCGCGCGTGATGCTGGTCGACGGCATCTACAACGTCCGTGATATCGGCGGTTACGAGACCTGCTTCGGCACCACCACCCTGCAGGGTCTGATCTACCGTGGCGGTGCACTCAACCCCTCCACCCTCGGCTATAACTACGTTAACCTTACCGAGGAAGGCAAACGGGTGATGTCGGAGGAAATGGGTATTGTCAGCGAACTGGATCTGCGCAGACCGGATGAAT
The DNA here is from genome assembly GCA_017410585.1 of Clostridia bacterium. Classification (GTDB taxonomy): domain Bacteria; phylum Bacillota; class Clostridia; order Oscillospirales; family Acutalibacteraceae; genus RGIG426. The sequence continues at coordinate 20,305 of JAFQQM010000061.1, forward strand.
CCTTCAATCTGCAGGAAAGCCTGATCCCCGGCGCGGACCTTTACTATAACCCGCTGGCTGCCTACGAGACCGGTGTGCGATACAACAGCCGTGATGAGTTCAGAAAGTGCTTCCAGCTGCTGGCCCGTCCGGAAAACTATCCGGTGTATTTCCATTGCACCGGCGGCGCGGACCGTACCGGTACGCTTTCCTACTTGATTGGCGCCCTGCTCGGCTACAGCCACGAGGACCTGATCCACGATTACGAGTTTACCACCTTCTCTGTCTATTGCGAGCGTAACAGCCGCCCCGGTACCACCTATACCTTCTCGGATATGTACGACTACCTGTTCACGCTGGAAGGGGAGACCATGACCGAAAAGGTGGAGACCTACCTGCTGTCCATCGGTGTCACGGCGGATGAGATCTATAACGTCCGCGCTATTATGACCGGCGGCGAGACGCGTGAACTGACCACCGACATGGAACTGGCACCGCACGTGCCGGTGGAGGACGTGGAGCCGGAATCGATCCCGAACTTCTATGATTATATGAACAGCGAGGACACCGTCACGCTGAACAGTTCGAAGACCTCGGTCACTTCCGACCTCGCGGTCGGCTACGGCAACACCGTCCGCATCCCGCTAAATACCAACACGGTCGGTTCCAACGGCTACACCGATATCTATATCGGCAGTTACGGTGTCCGCCTGCGTGGCGGTGAGTTCCGCATTATCTCCACTGCCGGCGAGATCGCCCGCTACACCGGCTTGGATATTTCGAACAAATTCTTTGATAACAACGGCTATCTGGATATCAGCGTCACGCCGGAAGGCAACGACGTGCTGTATACGCTGTATGCCCGCGATAACCAAGGCGTTTCCTATACCTACACCTATACCGCCACCGATGCCCGCATTGCGGCAGAGGTTGCCTCCGCGGATGCGAAGATCACCGTCACGATCAATACGTCCGAAGTGAGTGAACTGATCATGGAGGGTCAGAAGACCGGTCTGGTCACTCCGCCGACCGAAGAGGAAGAAGATACCACCCCCACCTTCTTCGATTATATGAACAGCGATGAGACGATTACGCTCAACAGCAGTAATCTGTCGGTCACCTCCGACCTCGCGGTCGGCTACGGCAACACCGTCCGCATCCCGCTGAATACGGCGTTAGCGAGCGGGAACGGCCGCCTGTATGTTTATATCGGCAGTTACGGTCTCAATATGCGTGCCGGTCAACTTCGCTTCCATATCAACAACGGTTCGGATACCGAAATGCAACCCCGTCCGGATAATACCCAATGCCTCATCGAAAGCAACTTCTTCGATGACGGCGGGTATATGGATTTTAAGGTGACGCTGGGGGAGACCTCGGTGACCTTCGACGTGTATGCTTATAGCGATAACGGCAATTCCTATACGATCACGCATACCTACGATACCGGCCGTCTCACCACCGGTGAGATCGCCTCTGAGGATGCGAAGATCACCGTTAAGATCGACGGCACTGTCGTGACCGAAGCGATCATCGCCCCGTAAACTCTGTTAACTGACCAAAAAGAGTACCGCTTTTGCGGTACTCTTTTGTCATTTTACCACTTGATTTTTCAGCCGGTTATTGGTAAACTTACTATTTGGATGCTTATTATTTGATTAAAGGAGAACGCTATGATCACCGTATCGGAAGTCAGCTTTAATTTCAGCGGTCAGCAGTTGTTTAAGGACGTTAATCTCAAGTTCCAACCCGGTAACTGCTACGGCATTATCGGCGCCAACGGTGCCGGCAAATCCACCTTCCTCCGCCTGCTGTGCGGGGAACTGGAGCCGAGCAAAGGGGAGATCTTCATCTCCAAGGACGAGCGGATGTCGGTCTTGAAGCAGGACCACTTTGCGTATGATGAGTTTACGGTGCTGGATACCGTGATGCAGGGTAACGAACGCCTGTACGCCGTGATGAAGGAAAAGGACGCCATCTACGAGAAGGCCGACTTCACCGACGAGGACGGCGAACGCGCCGCCGAACTGGAGGCGGAATTTGCCGAGATGAACGGTTGGGAAGCGGAATCGGATGCTTCCAAACTGTTGCAGGGTCTGGGCTTGGACGAAGGCGTGCTGTATATGCCGATGTCTTCTTTGAACGAAAAGGAAAAGGTCAAGGTCTTGCTGGCGCAGGCGCTGTTTGGCAACCCCGAGATCATTCTTTTGGACGAACCGACCAACGGTCTGGATATCGATGCCACGCTGTGGCTGGAAAATTTCCTTGCCGACTACTACGGTATCGTTTTGGTCGTGTCCCACGACCGTCACTTCTTAAACGACGTCTGCACCCACATCGTGGATATCGACTACGGCAAGATCAAGATGTACGTCGGTAACTACGAGTTCTGGTACGAATCCAGCCAGTTGATGCAGAAACTCATCAAACAGCAAAACAAGCGTAACGAAGACAAGATCGCCGAGTTGCAGAGTTTTATCTCCCGCTTTTCTGCTAACAAATCCAAGTCCCGTCAGGCGACCGCCCGCCGTAAGTTGCTCGATAAACTGACGGTGGAGGAGATGCCGGCGTCTTCCCGCCGCTATCCGTGGATCGGCTTTGAACTGTCCCGTGAAGCGGGCAAGGACATTCTCTCGGTCACCAACCTCACCAAGACACTCGACGGTGTGCCGCTGTTTAAGGATCTGTCTTTCACCATCGCCAAAGGCGAAAAGGTGGCTTTCTTCGGTAACGAACTGGCGCTGACCGCGCTGTTTAATATCCTGATGGAGGAAGACACCGCCGATTCCGGCAGTTTCAAATGGGGCGTCTCGATCACGCCGTCCTACTTCCCGCACGATAATACCAAATACTTTGCGGGCCATACCGAAAACATCGTGGATTGGATGCGCCAGTATTCGCAGGATCAGACCGAAGCGTACCTCCGCGGTTTCCTCGGCCGTATGCTGTTCTCCGGCGATGCTGTGTATAAGCAAGTGCAGGTGCTGTCGGGTGGTGAGAAGGTACGTTGTATGTTCTCCCGTATGATGCTGTTTCCGGCCAACTGCTTGGTGCTGGATCAACCCACCGACCACCTCGATCTGGAATCCATCAGTGCTGTCAACGACGGTCTGACCGCCTTCCCGGGTAACGTGCTGTTCACCTCGCACGACTACGAGATCGTCAACACGGTCGCCAATCGCATCATCGAATTGTTGCCGGATGGCACGGTGCTTGATCGTAG